>NZ_JBHZBH010000125.1:0-1033 GCF_042754765.1 Nonomuraea sp. NPDC059194 | reverse complement strand
ATGCTTTGTGGTCAAGTCCTCGGCCTATTAGTACCGGTCAGCTCCACACGTTACCGCGCTTCCACCTCCGGCCTATCAACCCGGTCGTCTACCGGGAGCCTTACCCCCTCACAGGGTGGGAGACCTCATCTCAAGGCGAGCTTCCCGCTTAGATGCTTTCAGCGGTTATCCCTTCCGAACGTAGCCAACCAGCCGTGCACCTGGCGGTACAACTGGCACACCAGAGGTTCGTCCGTCCCGGTCCTCTCGTACTAGGGACAGCCCCTTTCAAGTCTCCTACGCGCGCAGCGGATAGGGACCGAACTGTCTCGCGACGTTCTAAACCCAGCTCGCGTACCGCTTTAATGGGCGAACAGCCCAACCCTTGGGACCTACTCCAGCCCCAGGATGCGACGAGCCGACATCGAGGTGCCAAACCATCCCGTCGATATGGACTCTTGGGGAAGATCAGCCTGTTATCCCCGGGGTACCTTTTAGCCGTTGAGCGACGGCGCTTCCACATGCCACCGCCGGATCACTAGTCCCAGCTTTCGCTCCTGCTCGACCCGTCAGTCTCACAGTCAAGCTCCCTTGTGCACTTACACTCAACACCTGATTGCCAACCAGGCTGAGGGAACCTTTGGGCGCCTCCGTTACTCTTTAGGAGGCAACCGCCCCAGTTAAACTACCCACCAGACACTGTCCCCGATCCGGATCACGGACCAGAGTTAGACGTTCAAAACGACCAGAGTGGTATTTCACCAATGACTCCACCCGAACTAGCGTCCGAGCTTCCCAGTCTCCCACCTATCCTACACAAGACGCTCCAAACGCCAATGTCAAGCTGTAGTGAAGGTCCCGGGGTCTTTCCGTCCTGCTGCGCGTAACGAGCATCTTTACTCGTAGTGCAATTTCGCCGGGTCTGCGGTTGAGACAGCGGGGAAGTCGTTACGCCATTCGTGCAGGTCGGAACTTACCCGACAAGGAATTTCGCTACCTTAGGATGGTTATAGTTACCACCGCCGTTTACCGGCGCTTAAGTTCTCACCTTCGC
>NZ_JBHZBH010000124.1:0-1043 GCF_042754765.1 Nonomuraea sp. NPDC059194 | reverse complement strand
CCTCGGCTATTCAGCCGGTATTTCACTCTGAAGATCGATAACTGAAGAAGGTGCCTCCGACCTGCGATGATCTGACTGCTTAGATCACGAACATCGCACAGAACGGACGCACCTTCCGGGTGAACGGTACGGCATGGGACCGCCGCTTGTCTGTCCGCGGGGACGGCAAGGGGCTCATCGGGCACGCGGGAGCCGTGCTCCTGCGCAAAAGCGCTGATCAGACGGGGTTAACCGGAGCGCTCGGCGGAGTGTTCGCCCGGCTGGGCGGCTCGCCGGTATGGGACCGGGGCGTGGTGCTGGTACAGCTCGCGGTGGCGATCACGCTGGGCGCGACCAGCATGCGGCAGATCTCCCTGCTGGCCCACCACGAGCAGCTGTTCGGCACTCCTCCCTCAGACTCCACCATCCGCCGGGCGCTGGAGCCGATCGGTGACTCCGAGCTGCTGCGGACCAGACTCGCCCGAGCTCGTGCCCGGGTGCGGCGGCACGTGTGGGACCTGATCTCCGCCACCGAGACAGGATTCCCCTGGCTGGAGGTGGCCGGGAAGGTGCTGACCGGCTGGATCGTGATCGATCTGGACGCCACGCTAATCACCGCCCACTCCAACAAACAGGGCGCCTCGGCCACGTTCAAGAAAGGCTGGGGTTTCCACCCGCTGGCCGCCTGGTGCGCCAACACCCACGAGTCGCTGGCGATGCTGCTGCGCACCGGATCAGCCGGCTCCAACACCGTGACCGACCACGTGCGGGTCCTCACCGCCGCCATCGCTCAGATCCCCGAGGGCTTCCGGGCCAAGATCTGGATCCGGATCGACGGCGCGGGCGCCACCCACGACCTGGTCGGACACATGCAAGGGTTGAACACCACCCGGCGCACGGTCCGCTTCACCGTCGGCTGGAAGATCACCGATACCGACGAAAGCGCGATTGCCAAACTGCCCGAGAAGGCCTGGCAGGCGGCAGTCCGCCAGGATGGCGAGGCACACGAGCACGCGCAGGTCGCCGAGCTGACGGGGCTGGACGAACGCGCCACACTCTGGGGG
>NZ_JBHZBH010000123.1:0-1101 GCF_042754765.1 Nonomuraea sp. NPDC059194 | reverse complement strand
GTTCCAGCAGCGTCGACTTGCCGAGCCCAGCCTCGCCGGTGACAAGGGCGATGCGCGCTCCGTCGGCGGCGGCCTCGGCAGCGGCCGCGACCAGTACCGCCAGCTCCTCCTGGCGTCCGACGAACGGCGCCTCGGTGATCGGAACCGTCTGCGGCAGCGGGACAGCTCGCGGTGGCAGGGGCGCGGACGCGTGGAGGACGTCCGTGCGCTGGGTGAGGATCGCCTCCTCCAACGCTGTCAGGTCCGGGCCGGGGTCGAGCCCGAGCTCCTCGGCGAGGATGCCGCGGGCGCGGCGGAGCGTCGCCAGCGCGTCGGCTTGGCGGCCACTGCTCCACAAGGCCAGGGCGTGCAGCCGCCAGCCTTCCTCGCGCAGAGGCTCCTCGCGGGTGAGCCGCTCGGCCTCGGGAACCACCGCGGCGGGGTCGCCGATACGCAGACCCGCCGCGACGTGCAGCTCGGTGGCGACCAGGCGCAGCTCGGTCAGCCGGGCCGTCTCGGCGGCGGCCCACGGCTCGTCGGCGACCTCGGCGAACGCCGGTCCCTGCCACAGCCCCAGCGCCTCGGCGAGCCGAGCCTGCGCGGCGCGTAGGTCGGTGTCCGTACGCGCTTGGCCCAGCAGGCCCTCGAACCGCCACGCGTCCACCGCCTCCGGCGGCAGCCGCAGCGCATAACCCGGCGCCGCGCTCACCAGCAGCCGGGCCGGCGTGCGCGGCGGACGTCCGGGCTCCAGCAGCCGACGCAGGTTGGACACATACGCCTGCAGGGACATCAGCGCCCGCGCGGGCGGCTCCCCGCGCCACAGATCCTCGATCATCCGGTCGACCGGCACGACCTGCCCACGCGCCGCCACCAGCAACGCCAGCACGCCCCGCTGCCGGGGCCCGCCGAGGTGGACGGGCTCACCGTTCACCTCGGCGGCGAACGCGCCCAGCACCCGGATGAAGACCATGATCTGCACATCGTATTGGACGTTCCAAATCGGCTCCAAGTCCCCTCCAAATACCCGGGAGCAGCCTGAACACATCGCAACCGATGAAGGGCGGGAACAGATGAGCGTCAACACCCAGGACATGGAGATCGTCCACCGCGTCTTCCGCCGTG
>NZ_JBHZBH010000122.1:0-1115 GCF_042754765.1 Nonomuraea sp. NPDC059194 | reverse complement strand
GATGTTCGTGATCTAAGCAGTCAGATCATCGCAGGTCGGAGGCACCTTCTTCAGTTATCGATCTTCAGAGTGAAATACCGGCTGAATAGCCGAGGTTAGGTCGGCGACTGGTTGCCGCCGTGTCGATCGCCACTTCGGTGCCGGAAGGTCACGGGTTGGGGCGATCGCTGCCGCAGCCCTCCTGCGTCGGGCCTTGCCACTGGGCACGGTGGTGCTGTTGACGACATCGCTGACGACAACGTCGGCTTCCGTCAGCCCACGGCGGCAACCGTCCACCACCCTCTGGCCTTGTGCCGAACAAAACGATCAAGGTGATTGGTCCGCCTGAAAAGCGGAAGGTCGGCAGTTCGACCCTGCCCCTGACCACCAGCTTTGAACAGCAGAAACGCCCCGAACGGATCATCGTTCGGGGCGTTTTGATGTCTGGTGACAGCACATCCCCCGTCGCTTCATCGGATGGTTAGCCCTTGTCGTAGCGAATGATCGTTCTGGTCTACCTGGTGGTCCGACTTGTAGATCTTGTGCAGGCGCTTAGCTCCTGAATGGCGCTCGGGGCCGGAGACAAGGCGGACGCCATGTCGGCGGGTTCGGATACCGCGGGCCTCGTCACCCTGCCAGGGGCTTCTTCCCGATCACATCCAGCCGTGTCCAGGGCGTCGAGGACGTCTGGCAGGTTGAGTCGAGCGGGGACGGCTCGTTCCCAGCCGGACAGTGCGGTGGGGAAGGCAACCGTGTCACGCCACAGGGGCACTCCGATATCGTTCACAAGCCCATGGCAGATCAGGATTTCAAGGTCGTCCCAGAAGTAGAGACGGGGCCGCCATCGGCGAGGCCTGGAGTCGTGCAGGCGGTCGGGGAATGGCCCGACCAGGGTTTCTACCTCCTGCCAGGGCATGCCGCAGAACCGGCCTGCCGTACATCGGATGACATGTCAGATGTGATCGCTAGGGTCTCCGCCATGAGCGACACCGACAACGCATGGCGTGAACTTCTTGGGCAGGCACCGCGGTTCCCGGCGATGGCCGCGTCCAAGATCGTGGTGTATGAGAATTCGACCACTCTGCGATCTGTTTGCCAGTTAAGCGGCAATCGCATCAATTGTCACATTAGCACCG
>NZ_JBHZBH010000121.1:0-1357 GCF_042754765.1 Nonomuraea sp. NPDC059194 | reverse complement strand
CAGGGCTGAAGCGTTCTCGGCTGGTGAGACGGTTGCGGCCCTGGGACGGACGGATCGCTGAGCGGCGCCCCGGTGTGGAGATGACAAACGCGACCCCTGATGATCGTCGGTTGTCTAAGCCAGTCGATCAAGAACAGGGGCCGCGTTCGCGTGCCATCTTCCCCGATCGACGTGCTCTGCCGCCACCTGGAGCACGTCACCGCCTCCGACCCGCTGATGGACCTCACCGACCTGCCCGCCCTGGTCGAGGTCCTGCACGCCGTACCCGACCCGCGCAGCCGTCGCGGGCGCCGCTACCCGCTCGGACCGCTGCTGGCCTTGGCCTTGCTCGCCGTCCTCGGCGGCGCCACCTCCCTGGCGAAGATGACCCGGTTCATCACCGGATGCGATCCCGAGCTGCGCGAGCGCCTCGGCTTACCTGCCGCGATACGGCTGGCTGCCAGCACCCTGGGACGACTGCTGTCGCGCTTGGACGGCGACGCCTTCGACGCCGCGACCTGCGCCTACCTGGCCACGCTGACTACCTGTGCTCCGCCACCCACCACGCTCACCCGCATGCCGCTGCTCGGCCTGGCCGTGGACGGCAAGACGCTGCGCGGCAGCCGTACCAGCGAAGGCGTGACCCACCTGTTGGCCGCCGTCCGTCACGACACCCAGGTGGTGGTGGCCCAAGCCCAGGTCGCGGCCAAGAGCAATGAGATCCCCGCCTTCACGCCGCTGCTGGCCGAGCTGGACCTGTCCGGCGTGGTGGTCACTGCCGACGCCCTGCACACCCAGCACGAGCACGCCCGGCAGATCGTCGCCGCCGGCGGCCACTACCTGCTGGTGGTCAAGGGCAACCAGCCCACGCTGCACCGCAGGCTCAAGGCCCTGCCCTGGCGCGAGGCCATTCTCAACGACCGCACCGACGAGACCGGGCACGGGCGTCGCGAGATCCGCCGCATGAAGATCTGCACCGTCCGGCCTGGCCTGCCCTTCCCGCACGCCCTGCAGGCCATCCAGGTCAAGCGCCGCCGTACCGACCGCAGGACCGGCAAGACCACCATCGTCACGATCTACGCCATCACGAGTCTCCCGCCGGGCCAGATCACTCACGCCCAGCTCGCCGCGCTGATCCGCGGGCACTGGAGCATCGAAGCCCTGCACCACATCCGCGACGTCACCTACCGCGAAGACGCCTGCAAGGTGAGGACCGGCACCGCACCACGACTCTTGGCTAGCCTCCGCAACCTGGCCATCGGCCTGACCCGCCTGATCGGCTGGACCAACATCGCCGCCGCCACCGATCATTACCGCAACCATCCCGCCGACGGACTTCAGCTACTTGGTCTCACCACGTGAGAACGCATCAGCCCTG
>NZ_JBHZBH010000120.1:0-1361 GCF_042754765.1 Nonomuraea sp. NPDC059194 | reverse complement strand
CGACACCAAGCCCGAGCCCGCTGGTTCCACCGGCGCGCCCGCCTCACTACCGCATACGCCCAGCTCAACTAACGAATGGCGGCTGCCGTACTAGGATCATCGACCGTGACATCGTGGGCGAGCAGATATCGGTCGGGCGATCATGTCGCGGTGTGGAACGACCTTCGAGCCTTCGGGTCTGCGGGAGTGCCTGAGAGTCTTCGGGAGGATGCCGAGGACGTCGCGAGCGAGACCATGCGGCGGGTGGCGGCCAACGTGGATGTGCTGGTCGACCGGCTCTCTTCCGCTGGGTACGCGTTCGCTAGCCCTGAGACAGTCCGCCAAGCCCCCACCGAGGATGATTTCGAAGCGATTGCGAAGGCCGAAGCCGTCATCGGTCCCCTCCCTGTAGCGCTTCGCGCTTGCCTGGAGATCGTGGGTGCGGTCGATCTGTGCGGGGATGGGGGCTCAATGCTGCCTCACGTCCGCTACCACGCACCCCCACGCGAGCCAAGGGATCTTTATCCGGACCCTCTGGTCCTCCACTCCGGCCGGATGCTCTGGGACATGCTCAGTTCGACCGTGGGAGACGTCAGCCTGGGGTGCGCCTGTACGGATCCCGAAGAAGATGAACTGTGTGGGTTCCATGCGAACGGTTTCTTTTTCAGCATTGCGCCGGATGGGGCGGCTAAGGCGAACTTTAGCGGGGGAGATCACTGCATCCGTCTCCCGAACGCGAACCCCGACCCGCCGCTTCGGGGCATACCGGTATCGGGGTCCATTTCGCTTGTCGAGTACCTGCGCCGGTCCCTCGCCTGGGGAGGCTTCCCCGGTTACGCCATCCGACCTGTGCATGTTCCTCCGCCGGCTCTTCTCGAACGGCTCCGAAGCCAGCTACGGAAGTTCTGAACAGGGCCGCCTCTTAGCGGTGCTTGGCTGCTCGGTGGGCCGGGGCTGAGGAACGAAGTCCCGGACCTTCGATCGCCCCCAACCAGGAACGGCGGCTCGCCACAGTCAGGCGATCGTGAGGGCGGTGCTGTCCTCACACCTCCCGACCATACGCTGGGGTCCCCCGGTTTGAGGTTCTTCCCGTCCCGGGCATGAGGCTTCGGAACTGGGCGGCGCTTCGGGTTGATCTGGGGTCGGCGTGGTTAGCCCGCGCGGTTCCCCGCGCGAGACCGGCCCCCAGGCCGCAGCTCGCGCGGGGAGGGCCGCGCGGGCTGCGGCGGCGCAGCCGCCGCCTTGATACCTACAAGAACAATTCGGCAAGATCTGGCCCAATGCCCGTGTCCTATCTCGCTTGATGGTTGACACTCTGGCTTCGCTTGATGCTTGACACCTTGATCGTCTTCTGTGCCTGCTCGTGGCGTTATCGGCGCTTC
>NZ_JBHZBH010000119.1:0-1367 GCF_042754765.1 Nonomuraea sp. NPDC059194 | reverse complement strand
GGTGCCAGATCACTGTCAGGACCGAGTTACCGCCGGCGACGATCGCTTTCTGTTTGCCGATCCGGCGGGCACGTTTCCGATACTGGGCGCCCAGGAAGGTCTGGGTGCGGGAGAAGCCGAAGACAATCCGGCCCAGCGTGCCGGCCAGCCACGGATCGCCCCGGCCACGGCCCTTGGCCTTCTTCTTCCCCGCCGATTCATGGGTCTGGGGACAAAACTTGGCCCAGGAGACCAGATGCGCCGCCGTCGGGAATCTGGTCATGTCCACCCCGACCTCGCCGATCAGTTCAGCGGCGGCGACCAGGTCGATGCCGATGACCTCACACAGCTGGGCCACCTGGTGAGCGAAAGGGGCGATCTCCTCCTCGATCTGGGCGTCGAGCGCGGCGATCTGTTCACCCAGCCGGTCGATGTTGTCGAGCATCATGCGCAAGATCCGCGCGTGGTGGTCGGTGAAGAAGCCCCGCAGAGCCTCGGTCAGCTCGCCGATCTTGTGGCGGGCCCGGCGCCGCGCCAGCTCGGCCAGCACCTGCGGGTCACGCGTGCCAGCGATGAGAGCCTCCATCATCGCCCGCCCGGAGACCCCGTGCAGGTCCGACAGCACCGAGCTGATCTTGATCTGGGCGTCCTCCAGCAGCTTCTCGGCGCGCTGCCGTTCTCGGGCCTGGTCCTGCACCAGCGCCCGGCGATACCGGGTCAGATCCCGCAGGCGCCGGATCTCGGGCGGGTGCACCAGCGAGGGGCGACACATCCCCCGCTCGGCTACCTTCGCCAGCCAGATGCAGTCCAGCTTGTCGGTCTTGGCCCGGCCAGGAACGTTCTTCACCTCCCGTGGATTGACCAGCCAGCACTCCAACCCTTCGGCCTCCAGCAGGAAGTACACCCCCTTCCAGTAGTCGCCCGTTGCCTCCATCACCACCCGGGTGACGCCGTGCTGGCGAAACCAGTCAGCCATCGCCAGCAGCTGCGCGGTGGTCGTCTGATAGGGGCGGACCTCTTGCATCCGCCGCTCGGGCACGGTGTGGTGGGGGATTCGCACACACGCCTCCAGGCCGGCCTTGCCCAGATCCAGAGCCGCGATCCGCTGCACATACAGGTCCTGAGTATCAGCCTCTTCCATGGCCATGATGAGATCTCCGCTCATCGCAGGGACGGGGGCAACGGCCACCCGCAGGAGCCAGCCGGGGAAGAAGAGAGTCGGACCCTCGTGCTCGTGGCAACAATGCGCAGCCCCTTGATGTGGCTCCCAGCAATCAGACTGACCTGCGGCCTCACCTGCGCCAAGAGGATATCGACGTCGGCGGGCGACCTACCCACATTTTCCCGCATGCGCGGCGTCCCCGCAGGGGACCTAGCGACTGACCTGC
>NZ_JBHZBH010000118.1:0-1448 GCF_042754765.1 Nonomuraea sp. NPDC059194 | reverse complement strand
GGCCGCGTCCAAGATCGTGGTGTATGAGAATTCGACCACTCTGCGATCTGTTTGCCAGTTAAGCGGCAATCGCATCAATTGTCACATTAGCACCGTCCTTGTCTGTTCCTGTTCTCTCGGTGGCTTTGCGGCATTCGGCCAGGACTTCCAGGCCCAGATAGCGGCGGCCTTCGGTCCACTCGTCGTGCTGCTCGGCCAGCACCGCCCCGACGAGGCGGACGATCGCGTCCCGGTTGGGGAAGATGCCGACGACGTCGGTCCGCCGCCGGATCTCCTTGTTCAGACGTTCCTGGGGGTTGTTGGACCAGATCTGCCGCCACACGCTCTTGGGGTAGAGCGCGAAGGCGAGGATGTCATCGCGGGCCTCGTCGAGATGGGCGGCGGCCTTGGGATACTTAGCCTCCAGCACCTGCACGACCTGCCGGTGCTGGGCGTGGACAGAGGCGGCGTCGGGCTGCTCGAAGACGGTGCGCAGCATGGTCGCCACCCATGGCTGGGCCGTCTTCGCGACGCAGGTCAGCAAGTTCCGCGCATAGTGTGACCTGCACCTTTGCCAGGACGCGCCGGGCAGGGTGGCGGCGATCGCATCGCGCAGCCCGGCGTGACAGTCGGAGATCACCAAGCTGACCCCGGACAGGCCGCGGGCGACCAGGCCGCGCAGGAACGCCAGCCAGCCCGCCCCATCCTCCGACGACACGACGTCGATGCCGAGGATCTCGCGGTGCCCGTCGGCGTTCACGCCGGTGGCGACCAGGGCGTGCACGTTGACCGTCCGCCCGCCCTCGCGCACCTTCTGCGTCAACGCGTCGATCCACACGAAGGTGTACGGCCCGGCATCCAGCGGCCGGTCGCGGAACTCGGCCACCATCTGGTCCAGTTCCCTGGCCATCACGCTGACCTGCGACTTGGACAGCCGGGTCACGCCGAGCTGTTCGGCGAGCTTTTCCACCCGCCGCGTCGAGACCCCGAGCAGGTAGGACGTGGCGACCACCGAGGCCAGCGCCCGCTCGGCGCGTCGCTGCCGCTCCAGCAGCCACTCGGGGTAGTAGCTGCCCTGCCGCAGCTTGGGAATGGCCAGCTCCACGGTTCCCGCCCGGGTGTCCCACTCACGGCGCCGGTACCCGTTGCGGCTGTTGACCCGCTGGTCGCTGATCTCGCCGTAGCCGGCGCCGCACCGCTGCTCGGCCTCGGCGTCCATCATCAACTGCGCCATCCGCGTGACCATCTCGCGCAGCACGTCGGGTGAGGCCTGCGCGAGGGTCTCGTCGAACCACCCATCGCCAACAGGCAGAATGTCCATAGCGGCCACTTCTCGTTCTCCTTCTTATGCCTTCGACAGCTGTGAAGGATCGCGGAGTGGCCGCCCTCATGTCACATCGATCTTCCCTATCGGGCATCAAGGTGATGATTGGGTTCAAACCCGTACACCACCCTCGTGGACGCTAACC
>NZ_JBHZBH010000117.1:0-1506 GCF_042754765.1 Nonomuraea sp. NPDC059194 | reverse complement strand
CCTCCTAATGAGTCTTAGGAGCAGGCCATCCGGCAGACTCCATGGTGGATAGCGGCCGCCGGTGGGTGAGCACTCGGTCCTCCTGGGCGTTGAGTCCTTGACGAAGATCGTGCCCCTGCTGGTAGGTCGGGAGAGTTGATCGCTGCTGGGATGTCGTGCCTGCCCGTCGTGGGGATGAGCACTGTTTCATTAGGTCGCCGATGGTTCTCCCGCAGGTTGCTGACCGGCGATGGCGGAGATGGGAGAGACGTTGCGACTGTTCGTCGGCGATGACTGGGCCGAGACGCACCACGACGTGGAGCTGATGGATGTCTCGGGCCGCAGACTGGCCAAGGCGCGGCTTGCGGAGGGCGTGGCAGGCATGGCCCGGCTGCACGCCCTGATCGGCCAGCACCTCGGGGACGATCCCGAGGACGCCGAGGTGATCGTGGGGATCGAGACCGACCGCGGCCCGTGGGTGCGGGCGCTGGTGGCCGCGGGGTACGCGGTGTACGCGGTCAACCCGCTGCAGGCCGCCCGCTACCGGGAACGGCTGGCGGTCTCGGGCGCCAAGAGCGATGCGGCCGACGCGCACATGCTGGCCGACATGGTCCGCACCGACGCCCACCAGTTGCGCCCGGTGGCCGGGGACAGCGGCCTGGCAGAGGCGATCAAGGTCGTCACCCGGACCCACAAGACCCTGATCTGGGATCGCACCCGCCATGCCCAGCGGTTGCGGCACGCGCTGCGCGACTACTTCCCCGCCGCTCTGGACGCCTTCGAGGACCTGGATGCCCCCGAGGCGCTGGAACTGCTGGCCAAGGCTCCCGACCCGGCCGCGGCGGCCAAGCTGACCATCAGTCAGATCGCCGCCGCGCTCAAACGCGCCCACCGCCGGGGCGATCTGACCGAGCGAGCCGCCCGGATCCAGGCCGCGTTGCGCGCCGAGCACCTGGGCCAGCCGCCGGTGGTGACGGCCGCCTACGCCGTCACCACCCGCGCCCTGACGAGCATCCTGGCCACCTTGAACGAGCAGGTCGCCGCCCTGCACAAGGAGGTCGAGGCGCATTTTGGCCTGCACCCGGCCGCTGAGATCATCACCTCCCAGCCCGGCCTGGGACCGATCCTCGGCGCCCGGGTGCTCGCAGAGTTCGGCGACGACCCCGACCGCTACACCTCCGCCAAGGCCCGCAAGAACTACGCCGGCACCAGCCCGATCACCCGCGCCTCGGGCAAGAAGAAGGTCGTCGCGGCCCGCTTCGTGCACAACGACCGCCTTATCGACGCTCTCATGGCCCAGGCGTCCAATGCCATCAATGCCTCGCCCGGCGCTCGCGCGTACTACGACAAACAACGTGCCCGCGACATCGACTACAACGCCGCGCTGCGCCAGGTAGCCAATCGACTGGTCGGTATCCTGCACGGCTGCCTCAAGAGCGGCACCCTCTACGACGAGGCGACCGCTTGGTCCCACCATGCCCAAGAGGCTGCTGCTTGACATCAAAGCTCCTGGGATGTCTTCGTCGG
>NZ_JBHZBH010000116.1:0-1519 GCF_042754765.1 Nonomuraea sp. NPDC059194 | reverse complement strand
CTAGTACTACATGGCTAGATCGCACGAGGTGATCGATCGGTTTCCCTGCGCGAGAAGGCTGGGGTATGTGACTGTGCTGGCGTGCCCCAGCCTCACGAATACGCCGACGCGGTGACGCCCGCGGATCTGGACGAATGGAAGTCGGAATTCGAGCAGTTGTGCGCCCGGTTCGCGGGCCGCTGGATGCGGCCGGAGCCGCGTCAGCATTTCCAGCAGTATCTGCGCGGCCTCCTGGCACCGCTGGCGCGCAAGAACTCCTGGACGATCGCGGAATTCACCGGAGAGCGCCGACTCACCGCGATTCAGCGATTCATCAACCTGACGCCGTGGGACGCCGACGGACTGCGCGATGAGGTGCGCGCATACGCGATGGAACACCTCGCCGACGAGCGTGCGGTACTGATCGCCGACCCGACCGGGTTCGCCAAGAAGGGCAGAAAGTCAGCGGGTGTGCAGCGGCAGTACTCCGGGACACTAGGCCGGACCGACAACTGCCAGATCGGCGTGTTCCTGGCGTATACCAACACGCGCGGGGACCGCATGCTGATCGACCGCGAGTTGTATATGCCCGAGCATTCCTGGTGCGCCGACCGCCTCCGGCGCGCTGAGGCCCACGTTCCTGACGAGTTGACCTTCGCTACCCGGCCGCAGCAGGTGCAGGCCATGATCGAGCGGACCCGTGCGGCCGGCGTCCCGTTCGCCTGGTTCGCCGCCGACGAGGAATTCGGCCAAAATCCCGGGCTACGCATCTATTTGGAGCATGAGCAGATCGCCTACTGCATGGCGGTGCCCAAGACGACCGACATCACCACCGGCAACCAACGCCCGGCTGCGGAAAATCCGGCCGTAGCCGAGCTGACAGCCCGCCTGCGTCCACACGATTGGCAGCGGCGGGCCTGCGGCATCGGCACCAAGGGCTTCCGCGTCTATGACTGGGCCATCATTGAAACCACTCGTCCCGGCCACCGCTATGTCGTGCGGCGCAATATCGCCGACGGCGAGCTCGCCTACTTCCACTGCTTCGATCCACGCCAGGAGGGCCTGTCCGAACTGGTCCGTGTGATCGGCTCCCGCTGGCCGATCGAGGAATGTTTCGAGGCCGCCAAACAAGAAGCCGGGCTGGATCAGTATCAGTTCCGGCTCTACCACGCGTGGTACCGACACATCACTCTGGCCATGCTCGCGCTGGCCTTTCTAGCCGTTCTCCGCCGCACCGCGAAAAAGGGGGACCATACCCTGTGGACAACCTCCAGCGACCCAGAGCACAACACCGGCGATTCCACCCAAGCCAGGCTCGACCGACGAGCGCCTCTCCCGGCGGCCGCCACGTCGCCTGATCACCCTGTCCATCGCTGAGATCCGCCGCCTGTTCAACCTCATCGGCCACGACAAACATGCCATCGACCAGGGCCTTTACTGGTCGATCCATCGCAGGAGCCACCAGGCCGCAGCGCGCAGGCACCACTTTAGGCAGCGCCTGCGCCTTCAACTCATCCCGATCTAGCTATGTAGTACTAGC
>NZ_JBHZBH010000115.1:0-1527 GCF_042754765.1 Nonomuraea sp. NPDC059194 | reverse complement strand
CTAGTACGGCAGCCGCCATTCGTTAGTTGAGCTGGGCGTATGCGGTAGTGAGGCGGGCGCGCCGGTGGAACCAGCGGGCTCGGGCTTGGTGTCGCCGTCGCCAGGTCGACCAGTGGGCGGTGTGCTCCAACGACAGCGTGCGGGTGATGACGGCGTTGAACAGGCGCTTGATCTCGGCGATCGTCAGCGGGATCATGCCGGGGTCCTCGGGTGGCCGCTGCTCGGCATGGGTGGGTGGTGGGGCCTGGGTGTCGGTGCGGTGGCGCGCGGTTGCGGCGCTCACCGCGCAGATGGCCAGGGCGGCCATGACCAGGACGGTATGGCGCAAGACCGCCTCATACAGGCGCACCTGGGACTGGTCCAGGCCGAACAGGTCCTTGCCGAACTCGAAGGTCTCCTCGATCGGCCAGCGTAGCCCGGCGGCGGCTATGAGGCGGGGCAGGGTGGCGGGCTGACCGTCGGGGACGTAGCAGTAGTGGAAGGCCAGTTCGCCGGTGGTGCGGTGCTTGCGGATGAGTAGGAAGTGGACGGGGCTGGCGGTGGCGATCCAGGCCCAGGCGTAGGTGCGTTCGCCCTTGGAGCCGTCACCGGCCGAGCGGATGGTCCACTTGCGTTTCTGCTTCAGGTGCTTGGCGACGGCTTCGGTGCCGGTTAGGAAGGTGCCGCCGCCGAGGGTGAGGGTGAAGGTGGCGCGCACGCGCAGCACGTAGGCCTGGCGGTGGGCTTCCAGGAAGCGGCGCAGGGTGGTGCACGCGCCGTAGACCTCGTCGCCGGCGACGAAGTCCAGATGCACACCGTCGGCGAAGGCCTCGCTCAGCAGGGTGATGGCCAGCTCGCCTTTGGTGGCGAAGGTCAGGTCGAAGGGCAGGCCGGTGATAATCGCGGTGACCGGGTCGCTGATCTGCTCGGCGGGGATCCACTGCCGCGAGCCGATCAGCGCGTGTCCCGTACCGGCGCGGACGTAGGCCAGGTGCACGGTGTTGATGCCGTTGTCGATCCCGCCCGCGCAGCCCATGTGTTGGCGCTTGACGCCCGCGGTGGCCTTGCCCTTCTTCTCCTGTCCCGATTCATCCAGTGCCCCGATCGTCAGGCTGCCGGGGCGGGCGGTGGCATCCAGCCGGTCCACGGCGAAGCGACGGATGATGCTCATCGCGCCAAGGGTGTCCCAGCGGGCTCGGTTCAACAGCCGCTGAGTAGCGTCTGGACGGAGGTCGCCTACCCACTCGGCGATCGTCCATCCGTTGCGTTTGGGCAGATCAGACGTGACTGCCCGGACGTACTTCGCGGCTTGGCGCCGTGGCTCGATCCGCGCGAACATCGGCGCCAACGCCGCCATCAGCTCCTTGGTGTTCCGCTGGATGCGGCGGGCCTCTACGATGAGCGCAGCAGCCGCTCTCGATCTTGTTCTCGTCACACAGACATGATCATGAGCGGCTGTTCTCGTTGGGCCGGATTCCGATCACAAGATCACATCGACCCGCCGCGCATCCGCCCTGGTCATCCAGCAAATGGCGGCTGCCGTACTAG
>NZ_JBHZBH010000113.1:0-1609 GCF_042754765.1 Nonomuraea sp. NPDC059194 | reverse complement strand
GCGCCTGCGCGCCCACGTCACGGAGCTCATGCCGACCTCACCCTCGGGTCAAGGACGTGGTAGGCCACGTCGGCCAGCGTGTTCATGAGGATGACGGCGACACAGACGACCATGAACGTGCCCTGCATGACCGCGAAGTCGGGCCCCTTGATCGCCTCGTAGAACAGCAGTCCGAGGCCGGGCCACGAGTAGACGGTCTCGACGGAGACCGCGCCGCCCACCACGAACCCGATGTGGATGAAGACGAGCGTCACGGTCGGCAGCAGCGCGTTCGGTACGGCATGCCGCCGCCGTACCATGTCGTCGCGCAGCCCCTTGGCGCGCGCGGTGGTCACGTAGTCCTGGCCGATCTCGTCGAGCAGCGAGGAGCGCATGACCAGCAGGTACTGCGCGTAGACGACGGCGACCAGGGTGAGGCACGGCAGCACCATGTGGTGGGCGACGTCGAGCACGTAGGCGAAGCCGTCGGGCGCGTCGACGCTCTCCATGCCGCGCGTGGGGAACAGTCCGGGGATCGGGCCGATGCCCGCGCCGAGGACCATGAGCAGCAGCAGACCGAGCCAGAACGTCGGCACCGACCACAGCACGAGCGAGATGCCCGTGGAGAAGCGGTCGAGGCGGCCGCCGTGGTTCCACGCGGCGCGGGTGCCCTGCCACAGGCCGAGGCTGACCGCGATGAGCAGGCCGACGCCGGTCAGCAGCAGGGTGGGGCCGAACCGCTCGCCGATAAGGTCGGTGACGGGCCGCTTGTACTCGTAGGAGGTGCCGAGGTCGAACTGCAGGGTGCGCAGCACGAAGTCGAAGAACTGCTGCAGCAGCGGCTTGTCCAGGCCCATCTGCCTGCGCAGCAGGTCGATCTGGTCGGGGCTGAGCGGCACGTCGCGGGTGTAGGCGATGACCGGGTCACCCGGGATGAGGCGGAACAGGAAGAACGTCGCGACGATCACCATCGCGATGCTGAGCAGCGCCCCACCGAGCTTGGTGAGGGCGTATCTGAGCAGGCCCCGGTAGGCGGGGCGGTCCTCGCCGGAACCCGCCGCCGTCTGGACGGCGGCGGGTTCGGTTTCGAGCGGAGTGGCCATTATTCGCGTTCGTCCGAGGTGGTCTTGCGCCGCCTGGACAGCAGGAACCCTGCACCGCCGAGGACGACCACCGCCGCCGCCACGACGCCGATGATCAGGCCGGTGTTGGAGCCACCGCCGCTGCCGCCGGAACCGCCGGTGGCCACGGCCTTGGCGTCGAGGGTGACCATCGGGTAGCCGCTCGCGCCGCCGTACAGGATGCCCTCGCCCTGCTTACCCGACGGGATCGGGGTGATGCTGGTGATCTTGTCCTTGCGGTACAGCTCGAGGTTGTTCGGGTAGTAGATCGCGATGACCGGCGCGTCGGTGTAGAGGCGCTGCTGCATCTGCTTGATCATGTCGGCCCGCTTGGCGGTGTCGAGCTCCTTGAGCTGCGACTGGTAGAGCTCCTCGTACTGCTTGTCGCAGTAGAAGGACTCGGTGCCGCCGCCCTCGCCCGAGGGGGTGGGCCGCCTGCTGCACAGGTGCGTGGCCAGGACCTCTTCGGGGTCGGGGTTGACCGACCAGCCGCTGATCGCGATGTCGAA
>NZ_JBHZBH010000112.1:0-1622 GCF_042754765.1 Nonomuraea sp. NPDC059194 | reverse complement strand
CGCGGCAGTTCCCTGAGTCAACCCCTGCTGCGAAATAGGGGCGCTATTGCTGGTCATGGCCGCAGCATGAAGCGTCTTAGATGCGGTGAGGAGACGGGGTGTCCGGTGGCAAGGTGACCCGGACCGCAGCGAAGCGAGGACTGGAAGCGCCGCGGCAGGACTACGAAGCCGATGGGGTGCGGGCTCTGGCGTGGTGGACGGCGGGGTCGTAGGGGGTGCCGTTGCGCCAGCAGGCGTGGATGACGCGTAGCCAGCCTCGGCCCAGGATGCGCACCGCGTTGGGATGGCGTTTGCCGCGGTCACGGGCCCGCTGGTAGGCCTGCTCGGCCCAGGGGTTGGCGTGCCGGCTGTTGTCGGCGAAGTGGGTCATGGCCTTGCGGGCAGCCCGGTTGGCGCTGTGCCGGAAGCCGACGGTGTGGACTTTGCCGCTGGCGCGGGTGACCGGGGCCATGCCGACCTCGGCGGCGAGCTGGTCAGCGGTCAGGCCGCGTTCCAGCATCGGGCCGATCTCGCCGATGATCTGGGCGAGGTTGACCATGCCGACCCGGGGCAGGGCGCGGAACAGGGCGGCGTAGGGGTGCTCGTCCAGCGTCTTGCTGAGGGCGGCTTCGAGGTCGGCGATGCCGCGGATCAGGGCGCGGACCTGCTCGACCTGTGTGGTGATCAGGATGGTCACGGTGTGGCGGCCGATCCTGCTGGCCGGCTGGGGTGCCTGGCGCAGGCGTTCGACGAGTTCGGCGCCGGACTTGCCGCCGCTGTAGCGGCACCGGCGCAGGAACGCGCTCATGGTGGAGGGGTTGAGCTTGGCGGCCGACTGCGGGCTGGGGAAGCGTTCCAGGAACGACAGCGAGATGTCGGAGTCCAGGTGAGAGAACAGACGGGCCGCGCCGGGCCAGTGCGCCTCCAGCAGCGCCCGCAACTGGTTGACGGCGCTGACGCGGGCGGCGACGAGGTCGCTGCGCTGACGGGACAGGGCCTGGATCTCCAGCGTCGCCGGCTTGGTGGGGGTGAGGAACCGCAGATGAGGCGCGTCGGTGCGGAGCAGGTCGGCCAGCATGAAGCTGTCGAAGGCGTCGCTCTTGGCCCGGGAGGCGCCCCAGCGGGGACGCATCGCGGTGAAGGCGCCGGGGTGGATGGCCACGACCGGGTGCCCGGCAGCCAACAGCCGGTCGACCACCAGTCCCTTGCTGGTCTCGATCGCGACGGGCACCTGGGCGGGATCGCCGTAGGCGGCCAGCCGGCGCAGGGTGGTGGTGATGCCGTCCTCGGTGTGGCTGAGGTTCCATCGCTGGCTGGTGGCGCCGCTCTCATCCAGAACTGTGACCGCGTGGCGTTGACTGCCCCAGTCCCATCCGACGGTGTGCACGGTGTGACTCCTTCCGCTGCAGGTCACCTCCAGGGGTTCGGTGAGGACGTCTGCCGGAAGCTCATTACTGCGGCCCTCGATCCGGGGCTATTTCCTGATGCCGATCTCGACGCCCCCGTCCCGGCGGGGCCGGCGCCACTGCACGCGAGCCGTCAAGCGGCGATCCGATCGCAGGCCATGCACCCGCCGGGCCGAGAGGTGACAACCCTTACGAGGGCTGCCTACCCAGGATCTCTTAATGAGCGATCGCCCCAAC
>NZ_JBHZBH010000111.1:0-1744 GCF_042754765.1 Nonomuraea sp. NPDC059194 | reverse complement strand
GGTCGCTGTTTGTTGTTTGAGATTTGCATAGTGGACGCGAGCATCTTTGTGGCCAAGTTTTTTAGGGCACACGGTGGATGCCTTGGCATCAGGAGCCGATGAAGGACGTGGGAGGCTGCGTTAAGCCTCGGGGAGTCGCCAACCAGACGTTGATCCGGGGATGTCCGAATGGGGAAACCTAGCACCAGTCATGTGGTGTTGCCTCCGCCTGAATGTATAGGGCGGTTGGTGGTAACGCGGGGAAGTGAAACATCTCAGTACCCGTAGGAAGAGAAAACAACAGTGATTCCGTGAGTAGTGGTGAGCGAAAGCGGATGAGGCTAAACCGGGCATGTGTGATAGCCGGCAGGCGTTGCATGTCCGGGGTCGTGGGACCTTTCTGAAGGAGCTGCCGCTTCTTCGAGGAGTAAGAAATCCTTCCGATAGTTGAAGCCTCTGGGAAGGGGCGCCGTAGACCGTGAGAGCCGGGTAGGCGAAATCGGATGGACTCCTGAAGGGGATCCCAAGTAGCACGGGGCCCGAGAAATCCTGTGTGAATCTGCCAGGACCACCTGGTAAGCCTAAATACTCCCTGATGACCGATAGTGCACTAGTACCGTGAGGGAAAGGTGAAAAGTGCCCCGGTGAGGGGTCGTGAAATAGTACCTGAAACCGTGTGCCTACAAGCCGTAGGAGCTTAGCTGGGCTTGCTCAGCTGTGATGTGACTGCGTGCCTTTTGAAGAATGAGCCTGCGAGTTATGGTGTGTGGCGAGGTTAACCCGTGTGGGGGAGCCGTAGCGAAAGCGAGTCTGAATAGGGCGTTTGAGTCGCATGCTGTAGACCCGAAGCGGAGTGATCTACGCATGGGCAGGTTGAAGCGAGGGTAAGACCTCGTGGAGGACCGAACCCACCAGGGTTGAAAACCTGGGGGATGACCTGTGTGTAGGGGTGAAAGGCCAATCAAACTCCGTGATAGCTGGTTCTCCCCGAAATGCATTTAGGTGCAGCGTCGCGTGTTTCTTGCCGGAGGTAGAGCACTGGATGGCCGATGGGCCCGACAAGGTTACTGACGTCAGCCAAACTCCGAATGCCGGTAAGTGAGAGCGTGGCAGTGAGACTGCGGGGGATAAGCTCCGTAGTCGAGAGGGAAACAGCCCAGATCACCGACTAAGGCCCCTAAGCGTGTGCTAAGTGGGAAAGGATGTGGAGTCGCAGAGACAACCAGGAGGTTGGCTTAGAAGCAGCCACCCTTGAAAGAGTGCGTAATAGCTCACTGGTCAAGTGATTCCGCGCCGACAATGTAGCGGGGCTCAAGTACACCGCCGAAGTCGTGGCATTGATGAGAGCTTTGGTTCTTGTTGATGGGTAGGGGAGCGTCGTGCAGCCGGCGAAGCAGCAGAGTGATCTAGTTGTGGAGGCTGTGCGAGTGAGAATGCAGGCATGAGTAGCGAATCGAGGGTGAGAAACCCTCGCGCCGGATGACCAAGGGTTCCTGGGCCAGGCTAATCCGCCCAGGGTAAGTCGGGACCTAAGGCGAGGCCGACAGGCGTAGTCGATGGACAACGGGTTGATATTCCCGTACCCGCTTTAACGCGCCCATATCGAACCTCGTGATGCTAAGAGTCCTTAAGCCCCGCAGCGTCCTTCGGGACAAGTGGTGAGGCTGAACGCTCGATCCGATCGGGTAGTAGGTAAGCGATGGGGTGACGCAGGAAGGTAGTCCAACCCAGGCGATGGTTGTTCCTGGGGTAAGCATGTAGGGAG
>NZ_JBHZBH010000110.1:0-1853 GCF_042754765.1 Nonomuraea sp. NPDC059194 | reverse complement strand
GTTGTCTATATCCTTTAATGACTTGATTGTTACAAATCCTAAACCCCATAGACTCCTTAATTCAGCATTTTTAATATAAATCTTATCCAAATCATTAAAGCGCATTAAAACATGACAATGCCAGGCTCCACGTCCTTGTGGCTCTACCACCGATAAATAATCTATCGAACTTTCTTTCTTGTATTTATAACGCAACCTGTCGATAAAATTTTGAAAATCACTATAAAGTTTTTTCGTGTCCGTCATATTTTTCTTGTATGTCAAAGTTATATGTAATTCATTTGGCCGTCCTATAAAATTGTTATTTATCAAATAACGCAGCTTCTTAAAGGTTTGTCTCAAAGAATTATAATTTTCCTGCCGATTTTCCGAATGCTCGAACTCCCGGATCTCCCCAGTAGAGAGGTCTACAAACCTATCCTTGTCCAATTTTTTGATATTATTTTTCCGGTTCATCTTCTCCATATGCTGAACTTCAATGACGTGATTCATAGTGGTCACTTTTACAACATCATTTGGAGCTATGAAAACCGCGTCACCATTGCGTTTATCCATCCATTTCCCCTCAATTTTTCCTGTAATGTTTAATTAAAATCAAGTTAATAATAAAGAACCCCAAATCCGAAGTCAGTTTTTCAACAAAAATTAGCGTCCTTTTCCCAAATAGTCCCTATACAATTCCTTAATAGCAAACTCAATTACAGCATCTTTTGAAACTCTTCCAAATTCATTGTGTTTTGTAAAATGTTCGGCTAATAACTCTAGCTTTTTAAATGTTTCAACAGTAATTCGAGGTCCAATTTGTTTTTTCTCTTCCATCCAAACACACTCCTAACAAGTTGTTAACATAATTCTAACATTGGAAATAATAGAATTCAAGAACAGAAAAAAGAAGCACACTCGGAATGATATTTCGTTTCCTTTTGATTCCGAGCCTCCACCCCTTACAATCCCCAAAGGCAACCGACAAGGGAAAATTCGTCCCTTATCGGCACCTCCGGAAATTGTACAGCAAGGGGTCACTCCCAATAAAAAGACTACGACATATAAAACAGGTTTAGCTTCAGAGAAAAAGAGCATAAGGAAACTCGGTGCCACCCTAAAAAAAAGGGTGTCAAACAGGCTGTGCCTGTTGAGTTTCTATGCTCTTAGAACAGGTGCCGTTTTTGAAGCCAAAGATATAGCATAGATACCCCATAGATATAGCAGGGATATACCAAAATATCTCTAGAGATACGGGTATCTATGCTATATCTCTCTACAAGATTCCTCCACACGCTTGACGGAAATGCTTCAGCATTTTAGCACTCACTCGACAGAGTGTATAAGTGCGCCATTCGGAATTTCAAAGCTTCAAATTTCACAGAGAGTGCCCATTTATACACACCCCCTAAATCGTGGTGTGACAATGGGTTCTCGCCGGCTCGAAATCGGTTTGTCATTCTGACAAATAACCCTTCGGGAAATAAAAAAAACGGCTCCATAAAGAGGAACCGTTTTGCTTCAAAAATCACGTTTTGTGTTATACTGGAGAAACGAAATTGTGTTTTCAAAATTGTCATTTTCGACATGATAACTTTTCTCGTAGTGTGGTTTTGCCGAACCCACTACTTTTTTTATGTCTCCGAACTTCATTTCTTCCCGTTCCGGCTTAACAATCCCTTTTGATTTTCGATACATATTCATTCCGGAAGGATACATGTGCAGCCGTCCGCCTTTTAAAAATTTCTTTTCCCGACCTTCTACGATCTTTGTTTGCACCTCACAGCCCTCTGAAGCCACTTTTAAGGCTGTTTCCCTGTCTTGGACATCTTCTAGGTCTATATCAGTCAAATAAGCGCTCAAATAGGCTC
>NZ_JBHZBH010000109.1:0-1910 GCF_042754765.1 Nonomuraea sp. NPDC059194 | reverse complement strand
GTGGCTCTTCCGCAAATTTCGTGACCCGGCCCTGGCGCTGTGATCAGCGGTTGAGCAAGATCCGCTTACGTAGAAGCGCGAGACCTGCGCGGCCATAGGTCTGCCTTTTGAGCATCTTGATGCGGTTGACGTTGCCTTCGACAGCGCCGGAGCTGTGTTCGAGGGTGAGTCCGGCGGTGACTGCGGCTTGGTCTCGGCGGAGCCCGGCGGCCAGACGGTGGAGTTCGGGGATGTCGCCGGCTTCAACGTCGGTGAGCCACTGTTCGAGCAGGTAGCCGTGCCGGTTGGTCATCATCTCGGCGAAGGCGGTGACGTGGCCGGCGAGGCGGTCGAGCTGTGGGCAGCGCTCTCGCAGGTGCTTGAGTTGGAGCTTTTCGTCTTCGTCCAGGCTGTCGGGGTGGCGGAGGATCCAGCCGGTGGCGTCCTTCGGCGCGGGGCCGCCCGCCATGGGCTTCAGCGCGGGGACCTCGGCGCCGCGGAAGTCGTGTAGGTAGCGGCGAACGGTGCGGTTGCTCCCGGTGTAGCCTCGCTCGACAATCTCCTTGGTAAGGCGGGTCGCGTCGGTGCAGCCGTCGTTCCAGCGTTCGCGCAGGTAGGGCTTGAACGGGTCGAGCAGTCCCGGCCGGTCGATGACCTTGACGAGGAGTTCGTCGACGCTGGAGGCGCGGGCGAAGCGGAGCACCGTCTTGTGATCCAGTCCCAGGATTCGGCAGATCGCGGTGTTACCGATGCCCTTGGCCACCAGAGCGTGGACGGCGGCGTAGCGCTCGCGGGTGCGTGTCTCCATCCGTGACGCCGGCCGGTCATCCGCGCTGGTCGAGGCGTCGGCGGCGGGCGCGGCACCCTGGCCGGCAGTGGAGGTCTCCGACTGAGTGGATGGTGCCGGGCTCGGCTCGTTGACGTTCGGTTCTTTCAGCGCGGCACGGTTGCGGTGGACGGCCTTGTCGACGTAGTCGCTCAGGTTGCGCCAGAGGTGGAACCGGTCGGCGACCTGGATGGCGTCGGGGGCTCCGGTCGTGGCGCCTTCGGCGTAGGCACCGGCGCGGTCGCGGCAGATGACCTTGACGCCGGGGTGGTCTGCGAGCCAGGTGGCGAGGGCCTGTCCGGTGCGGGTATCGAGGATGTCGATCGGGCTGTTGGTGGCCATGTCGACGAGCACGGTGCCGTAGACGTGTCCCTTCTTGAAGGCGAAGTCGTCGACGCCGAGGACTGTGACGTCTCCGGGTTCGGGCTCGGGCAGCGCCATGACCAGGCGTAACAGTGTCGAGCCGCTGGCGGGGATGGCCAGTTGTTCACACAGCCGGGCTCCGGCGCGGCCTGCGAGGGCCAGGCCGATCTGCTCGGTCACGCCGCGCAGGACAGGGGTGCGGCGTCCGTACCGGCTGGTCAGGTCGGGGATCTGTTCGGCGAACGTCGCGGTGGGGCACTCAGGGCGGGGGCAGATCATCCGCCGGACGCGGAGCCGGATCTCGACGGGGCTGCCGCCGATCGCGGTGTCGGACAGCCTGCGCTGGTAGCGGCTGTGTACCCGGTTGGTCATCTCGGCGCAACGCGGGCAGCGTCGGGGCCGGTCCGGTGACTTCGCGGTGAGGATGAGCGTCGTGTCGTCGCGTTGGACCTGGTTAACGACCACGTCGGCCAGGTGTGGGAGGAGAAGGCACCATAGCTGTTCCGGGACGTCGGAAGTGTCCAGCTCATTGGGGGTGGAGGTACCGGGGGCATTCGTGAGAGAGTTCGCAGGCAACGAAGCTCCTGGTAGGCGGCATGATCTCGACAATCAGCAGATCTACCGGCGCTTCGTTGCCCTACCGGGGGATCGCCGCCGTTGCAACGCGATCGTGATCACAGGCCAGGCCTCAAAGCCTCTGCGCCACCGTCGCGCAGTCGATCACGAAATTTGCGGAAGAGCC
>NZ_JBHZBH010000108.1:0-1943 GCF_042754765.1 Nonomuraea sp. NPDC059194 | reverse complement strand
CGGCATTGTTGCGCCACGCGCGGAGAGGAGTCGTCATGCGGTAGGAGACGACTGCTGTCGTGCTGCTGCACGGAAGATGAAGGATGGCTGGCCCTTCGGCGTCGCCCTGCGGGGGGAGGCGTCAAACCACCTCATGCTGCGTTGGCTGAAGACCGTCGTGGTGAGCGATGAGGAAAAGGCGGAACAGAATCCGTCAGGTGGGGACCGGGAAGACGAACGCGAGTGAACCATCGCTGAAGCGTCGAGATTTAGGAAACGGCATCGAAACCGGGGTCTCAATGCAATCTCGGGATGAGCCTGGCGGGTGCCCGTCTATTGGCCAGGTGGTGTCCGGCGTGCAGGTGGCGTGAGTCCGGTCTGCGGCTTTCGTGTGGAACGTGGGAAGGCGTGCGCTGATACCGCCCGGCCCGTAAGGGCGGGGCGACAGGGAGCGCATCGGGCGGCAGAAACCGCAAGGTGCTGAGTACCGTCGCGGCGCGCGCCGACGGACCGGCCCGTAGTAGTGGTGAAGCTCCTGTAATGGGGGCGGAGCGAAGGGGCCGGCTCATCTGGATGGAGTTCGTTCGAGCAACCGGAAATTCTCCGGGAGGAGACGAGTGAACGCATCGGGTCCGGGCGGGAAACCGTTCGAGATTCCCAAGCGCCTGGTGTGGAAGGCGTGGAAGCAGGTCAAGGCGAACAAGGGTGCGCCGGGGGTGGATGGGCAGTCCATCGCCGACTTCGAGGCCGATCTGGGTAACAACTTGTACCGGATCTGGAATCGGATGTCGTCGGGGACCTACTTTCCGCCGCCGGTGCGGGCGGTGGACATCCCGAAGGCGGGGGGCGGGTCGAGGAGACTCGGCGTACCCTCCGTCGCGGATCGGGTGGCCCAGACGGTGGCCGCGCTGGCGCTGGAACCCCGCACGGAGTCGATCTTTCATGAAGACTCGTTCGGGTACCGGCCCGGCCGGGGGCCGCTGGATGCGCTGGCCAGGTGTCGTCAGCGGTGCTGGCAGAAGGATTGGGTCATCGATCTTGATGTCCAGAAATTCTTCGACAGCGTGCCGTGGGACCTGGTCATCAAGGCCGTGCAGGCCAACACCACACACGAGCAGCGGTGGATCGTGCTGTATGTGCGGCGGTGGCTGACCGCCCCGATCCTCACCCTTGAGGGCAAGCTGGAGGAACGTGATCGCGGAACCCCGCAGGGTTCGGCGATCTCACCTGTGATCGCCAACTTGTTCATGCACTACGCGTTTGACTCCTGGCTGGAACGCGAGTTCCCGATGGTGGAGTTCGAACGCTTCGCCGATGACGCGGTGGTGCATTGCGCGACCAGGCGGCGGGCCGAACAGGTCCTGGCCGCGCTGGGGGCAAGGATGGAGCAGGTCGGGCTGCGACTGCACCCGGCCAAAACGAAGATCGTGTACTGCAAGGACCGTAACCGCCGTCTCGATCATGAGGAGACGGCGTTCACCTTCCTCGGCTACACCTTCCGCGCCAGGAAAGCCCTGACCAGGGACGGGACGAGCATGTTCGCCGCGTTCCTGCCCGCGGTCAGCAAGGACGCGTTCAAGAAGATGAGCGCGACACTGCGGTCCTGGCGCATCCATCTGCGCACCACCACGGATCTGGCCGACCTCGCCTCGTGGATGAATCCGGTCATTCGCGGCTGGATGAACTACTACGGCAGGTTCTACCGGACCGAACTCCACGCTCTGATGCGGCGCATCAACACCTACCTGGTGCGCTGGGCGCGACGGAAGTTCAAACGGCTACGGTCGTTCAAGAAGGCCAAACGGTGGTGGACCGGGCTGCTGCAACGCCAGCCCGCCCTGTTCGCCCACTGGGCCTGGATGACCGAGTTCTGACGGACTGGATGAGACGAGCGGAGTGACGGGAGACTGTCACGCTCCGTTCTGTGGGAGCCCGGAGGTGAGACTCCTCCGGGCCACCCGGCG
>NZ_JBHZBH010000107.1:0-1995 GCF_042754765.1 Nonomuraea sp. NPDC059194 | reverse complement strand
TGTCTGAACTCACTTGATGCTTGACGCTTTGGCCTCGGATGATGCTTGACACTCCTAGCCGATCTTTCGCTTCTTAGTATGCGCCTGGGACTTGATCCGGGTGATCTCCTGGGTGGTGGTCCGGGGCACGATGCGCAGGGGTTCTCCGCTGTCGTGAACGGTGATGTGGGTGTCGTCCACCGTCACCTCCAGGATCTTGCGGGCGTGAATGCGGCCGACCTGGATCTTCTGGCCGACAACCTGGAAGCCTCCGCGGCTGGAGACCACCCGTTGGACGGTCACCGGCTCGGTGGGCGTATGGGGCAGCGGTCCGGCCCGTCGAGCACCACGCAGGGTGACGCATTCGGTCAGGGGGAGCGGGCATGGCACCGTGCGTGTGAGCTGCCGTTGGTCGTTCATGACCTGGGCGGTGATGCCGTCCAGGCGCAAGGTGACGCGCTGGCCGGCCAGGTGCGCGCCGATGCACAACGCGTGGCTGGACAGGCTGACCGTGCCGATCGAGCTGACCAGCCGGTCGATCTCGACCGCCACCAGATCGGCGGTGGTGTCGGTGGGGACGGGATCGAGGCGGGCCGGGCGAGCCTGACCCGAGGCGACCAGCGCGGCCAGGTCTTTGACGCTGAGCCGGGAGGCCACGCTCTTGAGCCTGCCGCCGCTGGAAGTGAACACGTGCAACCGGCTGGTGCTGATCCACACGGTGATCGACATTCCCGCCCGGTCTGGGCCGAGCCAGACCTGCTGCCCGCCGATCGACAGGTTCCCCGAGTCGGGCACGACCCGATCGACCTCGACCGCCTGGCGGGCCAGCGGATCCAGAACGGGCGTGATGATCGGCTCGGATGGCCGCGCGGGTTCGGACGGCTCGGGTGAGGGAGCCGCCTGTTGACCATCGGAGCCGGTGATGGGTGTCAGGCTGGCTGGAAGACGCAGTGGCAGTTCCTGTTCGGCTTGCTCGCGAGTCTTATCGCGCCCGGAGCGGAAGCGGTCGGCGGGAAAGGCCATGTCCAACGCCTGGTGTGGACGGGCGGTGTTGTAGCGCTCGACGAAGGCATCGATCGCGGCTTGGGCGGCGTCCAGGTCGAGGAACGGCAGCGCGCTGGCCAGCAGGTCCCGGCGCACGGTCTGATGGAAGCGTTCGATCTTGCCGGTGGTCGTCGGTGTCCGCGGGGCGGTATGCCGCAGCGTGATGCCGTTCTCCCGACAGACGCGCTCGAACAGCACCTCCCCGGCCTTCGGCCCGCCGAAGCGGCCGGTGAACTGCTTGCCGTTGTCGGTCAGCACCTCCAACGGCACCCCGTAGGCGCGCATCGCGGTCGCGAACGCGGCGCAGACCAGCCGCCCAGTCGGCCGCACAACGGCTGAGGCGATCACGCAGAACCGGGAATGGTCGTCCACCCCGGTGATCAGCTTGACCTCGCTGCCGTCGGCCAGCAGCAGCCCGCCCATGATGTCCATCTGCCACAACTGCATCGGGCCGGGCCGCTCCCAGCGCACATAGTCCTCACGCTTGCGTTTGCGCGTACGCGGGCTGATCAGGCCGTTGCGCACCAACGCCCGGTAGATGCTGGCCCGCGATGGCACCGGCTCCACTCCCCGCCGGCCCAGCTCCCAGCCCAGCGTCCGCGGACCCCATCCCGGATGGGCCCGCCGCAGCTCGCAGATCATCGCCTCGATCGCCGCCGCCGTCTGCATCGGATGCGCCTTGACCCGATGCGAGCGGTCGGCCAAGGCACCCAGCCCGCCCTCGCGATATCGGCGCACCCAGGTATGCACCGACTGCCGCGACACCCCATACCGAGCCGCCACGTCGGTGACCTTCGCCCCCGACAACACCTCGATCACCGCGTGATAGCGCTGCTCCACGACGCTCAACTCCACCAATGCCACCTGAGCCTCCCCCGAAGCGCCGATAACGCCACGAGCAGGCACAGAAGACGATCAAGGTGTCAAGCATCAAGCGAAGCCAGAGTGTCAACCATCAAGCGAGATAGGACA
>NZ_JBHZBH010000106.1:0-2037 GCF_042754765.1 Nonomuraea sp. NPDC059194 | reverse complement strand
GTGGGGGGTTTTTTTTTTTTTTTTTATACCCCACTAGCCGGATACTTTTTTTTTTTTTTGTTGGGTGTTTTTTGGGGGGTTTTTTTTTGGCCCCCCCAAACTTCCGCAAATCCCCTGGAGGTAAGACCGTGTCCCCAGTCGGGCGCCGCAGCAGGGCTCGTATAGCAATTTCCGTTTTGGCCGTAGGGGGGATCGTTGCCGTCGCATGTGCCGCCTTCTGGCCCCTGACCCCCTGGATGGAAGTCACCAGCGAGCGGGCAAGATTCGTTTTGGCGAACGGCTTCGCGGCATCTCATCCGGATTATCGAATACGAATCGATGAGACGGTCAAGGCGGACGTTGGCCTCCGCAGCGGAAATATTCCCATCGAGCTAGACCCGCGACCCCCGCACCCGCTTACTCGCGGACCTGAGGCAATGCGACCGGAAACCATAGAACTCCTCCCCTCCGGGGGAGTGGCGCAGCCACATCTCAAGCCGTGGAGAATGACTTCAGCAATTCTTGGCCCGGCTGAGCTTCAGCCCGTCCCAATGTCAGCCAACGACCGAGAACTACTCAACTTACACGACCCCAAGCACCGACTGAATGCACTTATAGTTGTCTGGCTTTCGGAGCCCACTGCCGAGGAGGCGGTGAACTTCTGGCTGCGCGAAGGCATTGACGTTGCGATCTTCACAGAGCCGAACGCCGCCCGCGTACCAGTCTCCTGGGATGCTTCCTTTTGCGGTGATAGAGCTCTCCCATGCCCCAAAGATCAACTCATGTCCGCATCCGAGGGTTTCAAATCATGGGTTTCATCACTCCGAAACGATGACGCGACGCTGCTTAACGGGATCGGCCTCGACTTGACTGATCTTCGCAACCGCGCAAAGAGTGGAAAGATGCATGGATTCATTGCGACCGCCGAGCTGGAGGAAATAAAGTTCCTATCCCGTAGAAGCCAAGTCAAGTCTATTCAACTAGTGTCCATTGACCTCGCCGACGCGCGCGATTAGTTGGGCATGAAAGTCCACTCCGGAATTCTTTCGGCCGGGCGGCCCATATTAACGCTCCCAGGAGCTGCTCGACTCCATCCAAACGCCCCGCACGGTGCTCAATTGCGCCCGGGAGGGTAGATATTACGGATTTATCCTCAGTGCATACCCAGATCGAGTTCGGCGACTTATTGGCGACTCGAAAATCGCTTCTATTCATGTCGCCGAAGTGGCGTTCGCGAACGGATAGCATCTGCCTGCGGGGGTAGAGAAGGCGTCGTCTTCGGCTGGTTCCATGCTCGCCAGTGCGCTGTCAAAGGCAATCTCATCGAGCAACCCGAGGCGTCACCGGCACCGAGGGGTAGCCAGCAGGCACCTAAAGATCTTGGTGCCGAAAGGTGGCAGCGCAGGTCTATCTCTCGTCAGCCGGAAGTCTATCTCCGTCCCAGATAAGGAGAATTCGGTCGGCTGGGAGGATGCGCTGGCGTTTCCGGGGCTGGCTGAGCACGAAGACAGGAACACCCTCGGGAATATCGAGATCCCTGCGCTCATCCGGTGACGGCATTCGTGCGCTGACCTCCGCTGGCCCCTCGACCGCGACACGTTCGACCGGTATGGCAGGACGCACGAAGGAGCCTTCACGCTTCACTGTCACAACCAACCCTTCGCTCCGCAGTACAGCGAGGGCCTGCCGTACCGCCACCCGCCCCAGCTCGTACTCCTGCATGAGCCGAGTCTCCGACGGAAGCGCCTGGCCAGGCTTGAGCCGCCCCGCTGCGATGTCCGCGCGGATGATGTCGGCCAGCTGCCGGTGTACGGGTCGATCGGAACTGAAGTCGATCACAGCAGATCATCATCACAACACCACTACCTCATAACCTCTAGTAGGCATATGCTCATAAGCATCGACGTGCTGAAACGTTGCCACAGCCGGATGTGGAGGGTTGCCGCAATGACTGAACTGCTCGGTCAGTGCGCCACGAGGCGCTACGTAATCGAGTGGAGGTGGAAGACCGCCACCGTTGGGCCGTCGCAGCGGCCTGATCGAAGCTGAGGGTAGCCC
>NZ_JBHZBH010000105.1:0-2141 GCF_042754765.1 Nonomuraea sp. NPDC059194 | reverse complement strand
GGCTCTGTCTCACTCCATGGGGTCGGGTCGTCATCGGTGACGCTCAGTTGTGGAGGATCATGGTCCGGAGGAGGTCGAGGTTGGCGCGGCCGAACATGATCCTTTTGAGGTGCTTGATTTTGCAGTTTTCGCCCTCGACAGCGCCGGATGAGTAGGGCAATGAGAGTCCGTTGAGGACGGCGGCGTGGTCGCGGCGCAGGCCCTGGGCGAAAGATCGCAGGTGGGGCAGGTCGGCGGTCCCGGTGTCGACGGCGGCCAGCCAGGGGTCCAGATCGCGTTCGCCGGTGCGGTGGATGAGCATCTTGGCGAAGGCGGTCACATGCTGGTCGAGGACGGCCAGGGGCTGGCTGCGGTCCAAGATGGCGGCGAGCTGGTCCTTGTCGTCGTCGGTGAGGTGGTCGGGGTCGCTGGTGATCCAGCGGCGAACATCACGGACTGACGGCGGTTTAGGCGGCAGATCGGGCGTGAGGAGACCTTCACGCAGCGGCGCGACGTAGCGGCGGATGGTGCGGACGCTGCCGCGGTACCCCTGCTCTCGTAGCTCGCGGCACAGCAGCGCGGCGTTATCGCACCCATCCTCCAAGACGCGCTTACGCAGGTGAGGAAGGAAGCTCCGGAAATGGCGAGGCTTGCTCGCGCTGTCGCCGAGCAACAGTTCGTCAGCGCTGGTGGCTCGCTGGAACTTGCGGACGGTCTTGTCGTTCAGGCCGGTGATCTGGCAGATCTGGGTCTGGGTGTAGCCCTGGGCGAGGAGGCTGTGGATCTCGGCGTGGCGGACTCGCGTCCGTTCGATGATCGAGGTGGTGCCGGTGCCGGTCAGAGGCGCGGACGGCAGATCGGGCTTGACCAGTTCGGCCCGGAGCGGGGCGATGTGGCGGCGGATGGTACGGGTGCTGCCCTTGTAGCCGTGGGTACGTAGTTCCTGGCACAGCACGGCGGCGTTGTCGCACCCGTCTTCCAGGACACGTCGACGCAGGTACGGGAGGTAACTTCGTAAACGAGCAGAGTCGGCTGCATCGGGCAGCAGGTCGCAGGCTGCGTTCCGGGAGCTCTCGCAGCTGCAGGCGATGGTGTCCAGCGGCTGCGGGATCGAGTCGAGCGTGCGATCGTCCTGGCCATCGGCAGGTTGCGGGACCGCCGGCTCGCCCTGGTCGTCGCCATCGGATCCTGGAACGGGTTCACGCAGGTCGGCGCGGTGAGCTCGGATCGTCTTGTCCACCGCCACGCACAGATTCTGGTACAGGTGCCAGCGATCGGCACACTGGCGCGCCTCGGGTGCTCCCAGCCGAACGCCTTCGGCGAATCCACCCGCGCGGTCACGGCACACCGTCCGGACGCCGGGGTGGGCGGCCAGCCAGTCCGCCAGCGCCTGGGCCTCGCGACCGTCCAGCACATCCACAGGGCGGTGGGTCTCCAGATCGACCAGGAGGGTGGCGTAGCTCTGCCCCTTGCGCTTGGCGAATTCGTCCACCCCCAGCACGGTGACCTGCCCGATCTCGGGGTCGGGCAGAGCGCGGATCAACCTGAGCATCGTGCATCGCGACACCGCCGTGCCCAGTGCGTTGGCCAGCCGTGCTCCCGCCCGCCCGGCCAACGCCAGCGCGATCCGCTCCAGCACACCGCGCAGGCCCGGCGTTCGCCGCTGCCGCCACTGGGTCACGCCCTCGACCTGCTCGGCGAACGTTGTCACCTCGCACGCCGGGTTGACGCAACACAGCCGCCGCACCTCCAACACCACGCGCACCGGCCGCCCCGCACACGACAGGTCCTCTAACCTGCGCCGATACCGGTCATGTAACCGCGACGACGGCGTCGCGCACGCGCGACAGGCCACCGGCCCCGAAGCGGTCCGGGCCACGACGACCATTCCGTCACCACCCTGGTCCCCGGTCTCGATCGCGATGAACTCCAGGACGTCCAAGTGCGGGAACAGCATCCCCAGCAGGCGGGCCTGGTCGGACGACACCTCGTGCAGCACAATGGACCCCCACACGGCCGTTCTTCATGATCAGATCTTCGAGTGATCCAGATCGTGACAGAACGGCCGTTCCCATGCGCAGCGTGTTACAGGACCGCGACCAACACCAATCGCACCAGAACTCACATGCTGTAACCGCTACCCCGTGGAGTGAGACAGAGCC
>NZ_JBHZBH010000104.1:0-2180 GCF_042754765.1 Nonomuraea sp. NPDC059194 | reverse complement strand
GGTGAAGTCGGCCCGAGGCGCGGCTCCGGTCTTTCGACCGGCCCGTCTCCTCGGACCGCTTCCCGCACCCGGCGTGCCCCTCTCAAGGCACCGGGCGCTCCACAAGTCCCGTGACGGGTTGCGTGGTTGTCCCTCATCTTGTGCTCGGGCCAGGGGGTGGGGATGGATGTGCCCCGGTATCGGTAGCGGGTCGTGCCTACCGTTGCGGGGTTGAACAGCTCCCTGTCCTGGCTGGACGGCCACCATCCGGCGCGGCAGTAGCGGCGTCGGATTTCCTTCCAGGTCGCCCGTGGGTGTTTCCTGCGCAACCATCGCCAGACCGTTTCCCACACGTAGTGGCCGAGGTAGGAGAAGGTCGCGGAGGACACTCCGGGCCGGAAGTAGGCGCACCAGCCCCGCAGCGCCCGGTTGAGCCGGAGCAGCAGGACATCGAGCGACTGGTCCGTGCCGACCTGTCGGCACAACGTCTTGACCTTCGCCATGACGGCCAACAGCGCCTTCTTAGCGGGGTAGGTGTAGACGTAATGCTGGGTGGTGCCTTGTTTCCGGCGGCGCTGGATGTGCCAGCCGAGAAAGTCGAGACCCGTCTCGATGTGGGTGATCAAAGTCTTATCCTCTGACAGACGCAAACCCATCGTGGACAAGACCTCGGCGATCTCCTCCCGCAAGGCCTCGGCGTGCGCCTTGGTACCGAAGATCATCAGGCACCAGTCATCCGCGTACCGGACCAGCCGGAAGTTGGGCAGACCCAGACGACGCCGTTTGGCCCGCTCATAGCGGTGCGTGGCGGGACCTCCCGGAGCTTGGGCGATGTATTCGTCCAGGACCGAGAGAGCCACGTTGCTGAGCAACGGAGAGAGAATCGAACCCTGCGGGGTGCCGGAATCGGTCTTCCTCAACAGCCGATCCTCACCGAGGATGCCTGATTTGAGGAACGCCTTCACCAGGGCCAGGACGGGCTTGTCGCCGACTCGACGCCGCACCCGCTCCATGAGAGCGGGATGCGAGATCTCGTCGAAGCAGGCTTTGATGTCTCCCTCGACGATCCAGTCGTACTTCTTGGACGCCAGGAAACGCACCTCGGCCACCGCGTCATGAGCCCGGCGCTTGGGACGGAACCCGTAGGAGCACGGGAGGAAATCCGCCTCGAAGATCGGCTCCAACACCAGCTTCAAGGATGCCTGAACCACCCGGTCGGCGATCGTGGCGATCCCCAGGCGACGCAGCTTGCCGTTTGCCTTGGGGATCATGCGCTCACGCACCGGGAGAGGGCGGAAGCTACGGTCCTTGACCTGGCACCGCAGCTCGTCGAGGAACTCCTCGACGCCTTGCCGGACCTCGATGGACGCCGCTGTGGCGCCGTCCACTCCGGCCGTTCGAGCACCCTTATTGCCCCGCACCCGATCCCACGCCACCAACAAGAACGCGGGATCAGCAACGAGATTGAACAGGTCGTCGAACCGGCGATGAGGATCATCGCTGGCCCAACGGTGCAGCTTGGTCTGGATCTTCAGTACCTTTCGCTCCGCCTCATACAAGACGTGCTCCAGCTCGTCGGTATTCACCGGCGACATTCCTCCTGACCTTCCAGTACTTCGACTGCTGACTTGCTGGCCCCCTTCGCCATGTGCGCGCCTTTCGCGCGCTCGGACTACTACGGGGCCTCCGCCCCACCCCGCGGCCGTCAGTCGGCAACGGACCTGCCCGCCACCGGACTGGAGGTCCGGCGGGAGGGCGACCACGGATGGTTCCCACGTTCACTGCGTAATCGATCGGTCAGGGAGGCGCCCAGCTCTACTCCGGCAGCATCGCCACGCCTACGCCGCAGGCCTTCAACGTGGCCTCCTCACCGCCCAGTCAACACGGCTTCGGAGTTGATCCCCGGCCTACGGCCAGGAACCACGCACTGCACACCGGCCCGTATCCACCAGATTTGAGCCAGCGAAGCGATTACGGAGCTTCAACCACTGGTTCACTTCCGTTACACCTTCTGACCTCGCTCGACGGACCCGCACCGTCTGGTCGTCCCGGCACGTCCCACCTTTGTCAGGGCCGCTTGCCACCCTCCCCGGCGTTCCCCAGGTCGGGCTACCCTCAGCTTCGATCAGGCCGCTGCGACGGCCCAACGGTGGCGGTCTTCCACCTCCACTCGATTACGTAGCGCCTCGTGGCGCACTGAC
>NZ_JBHZBH010000103.1:0-2345 GCF_042754765.1 Nonomuraea sp. NPDC059194 | reverse complement strand
GCAGACTTTACTCGCCACCTGGACCGGCGCTTGTCACGTCTGCTGCCAGCCGTATTCGCCCCACAACACTTCGTAACCTAACGAAGTACTACTAGCGCGCGATCACGCGGGCGGGGCCAGTCCTCAACGGCGCGCAGCCAGCGGATCTGCGCGTTGGCGTCCATCGCCTTGGGCGCGGTCTTGGGGATGTCCTCGCGGGCGATGGCGGCCTTGCCCAGGCGCGCCGCAGGTGGAAGTCGTCGAGCGCGGCCAGGGCGTTGTTGACGTAGCGCACCGAGCGTTTGGGGTCGGCCTCACGCAACAGGTAGCGACGGTAGTCACGCACCACCCAGTCCCGGGCATGGGCGTCGATGAGCGGGTCGCCGCCGGTGGCGGGTCGCTCGGTCAGCCACGCCAGGTACATCCGCACCCGGGAGGCGTAGGTGCGGCGGGTGTCGGCCGCCAGCGGCACTTGTTCCAGCGAGGCGGTGTAGTCGGCGAGCAGGTGCTCGTAGGCGGCGGGTAGCGGGGTGGGGCGGGCGCCCCGCCGTCTCGGCTCGACGGAGTCCGTGTTCTCGAAAGTTGCTGGCGGGGGTTGTGACCTGGCTGGGACCGGATTCTCGGAAGTACACTCCGGTCGTCACGTTTGATCAGGTCGCCGGGCGGCGCCCGTGGATCCACGGCTGGTCGATGCCGCGGTATTCCTCGACGGGATGGGCTGGAGGCTGACTCTGTAGGTGAGATAGAGAGCCAGGCGTTCGCGAGTGGCAGAGCCGGCTTGTTCGAGGGGTGGGCTCGTGTCGGTGAAATTCGGAGCCACCTCCCCGAGTCGTGCTGCGGTGCGCTGTCGGCACTCCTCCTCGCTGACTTGTAGCCGGGGGCAGAGAGATTTGGAACGGAATCCGGCGTTAGCGGAGTTCTCGCTGGTCAGCTACCCCGTCTTGCCCCAACCCTTACAGGGTTAACGCCGTATTTCGCTCCATCGCACAGGAGAGCCTCAGAGTTCCCAGCCATCTCGACCTTCGGGGAGGATCAGACCGGATTCTGGCGCTTACGCCAAAGACTTGCATTCGGTCGCCCGCCACGGGCCGCTGGATCGCGGGATGTGCCCCGGGCCAGGCTGACCGTTGCGGGCATCACGCTGTCCTGAAACTTCTTCGGCGCGGATGTCGAGACTGACACTGTTGTTACGACTCTGCTGTGAGGCGCTCCCATCAGGGGAGCGGTCGACGGCGAGGAGTTGACATGGGAACGTTGGAGAAGAAGAGGGCACTGGTGACCGGCGGGTCGCGGGGGATCGGGCGAGCGATCGTGGTGAGGCTGGCTCGTGAGGGCGCGGCGGTGATGTTCAGCTTCAACCGCGACCAGGCGGCGGCAGAGGAAGTGGTGGCCGAGGTGGCGGCCTTCGGCGGGCAGGCGATCGCGGTACGAGCGGACCAGGGGCGCCTGGAGGACCTGAAGTACCTTTTCGGTGAGGTCGACCGGTGCCTGACGGGTTTGGACGTGGTGGTCAACAACGCGGCGATCAATCCGATGGGGAACATCTGCGACGCCGTTGAGAGCGACTTCGACGAGGTGATGGCCGTCAACACCAAGGGGCCGTTCTTCGTTATCCAAGCCGCTGCCGAAAGGCTCGGCGAGGGTGGGCGGATCGTCAACATCTCTTCTGCCGGTGCGGTGCCGGGTCTGTCCTTGTACTTCGCCAGCAAGGCGGCGCTGGAGTCGATCACTGCGGTCGCCGCCCGCGAGTTCGGTCCCGGGGGCATCACGGTCAACAGCGTGTCCCCCGGCGCCACGGAAACGGACATGATGCGCGCCGCAGCCGGAGAGAATCTGGAGCAGGCCATTGAGCACACGGTGGCCCTGACGCCACTGCAACGGCTGGGACGCCCGGAGGACATCGCCAACGTCGTCGCCTTCCTGGCCGGGCCCGACTCGCAATGGATCACGGGTCAGAACCTGCGCGTCTCCGGCGGCCTGATGATCTGACCCGCGCTCTGCGGCGAGCCGGTCCGAGTCTGCGCCGCCATCGTTGATCGGTTGACCTTCGGCGGCAACATCATCGAGACCGGCACCCAGTCCTACCGGCTCGCACAGACTAAGGCAGCCGAAGCGCACATCGGCTGAAGACCACACAGCGCCCGCTCCCGCCTGATCACGGCGGAGCGGGCGCTGTCGTTTCTCACCAACATTCCGCCCCATATTTGTCAATGGCCTTTGAGCTCTCCCCGCTGGCGGCCAGATAGTTAGCATGCTGGTGGCCAGTTCGGTGTGGCTCTTCCGCAAATTTCGTGACCCGGCCCTGGCGCTGTGATCAGCGGTTGAGCAAGATCCGCTTACGTAGAAGCGCGAGACCTGCGCGGCCA
>NZ_JBHZBH010000102.1:0-2351 GCF_042754765.1 Nonomuraea sp. NPDC059194 | reverse complement strand
TCGAGCGCGGCTACAAGGTGACCAGCGAGATCGCCGAAAGCGGCACCATCCATGTCACCTTCTCCCGCTGAACCGCCGCACGCACGCCAGCGATATTGAGTTGTTCTCAGCAACCGAAGATCACGTTGTGTGATGGCGACAGGGTCCAATCGTTCTCGCGGTAGAGCAGGACCAGCGCCGCCTGGGTGATCTTTCCGATGCGCCAGGGGTCGAGACTGACCCGGCGCAGGGCCTTGAATGTGACAGTGAGCAGGGCGTTGGCGCGTTCACCGACCCCGCGCAGGCCTCGCAGGAGCTTGTTGTAGGTGTGCTGATCGTCGCTCAGCTTGTGCTGGCCGGCCTTCTTCTTGATCGGGATGTGGATGATGTCGGAGGCGCCTTCGTAGCCCAGGTCGGCCGGAGTCGGCAGGTCTGCGCGGACGGCGGCTAAGGCGGTGACGGTGCCGTGGTGGCGGGCGCAGGTCATGTCGTGTTCGCGGCCGGGTCGTACGTCGGAGACCCACAGCGGCCAGCCGTCGGGAGCGGAGATGACCTGGATGTTGCCGCCGTGGTGCTTGTGCTTTCCGGACCACCACAGGTCGGCGCCGTTGGGGCCGGGGTGGCGACACGGTCGGTGGCGATGACGATGCCGTCGAGGTTGATGTGCGTGAGGCCCGCGTCCTGGGCTGCGTTCAGAGCTTGGTGCAGGTCTGGGGCATGCGCGGCCAGGACGTCGATGCCCTCGTGCAGGTAGCGGTAGGCGGTTGTGCCGCCGATGCCGTGATCGGCCGCCAGTTGCCGGAGGCGGGTGCCGTCGCAAAACCAGCGCAGGATGAGGACTGCCTGGGTGAAGCAGCCGAGTGCCCGGCGGCCGCGCCGGGTGCCTCGGCGGCGGCGTTCGGCGTGCAGCAGGGTGGACAGGAACAGCACGGTCTCCCGGCGCACATCGAGGGTCGCCGAGTATGTGACACTGGTAGACACGTGAAGCCTCTGATTTGTGAAGTTGATCTCTAGTCAAGACCACTTCTATCAGGGGCTTTACGCATGTCGATCATTGGGCCGCGGCATGCCGGGGGCACCCGAGCACTACGCAGGGCTACGAACGGTTACAGAGAACAGCTCAATGGCTCGCCATCGCCGTGCGTCGGTCACCGGCTTGGTGTGCATGCGGTCGGCCATCGCCTATCCGACGATGCGGCGGGAGAAGACTTCAGGACCACGGCCAGGTGGACAAAGCCCCGCTCGGCAGTTCCTCGTCGGCGCTCCCAAGTGGCATTCAGCCACCCTCGCGAGATATTTCGATAGTTACATACGCCCCGGGCCTCGCCCGAGCGTCTTCGATGGCCCTGCGTATATCCGACTTCTTGGAGTCAAGGTAGTAATCCGTACCATGGACGCCAACCAGCGGTCGAATCACTAGACGCACATTCTCCCATTTGGTCGACTCCATCTGTACCAATTCCGGAATATGCGATGTGAGCACGACCCAACCCCGGCCTTCCAGGGACTTCCTCGCCTCCAGGAGCGCCAGCAAACTATTCTGTGTCCCAACATCGATGACCAGGACATCCCTGATGTGATCGACATTGTCCCATGTTGCCTGGGTGGTGGAAGCCGCCAGCCTTCCAATAGCGCGCTCACGAGATGCCTCTGGATTCGGTCGGCTCTCCCTGAAGATAACCAGGCCACAGCCCGCAACCATAACGAGAGCGATCACACACAGGATGTTGGCGGCCAGCTTGAATAGCTTTGCTGAGTGTTGCCGCACCAACGCGGCGATCGGTTTCATGGAGGCAGCATCTCCTATCATTTCCGGACAGGCCGTGCGATAGCTATCACAGGGTGCCGTGAAACTCCTCGCCGATCGCCGCCAAGATCACCCGCCTGCTCAGTCTCGTCGTCATGCCGGCAATGATCCCAGCGTCGCCGCCTCGTCGAAGGTGATTCGGGACGCCGCCACGTACTCCCTGTGCTCCTCGGCCCACCGGATGAGCGAGCGCACCTCGACCGACAGCGTCGCGCCCGCCGGGGTCAGTGCGTAGTCCACCCGGGGCGGGGACGTCGATGTCACCGTACGGGACACCAGCCCGTCGCGCTCCAGGCTGCGCAGGGTCAGCGTGAGCATCCGCTGGGAGATCCCTTCGACGGCCCGCCGCAGCTCCGAATAGCGCTTCGGCCCGGCGCCGAGCAGCGCCATGACCAGCACGCTCCACTTGTCGCCGACCCGGTCGAGAACGTCGCGCAGCTCGCAGGTAGCGGGCAGGCCGGGCACAGCGGGCGGGCTAGTACTACATGGCTAGATCGCACGAGGTGATCGATCGGTTTCCCTGCGCGAGAAGGCTGGGGTATGTGACTGTGCTGGCGTGCCCCAG
>NZ_JBHZBH010000101.1:0-2521 GCF_042754765.1 Nonomuraea sp. NPDC059194 | reverse complement strand
GTTCCCATGCGCAGCGTGTTACAGGACCGCGACCAACACCAATCGCACCAGAACTCACATGCTGTAACCGCTACCCCGTGGAGTGAGACAGAGCCGGTTCCTCATGTCCGCTTACACTGCACTCGGCAAAGCGGCGGTGCACCGTCTGCCAGGACGCTCCGAAGACCGGCGGAAGGTGGCGCCCCGTGCAGCCGGTGGTCGCCACGAACACGATCGCCGCCAGGACCAGGCGGTCATCGGCCCGTCGCCGCCCCACCCTGCGGACGTGCTGGCAACGGCGGCGCCACTCGCTGAAACAGCTCCCACCACTGGTCGGGGACCAGCCGATCAATGAAAGCATCCATGATCAACTCAACGATTGATCATCATCAAGACACGACCTAAGGCGCCGACCCGATGACCTCAGACTGGTGGATCGCCAGTCCATCGCATGAGAGAGCAGTCCTGAAGCGTGCCTATTGTTGCAATAGTGACACGCTCGCTTATCTCAGTGTGTACGATCCACTACGGTCGGTCGGGATTCTCGCGGGCTATGCCATGAGTTCTCGCACTGGCCACCATGGCGATCGAGCAGGGTGCGGCGAGAGGTAGCACGTGCACGTCCAGTCATTCCACATCCGCAATTTCCGTCGGCTGAAGCACGTCCGAGTTGACCTCGAAACAGGAACGACTATCTTCGTCGGCGCCAACAACAGTGGGAAGACCTCCGTCTCGCATGCCCTGCAGTGTTTCCTTAGCGGGAAAGAGACATTCTCCCTGTATGACTTCACTGCCGACTGTTGGCCTATTTTTAATCGCCTCGCCGAGCAGACCTCGGTTGAGGAACCGATCTTCCCGCGCATATCGCTGGATATCTGGTTCGCCGTCGACGCAGATAGCCTTCACCGTGTCAAGCACCTAATCCCCACACTCGAATGGGAACAGGCGCCGGTTGGCATCCGACTGGAATACGGCCCAAAGAACGACGCATCCCTGCTCAATAACTACCATACGGCACAGGCGAGCGCGACACCTCTGACACAAGAGGCGACCTACAAACCATGGCCGCAGCACATGACGGCGTATCTAGAAAAGCGCCTGCGAACCGAATATGAAGTCCGCTACTTCATCCTTGACTACACCAAACTCGGCGACGATCGGGAGTACCCCGAGGACTACCACCCCGCACCTTTCGCCTCAACCGCTGAAGGTCAGCGCGTGCTGGCGTCGCTACTCCGGGTCGACTTCATGGACGCCCAGCGGCACCTGTCCGACGCGTCTTCACACGGACGTGCCGAGGATCTGTCCAAGAAGCTCAGCAGTTTCTACCGGCGTAACCTCGACAAGTACCAGGTGAACCTAAAAGCGCTCAGTACTTTGGCAGCCTCTGAGGCGAGCCTCAACGCCCACTTCGCCACGGTCTTCGACAGCACTCTGAACAACATCCGTACGCTTGGCTATCCGGGGTTCTCGAATCCGGAGATTGTGGTCAAGACGTCCCTCAAGCCAGAGACATTGGTGCACGAGAACGCGGGGGTACACTACGTTCTGCCCGGGCTGCCAGAGAATTCTGACGGTCAACCAGCAACGCTGCCGGATCGGTACAACGGGCTGGGCTTTAAGAACCTCATCTACATGGCGATCGAGGTACTCGACTTCCACAATGCTTGGCAGGAAATAGAGGACGATCGTCCGCCTGTGCATCTGGTCATGATCGAGGAACCAGAGGCGCATCTGCACGCCCAACTACAGCAGGTCTTCACCCGCAAGATCAGAGGTATCTTGCACGACCCACCAGGCTGCAACACTCAACTGGTCCTCACCACGCACTCGGCACATGTCATTTACGAGAGCAGCTTCCGCCCCATCCGCTACTTCCAGCGGCGTGATAAAGTCGCCGGCGTCCCTGATACCGATGTCAAGAACCTCTCACTCTTCCATGACGGGGAGGCAGAGTCCTCCCGTGCCTTCCTTCTCCAGTACTTCAAGCTCACCCACTGCGACTTGTTCTTCGCGGACGCAGCCGTCTTCATCGAGGGGAACGTAGAGCGTCTGCTTCTACCTCTCATGATCGAAAAGGAAGCTCCCGAGCTGAAGTCGTGTCACTTGACGCTTCTGGAAGTCGGCGGAGCCTTCGCTCACAAATTCCAGAACCTCATTCAGTTCCTGGGCCTCACCACCCTTATCGTCACCGACCTCGACAGCGTCCTGCCAAAGGCGGAACCTCCCACCGATGAGACTGACGACGATGACGCGGAGGTCGCAACGCGGGTGTCACACTCCTCGGGTACGCCGTGCCTGGCAGGGACCCCTGATGCCGTCACCGACAACCCGGTCCTCATCTCGTGGGTTCCCTGCCGAACGTCGGTCACCGACCTCTTGGCGGCCACCGACGAGGAAAAGCTTGCCAAGTCCTTGCCATATGTAAGGGTGGCCTACCAGACACCCGCTAGTACGGCAGCCGCCATTTGCTGGATGACCAGGGCGGATGCGCGGCGGGTCGATGTGATCTTGTGATCGGAATCCGGCCCAACGAGAACAG
>NZ_JBHZBH010000100.1:0-2643 GCF_042754765.1 Nonomuraea sp. NPDC059194 | reverse complement strand
ACACCGCCTACCTACGCGACCTCATCGTCGAAGAAGGCATCACCACCACCCACTTCGTCCCCTCCATGCTGGAAGCCTTCCTCCTCGAAGAACACCTCCAGCTCCCCCACCGCGTCATCTGCTCCGGCGAGGCGCTGCCCGCCGGGCTGGAGTGGCCCGTGGAGAGCGAGCTGCACAACCTGTACGGCCCGACCGAAGCGGCCGTGGACGTCTCCTGGCATCACTGCCTGCCGGGCGAGACGGTCGTGCCGATCGGCCGGCCGGTGGACAACACCAGGCTGTACGTGCTCGACGAATCGCTCCAGCCGGTGCCGATCGGGACGCCGGGCGAGCTGTACATCGGCGGCGTCCAACTGGCGCGCGGCTACCTCAACCGGCCCGCCCTCACCGCCGAACGCTTCGTCCCCGACCCCTTCACCCCCGGCTCCAGGCTCTACGCCACCGGAGACCTCGCCCGCTGGCTCCCCACCGGCGAACTCGAATACCTCGGCCGCACCGACTTCCAGGTCAAGATCCGCGGCATGCGCGTCGAGCTCGGCGAGATCGAGGCGGTGCTGCGCGAGCAGCCGGGCGTCAGGCAGGCCGCCGCCAATGCCGTCGACGGCCGCCTCGTCGGCTACCTGGTCGGCGATGACGGCGTTCCCGACCTGCGTGCCGTACTGCCGGAGTTCATGATCCCCACGGCGTGGGTACGGCTGGACGCGCTGCCGCTCACCGCCAACGGCAAGCTCGACCGGGCCGCGCTGCCCGCGCCCGAGCATCGTTCCGACGCGCGGTGGGAGCCGCCGGGCACCGACGCCGAGCGTGCCGTGGCCCGCGTCTGGCAGGAGGTGCTGGGGCTGGAGCGGGCCGGTCGGCACGACTCGTTCTTCGAGGTCGGCGGCGACTCCATCCGCAGCCTGAAGGTGGTGGCCAGGCTGCGCGCGGCCGGGTACGACGTGGAGCTGCAGCAGCTGTTCAGGCACCAGTCGGTGGCTGAGCTGGCCACCGTGCTACGCAGGCGCACAGCCGTACAGAAACCTGAAACGGGAGCGTTCGCCCTGCTCAGCCCCGCGGACCGAGAAAGGCTCATGGGATGATCGTCGACGCTTACCCGCTGACCGCGCTGCAGGCCGGGATGCTCTACCACAGCGAGCTGGACGGGGTGACCTTCCACGACCACACCACGCTCACGCTGCGCGGCCGGTTCGACGAGGCGGCGCTGGTCAGGGCGCTGGGCGAGGTGGCCGCGCGGCACGAGGCGCTGCGCACCTCGTTCGACCTGACCGGTTTCAGCGAGCCGGTCCAGCTCGTGCACGACCACGCGGAGATCCCGCTGACCGTGGCCGCGACCGCGCCGGAGTACGGGCCTTTCGACTGGTCGGCGCCGCCGCTGCTGAGGGTGCACGTGCGTCCCGAGGAGGACAGGTTCGCGCTGACCGTCGCCTTCCACCACGCGATCCTGGACGGCTGGAGCGTCGCCGCGCTGGTCAACGAGCTGCTGGCCCGCTACCGCACGCCGGGCCTGCCGGTGGAGCCGCCGGGCGCTCGCTTCCGCGACCTGGTGGCGGTGGAGAAGGAGCTCGTGGTCTCGCCGGAGGCCGCGGGCTTCTGGCGGGAGGTCGTCGAGGACGCGCCCGACGGCCGCCTGCCCAGGATGCCCGGCTACCCGACGGGCGGCCCGCGCGCCGTCGCGGTGCTGGCCACGCCGCTCGACCCCGGACTGGTCGCCGACCTGACCGAGCGGGCGGCGCGGGAGCGGGTGCCGCTGCGGTCGGTGCTCATCGCGGCGCACCTACGGGTGCTGCACCTGGCCACCGGCGATCCCGACGTGCTGACCGGTGTGCTCACGCACGGCAGGCCGGAGAGCGACGCGGGCGACGAGGTGCTCGGCCTGTTCCTCAACACGGTGCCGCTGCGGCTGCGCGCGGACGCGCCCGAGCTGGTGCGCAGGGTGTTCGAGGCGGAGGTGGCGCTGCTGCCGTACCGGCAGTATCCGCTGTTCGAGATCCAGCGCGCGGCGGGGCGCTCGCCGCTGCTCGACGCGCACGTCGACTTCCGCGACTTCCACGTGTACGGCGGCGCCGACCTGACCATCGAGGACCAGGACTTCTTCGAGCAGACCGACCTGGCCTTCAGCGCGGCCTTCGTCAGGACCCCCGACAGCGGCCTGACGCTGACCATCTCCTACGACACCGCCCAGTTCCCCGCCGAGCAGGTCGAGCGCTACCGCGACCTGTACGTGCGGGCGCTGTCCGGTCAGGAAGGCCCGTCCCCCGAGGACACCGCGGCCATCGCGGCCTGGAACGCCACCGAACGGGAGCATGCGGGCGGCACCCTGCACGGCCTGGTATTCGAGCAGGCCGAACGCACCCCCGACGCGACCGCGTTGGTGTTCGACGGCGACCGCCTGACCTACCGCGAACTCACCGAACGAGCGCGTCAAGTAGCCGCTCACCTGCGAGCAGCGGGGGCCAGGCCGGACCAGCCGGTCGGCGTGTGCATGGAACGCGAGCTGAACCTACCCGTCGTGCTGCTCGGCGTCCTCACGGCAGGCTGCGCCTACCTACCCCTCGACCCCGCCGACCCCGAAGACCGCCGCCAAGCCATGCTCACCGACGCTGGCGCGAACATCGTCCTGACCGGTTTCCAGGAATACAACGC
>NZ_JBHZBH010000099.1:0-2784 GCF_042754765.1 Nonomuraea sp. NPDC059194 | reverse complement strand
GGTCGCGTTTGTCATCTCCACACCGGGGCGCCGCTCAGCGATCCGTCCGTCCCAGGGCCGCAACCGTCTCACCAGCCGAGAACGCTTCAGCCCTGCGGGGCTCCCCGGCTATTCACAACCCGCGTGGCGTTCGCCGCCATGCGGAAACGCTGAACCTGCCGCGCCGTCTTCGGTCACCCTCTGGCCGACGGGATTCGTTATCTGGTCGACAATGACCAAAATCGATCACTATTCGTATTATTTCTGAAGGGATATCGAAAATGCCATCATTCACCATTTTAGGATGGTGAGTCGCCGCATCGGGAAGGGAGTGGCAGATCTCATCAGAGAGGCCGCGGTATGCTGCGTTAATTCGAATGGAGCGGCTCACACGTCGGAGCGAAAATGGTCGATGGAGCTTCCGGAGATCCGCGCCCTAAAGGAAGGCGTGGCCCGGTCGAGATCAACCCCACCCTGCGGGCCACCGCGGCCGCATCAGTCGGTGGAGCGCTCGCCATCTGGTGGCCCGCCTTTACGTGGGGCGCGTACGGTGCCATCTTCTTCGACTCCCTGCTGGCGCTCTGGGCGACAGCGACCGCAGTGCTTCTCTCAGGGGTGGTAGTACACGAAAGAGGTGCCATGCCTTGGGCCGGCTGGCTCGTCTTGTCACTGCCCTCGATCAGGGTCCTCCTAGCCATCGCGGCACCAGGGACCCGGGGATTGCCTCACTATCAATATTTTGAGGCAGGAGTGACCCTGCTGGCCGCCCCGGTGCTCGCATGGCTGCTGTCGAGAATCCTGCTGTCCGACTATGATGAGCTCTCTATACCAAAACGCTTGGGTGCCGTCGCCATCACGATCGTCATCGGAATCCTGGCCTTCCTGCTCGGTAAGTACAACCACCTATTCCTCACGTGCACGGATTTTGACATAAGCGGCAATGACCTCCCTAGCGGCTGCGCACGCGGAGGACCTCGCCGTCTCCCCTGAAACGGCCTACCTGTATCGCGTCAAAACGCAGCCACGATGGCTCTGACCTGTGGTTTGACAGGTTCCATCTCCGCCGACAAGATCGTGTCTTGTGCTTGTTCGCCTGCTCTATCTGATCACTCTCGAGTGTTCGGCTGGCTGATGTTGCTGGGCCGCAGTCAAGCGTCGAAGGACGCGGAAATCATGATGTTGCGTCACGAGGTGGCGGTTCTGCGGCGTCAGGTCGAACGGCCGAAGCCGGACTGGGCCGATCGGGCAGTTCTCGCGGCGCTGGACGTCATCAGGCAGATCCCCGACGAGTTCCGGGCCAAGGTCTGGATCCGGATCGACGGCGCGGGCGCCACCCACGCTGACAACGCCGCCGCGGAGGCGTTCAACGCCACCCCCAACGCGAGACCCTACAAGGCGCCCGGCGCTGGCCCTCGGCCCGCGCGGCCCGGCTGGCCATCTTCAAAATGGATCACCCGATACAACACGAGAAGGAGGCACTCCACCCTGGCCCACCTCAGCCCAATCGACTACGAACAGCGATCCGATAGAGTGCTCAAAGCTGCATGATCCCCGTGTCCACACTCCGGGGGGAACGCCCCTGATGGCGGCTGGAGGGCGTTAGTGCGCTGGTTGCCGGGCTGGCGAGAATGCTGCACACCTCGTCGCTGGCGCATTCCTGGCTGGGTCATGCACAACTTGTCAGGTCGGCCTCCGCCCAGTCGGTACTGGAGTTGCGGTGTGCGACGGGCGAAGTGGGGCAGCGACCGCGGTCAGGTACCCGGCGGGCGGAAGTCGACCGACTTCTTGGCGGCCTGGTCGACCTCCTCGACGGTCACCAGAACGCTCGTCTTGGATACCAGGGCTCCGCTGGCCCGGACGGTCATCGCGATCGCGGCCATCGACATGCTGTCGGGCAGGTCAACGATGCAGTACAGGTCGTCTTCACCGTATGCGAAGTACATCGACTCGACTGTGCCGCCACACGACCTGACAACCTGCTCCACAGCGGCCTTGCGCCCACTGCCTCCCTCGGCGAGCAGTCCCTTCGCACCTTCCGCGGTGTACCTGGCCTGCACCATGTACTTCGTCATCCGACCCCCCGAAGCTCATACAGAGCGCGGATAGCGCCCGCCCGACCACTATCGCACACGACACGTGATCACCAACCTGACCCGTCATGAGGCCGCCGCAGGTCAGCGCCGCCTCAGGGATGAGCTTGTGGGTGCCCGAAACTCGACGTTGGGGCTGATCTGGGGTTAGGCGTTCCCGCCGGCTGGGTGTTCACTCGCAAGGACGGCAAGCCGGTACGCCCGGACTACCTGACCTACCGGTTCCGGTACCTGGTGGCAGCCAGCGGACTGCCACCGGTACGGCTGCATGACCTGCGACACGGCGCCGCCTCCACAGCGTTGGCGGCGCACGTGGACCTGCGTACAGTCCAGGGGCAACTCGGGCACGCCAGCATTGTGCTGACCTCCGACACCTACACCTCGGTCCTACCCGAGCTCCATCACGAGGCGGCCGAGGCAACGGCACGCCTGGTACTCACCACAGCGCGAAGAACGGCCCACAAGCTGCGGAAGCGGACACTCCGGCTCCGGCGTTGCCCCACGAACCCGGCCGCCACGCTGAGCACATTGCCAGAAAGCTCCCGTGGTGTCCGTTTGTCCCAGACGTGACCCAGGCATGACCCACCTCTCGATTCTTTGATCAAGAGGTGGGTGAATCTGCAGGTCAGTCGCTAGGTCCCCTGCGGGGACGCCGCGCATGCGGGAAAATGTGGGTAGGTCGCCCGCCGACGTCGATATCCTCTTGGCGCAGGTG
>NZ_JBHZBH010000098.1:0-3450 GCF_042754765.1 Nonomuraea sp. NPDC059194 | reverse complement strand
TGACGGACTGGATGAGACGAGCGGAGTGACGGGAGACTGTCACGCTCCGTTCTGTGGGAGCCCGGAGGTGAGACTCCTCCGGGCCACCCGGCGGCGGGCCGCCCGGGCCGCGATCCTGCCCCAGATGCTGTCCGGTGACCGCTACACCGTCGGCGTCGCCGCCTATCACGTGACCAACCAGACCACCTACGTGCTGGGGTTCCTGGTCGGCGGCTTGGTGGTCGCGGCGACCGGGCCCCGGCCCGCCTTCGTGATCGACGCGGCCACGTTCGTGGTGTCCGCCCTGCTCGTCTCCCGCCTCCCCGCCTTCACCCCCACCGGGGTCGCCGGGGTCGCCCGAACCGCCGCCGCCCGGGCGAGCGCTAGGATCCGTGTGACATAAACCCCCGGGGGGTATATAGTGACGGCACGAGCTTCCGAGCTGTGAGGAGAGAGCGATGACCGTCACCACATACCAGGTCGAGGGAATGACCTGCGGCCACTGCGTCAGCTCGGTGACCGCCGAGGTGGGCAAGGTGGCAGGCGTGAGCGAGGTGCGGGTCGACCTGGCGAGCAAGGCCGTCACCGTGACGAGCGCGACGCCGCTCGACGACGCGGTGGTGGGCGCGGCCGTCACGGAGGCGGGCTACGAGCTCACCGGACGCCAGGACACCATCATGCTGGCCCAGGCGGGCGGCTCCTGCTGCGGGTCGGGCGGCTGCCACTAACCAAGAGGCGTTCCCGGAGGGCGGGCCGTGCGACGGCGGACGGTGAGGTCGAAGGCGCACGCGGCGGCGGCCCCCACGGCGTACCAGAACAGGTCGGGCGGGTTGAAGGTGCTGCCCAGGACCGGCGCCAGCACGCGCGGCAGGTTCAGCAGCTGCGCGAACTCGATCACCCAGCTCGCCCCCAGCGCGACCGCCGCCGCCCACACCGGGCGGATCCTGGGCGCGGCGAACACCACGATCCAGTACAGGAGCACGGTGTAGAACGCGTCGCCCGCGTACTTCGACAACGGCCTGGTCGACAGCCCGAGGATGATCGTGACGGCGGCGAAAATGAGGATGCGCGTGCGCGACATGCGATTACGCTAACGGGTGATATGAGCGCAACACTTGTCGCAAAGGGCCTGGCCGCAGGCCACGGTGAGCGGGTTCTGTTCTCGGAGCTCGATCTCGTGGTCGCCCCGGGCGACGTCATCGGCCTCGTCGGCGTCAACGGAGCGGGCAAGTCGACGCTGCTCCGCCTGCTGGCCGCGATGGACCAGCCGGAGAGCGGTTCGATCAGGCTGAACCCGCCCACGGCCGTCGTCGGTTTCCTGCCCCAGGAGCCCGAGCGCCGTCAGGGCGAGACGGTCAGGCGGTTCCTCGCCCGCCGTACCGGGGTCACGAAGGCGCAGGCCGATCTCGACGCGGCCACGCAGGCCCTCGTGGAGTCCAGGCAGGGCGCCGACGACGCCTACAGCGTCGCGCTGGAGCGCTGGCTGTCGCTGGGCGGCGCGGACCTGGAGGAACGCGCGGACGAGGTGGCCGCCGATCTCGGGCTGATGATCGACCTCGATCAGCCCATGACGTCGCTGTCCGGCGGGCAGGCCGCCCGTGCGGGCCTGGCGTCGCTGCTGCTGAGCCGCTACGACCTGTTCCTGCTCGACGAGCCGACCAACGACCTCGACCTCGACGGGCTCGACCGGCTGGAGCGGTTCGTGAAGGGGCTGCGCGCGGGGACCGTGGTGGTCAGTCACGACCGCGAGTTCCTGGCCAGGACCGTGTCGTCGGTGCTGGAGCTCGACCTGGCCCAGCAGCAGGTCCATCTGTACGGCGGCGGCTACCAGGCCTACCTCGACGAGCGCGAGGTGGCCCGCAGGCACGCCCGCGAACGCTACGAGGAGTACTCCGAGACGCGATCCGACCTGGAGCTGCGCGCCCGCACGCAGCGCGCGTGGATGGAGAAGGGCGTCAAGAACGCCCGCAGGAAGCAGAAGGACAACGACAAGATCGGCCGCAACGCCCGGATCGAGACAACGGAGAAGCAGGCCGCCAAGGCCCGGCAGACCGAGAAGCTGATCGATCGGCTGGAGGTCGTGGAGGAACCGCGCAAGGAGTGGGAGCTGCGGATGGAGATCGCGGCCGCTCCCCGCGCCGGTGCGGTGGTGTCGACGGTGCGCGGGGCCGTGGTCAGGCGCGGCTCGTTCACACTCGGCCCCGTCGACCTGGAGATCGGCTGGGCGGAGCGGGTGGCGATCACCGGCGCGAACGGCTCGGGCAAGACGACGCTGCTTGCCGCCATGCTGGGCAAGCTGAAGCTCGACGAGGGCCACGCGGCGCTCGGTCCTGGGGTGGTGGTCGGCGAGGTCGACCAGGCCCGCAGGCTGTTCGAGGGCTCGGCGCCGCTGGTGGAGTCGTTCTCCGACGAGCTGCCGCCCGGCGAGGTGCGCACGCTGCTGGCCAAGTTCGGGCTCAGGGCCGACCACGTGCTGCGGCCCGCCGCCACGCTCTCGCCCGGCGAGCGGACGCGTGCCGCGCTGGCGTTGCTGCAGGCCAGGGGCGTCAACCTGCTGGTGCTCGACGAGCCGACCAACCACCTCGACCTGCCCGCGATCGAGCAGTTGGAGTCGGCGCTGGCGACCTATCCCGGCACGCTGCTGCTGGTCACCCACGACCGGAGGATGCTCGATGCCGTACAGGTGGATCGGCGGCTGCGGGTGGACGGAGGTCAAGTCACCGAAGAGGGGTGAAAAATAACATCGCGGATTGAAACGAGAGTGAAACAATTTTCCGCCTCTCGTTGACACACGAGGTCGCGATGGTGTGCCTTGCTGTTGAACAGGTCTCCCCCTGCCTGAGAGTGAGGCATCCAAATGGGTAAATGGCTCGCGCGCCTGACGGCGCTCGGGGTGGCTCTAGCATTGGCGGCACCGGTCACCGCCGCGCAGGCGGATCCCGCTACGACGGGCAAGAAGACCGTCAGGATCGGCTCGATCCAGGCGGTCGACTCGATGAACCCGTTCCTGGCGGTACGGCTGATCGCGGGCCAGCTCCAGCGGTGGACGTACATGTTCCTCACGACGCCCGACCCCAAGACCCTCCAGCCCAGCCCTGATCTGGCGGAGTCGTGGGAGTCGTCGGAGGACGGGCTGACCTGGACGTTCAAGATCCGCCAGGCCAAGTGGTCGGACGGTCAGCCGGTCACCGCCCACGACGCCGCGTGGACCTTCAACAAGATCATGACGGACGACGCGGCCAAGACCGGCAACGGTCCCGCCGTGGAGAACTTCGCCTCGGTCGCCGCCACCGACGACCGGACCCTGGTCATCAAGACCAAGGCGCCGCAGGCGTCGATGCTGTCGAACCCGATCCCGATCGTGCCCAAGCACGTCTGGGAGAAGGTCGGCGACATGGCCACGTACGAGAACGAGACGTACCCCGCCGTCACCAACGGCGCGTACATCCCGATCGAGCACAAGAAGGACAA
>NZ_JBHZBH010000097.1:0-3508 GCF_042754765.1 Nonomuraea sp. NPDC059194 | reverse complement strand
GTCTACCGGCTGGGCCTGCACAACCATCACGAGGGCGAGGACGAGCTGCTGTGGCCGCCGCTGCTGTCCCGGGTGGACCTGGAGGCCGACATCGTGCTGCGCATGCAGGCCCAGCACCAGCGCATCGCGGCCACCCTGAGCAGGCTGGACACCGCGCTCCCCGCCTGGGAGGCCACCGCGGGCGCCGACGAACGCGACACCCTGGTGGCCGCCCTCTCCGAGCACCGCGCGGTCCTGCTGGAACACCTCGACGACGAGGAGGCCACCCTCCTCCCGCTCGCGGCCAAGCACATCACCGAGCAGGAGTGGGCCTGCCTGGGCGACCACCTGGTGCACAACACCCCCAAGCCCATCCTGTTCACGCTCTTCGGCGCCGTCCTGGAAGACGCGAACCCGGCCGAGCGCGCCACCGTCCTCAGCGGCCTACCCGCCCCGGTCCGCGTCATCTGGCATGTGATTGGCCGCCCCCGCTACGCCCGCCACATCCGCCGTGTCCGCGGCTGAACCCTGCCCCCCGACCCAGTCTGAACGTCAACAAGGAGAAGAACCATGTCGCTGAAGAACATCAACACCGTCCTGGCCACCGCCGTTGCCCTGCTCGTCATCTCCCTCGGGGCGTCCTACATCCTGACCCCCGAGACGTTGGCTCCAGGCTTCGGCCTGCCGAACTGGCCCGCTGGCGACGGCGGCGGCTTCCTCATCGCGAAGGGCAGCCGCGAAATCGCGATGGGCCTGGTCCTCGGCATCCTGCTGGTGACGGGCCACCGCCGCGCCCTTGGCTGGGCCCTGCTGATGGAGGCCGTCGCCCCGCTCGGCGACATGACCACCGTCCTGGCCCACCACGGCTCCACGGCCACCGCGTTCGGCGTCCACGGCCTGACCTCGGCACTGATGGTGGCCGCCGGCCTGCTGATCCTCCGTGAGACCAGCAAGGTCCAGGAGGCCGCCGCCCCGCCGCCCGCCGCGCAGCCCGCCTGACGTCTGCACGCCCCGAAGGGGGTGGCCCAGCCACCACGTGGCCCGGCCACGGCGTGGTCCTTGTCCGGGCCGGTCAAGGCGCCGTCCTTCCCGTAGCGCGGCCCGGTATTCCTTCGCATTTTCTGACAACTCGACATGGGAGACGACGATGACAATGAACGACTTGCGCGGTGTCCTCAAGGGGCGTGTGCTCCTGGCCGATGACGACGGTTTTGACCAGGCGGCCACCGCGTGGAATCTGACCGTCAGGCAGCCGGTGGCGGCCGTGGTGGAGGCCGCGGATGCCGATGACGTGGCGGCGCTGGTGCGTTACGCGCGGCGGGCGGGTTTGACGGTGACCGCGCAGCCGAGCGGGCATGGCGCCTCGGGTGAGGTGGACGGCCTGATCCTGTTGCGTACCGGAGCGCTGAACGAGGTGGAGGTGCGCGCGCAGGAGCGCGTGGTCCGGGTGGGCGCGGGCGTGAAGTGGGGGCAGGTGCTGGCGGCGGCCGGTCCGCTGGGTCTGACTGGCCTGTCCGGCAGCGCGCCGGGGGTCAGCGTGACCGGCTACACCCTGGGCGGCGGGGTCGGCTGGTTCAGCCGCAAGTACGGCTTCGCCTCCGACAGCGTGCGGGCTATCGACATCGTGGACGCCGACGGCGAGCCGAGCCGGGTGAGCGCCGAGTCCGATCCCGAGCTGTTCTGGGCGCTGCGCGGCGGCGGCGGGGACTTCGCGGTGGTGACCGCCCTCGAACTCGAGCTGTATCCCGCGCCAGTCCTGTACGGCGGGCGCGTGATCTGGCCGGAGCACCGGACCAGGCAGGTGTACGACGCGTTCCTGGAGATCACCGCCGAGGCGCCGCGTGAACTCAGTGTCTGGATCAACCGGCTCCAGCCACCCGGCGCGCCGCCGATGGTGACGCTGGATCTGGCCTATCTGGGTGAGGCGGCTCAGGGGGAGGACCTGCTGGCGCGCATCGACAAGATCGAGGGCGCGATCTCCGACAGCCGTGGCGTCGTCCCGGTTGCCGACCTGGGGGGCATCGCCGCCGAGCCCACCGATCCGGCCCCCTCCATCGCTCGTGCGGAGCTGCTCACCGGCCTGGACGCGGACGCGGTGGAGCTCCTGCTGGCCAAGCCGGTCGAACCGCTCATCAACGTGCAGATCAGGCACCTGGGCGGGGCGCTCGCCGAGCCGGGCGGCGGGGCCGGTGCGAGCGGCGCGGTGGCCGAGCCGTACCTGCTCGGCCTGGTGGGTCTCGGCCTGCCGCACACGGCCGACGCGACGCGCGCCAAGCAGGCCGAGGTCGTGGCCGACCTGAAGGCCTGCATCAGCGGCCGCAAGCCGTACACCCTGCTGTCGCCCGGTGACACGGCGGCGCAGTCCTTCTCCGGCAGCGCGCTCGCGCGGCTGCGGGAGATCAAGCGGGCCCGTGACCCGCACAACGTGTTCCGCGCGAACTACCCGGTACACGGATAGATCGCTTCCCAGCAGGTCACGGCCCCTCCGCCCACCGGGCGGCGGGGCCGCACCACACCCACGTGACAAATGCCGCCGCGAGCACCGTGAAGGGGCACACCCACACAGGAAGGACTCACACAATGAGAGGTATCCGGCGCACCGTGGCGATCAGCAGATCCGCCAGCGCACCGGTGACCTCCCGCTCCGCCAACCCTTCACCCGCAGCAAGATCGAAAATGACGACAGAAAGCGTTCAAAGAATCACGCCATCAAGCAATCCAAGTCACACCTTGACCCACTGAAACGGGGTGTTGCCAGCCCACGCCCAGCCCATCGGATAGTGCGGCTCGGTCTCCGGACCGCCGAGCTTGCCGAGGCCGGCCAGGACCTCCTCGACAGTCGGCATGATGCCGCCGAGATTCTTGGATGTAGAGGGCGTCGGCCATACCGTGCAGGTCGCGGCGCGCACTTCGGTGGCCGAGGCGACGTGCACGGTTTGGGCTGCTCTCAGCCCGTGTGCACAGCCGATATCGCCGGACTATCTGGGATCTGTCAACACCGAGTTCCTGTGGGGCCCGTCGATGCCCGACGTGTTCACCAGGATCGGTGACGCCATGAGCACCGCGGTGAGCGATGGGCAAACCTTTGTCCAGCGCTAGACAAGGCCCAGGCCGACATCGTCGCCGGCATCACCGCGCAGGGCATTCAGGCCCGTTAGTCTGCTGGAGCGTTCTAACCCGCCAGCTCCCCGCCCGCCGCCCTGGACCAAGGGCCCGGCGACCGGCCGCCCTGCTGCCCAGCTGCGTCAACCCGGTCGGCGTCTACCTCGTCCGGGTCGCGGTGGCGGCCATTCCCGAGGAGCACATCGAGGCTGCGCATCGATGGCGTCGGCGCGGGCTTCCACACTCTCAAGCTGGCCAAGAAGAGCGGAACCTACATGCTCACCGACGCCTTCGCCTCCTACCTCTGACGCTCGTGGGGTCTCGGCAGCACGCAGTGCGGGGCCGGACCCCCCCCCCCCCCCCACCGCCCGGCCGGCGTGTCGACGGCCGTCGGGGTCGTAAGGGGCGGGGAGCGGGTCGTAGCCAG
>NZ_JBHZBH010000096.1:0-3727 GCF_042754765.1 Nonomuraea sp. NPDC059194 | reverse complement strand
GGCTGTTCTCGTTGGGCCGGATTCCGATCACAAGATCACATCGACCCGCCGCGCATCCGCCCTGGTCATCCAGCAAATGGCGGCTGCCGTACTAGGGCATGACTACTCTCCCCTATACACAAGACGACCCGCCGAACATTCGACGACAGATTCTCAAGCATCTCGCTCGCGTCCTGACAAGTGCTTGACTAGCGTGCAAGGGGTGACTATCTTGATGAAGATCCTCAAGCCAATTCGATAATCTCCTGCACCCCCTCACGCTCAATTCGAGCGAATAAGGAGTTCGGCATGAAGAGAATCGGAGTCTTACTCAGCCTGACCGCTCTCGGTGCTGCACTATCCGGGGCCATCCCCGCGTCCGCGAGCACCACCGCCGACGCCGATGTCCTAGCAATTGCGCAAAGCTATCTCACCGATCGCGCCACCCGCCTCACCGTCGATATCCCACCGAACAGCAGGCGGGCCCTCACGACCGTGCCGACCAGCATCGCGCTGCAAGAGCACCTGGCCGATGACGCCGCTGCCATCGACCAGCGCAGGCAACTCCTCCGCTCTGTCAACGGCGGGCACGTGCGCGCGGACGTCTCCGTCTCGGACGTCAGCCATTCCACGCAGGGAAATTTGAGCACACTCTCCCTAACAGAGCACACCAAGCTCTACTTCGCCCGTCCGCTGACCGACGGGCCGGCGGCTGAACGGTATCGGCTGCGACATCGCTTCACTTTTGAGAAGACTGGCGACGGATGGGTGCTCACCCAGTCGACTCCAGAGCTGTCCACTAACGGGCTCCCGCCAGACACCTACCCCAGGGCGTTCACAGCCCGGACGGTAACCGCCTCCCCACCCGGCGAGCCGAGCGTCACAGCCCGCCCGAAGTCGATCCAACGGCCTGACAAGCTCTCGCGCGGCTACCGCTCGTCGAACTCGGTCAACATGGCCTACGACTACCAGGCAATGGTGGACTACGCCTACCGCTACGCGGAGAACTACAACCCCAACTATCGGACGTACGGCGGTGTTGGAGGGGACTGCACGAACTTCCTGTCCCAGATCGTCAAGGCTGGCGGCTGGCAGGGGACGGGTGCATGGCCGGGAGAGGATCGCACCAGCCCGGCCGAATGGTTCTACGGCGACGCCACCTGGACCACGACCTACACCTGGGCCGCCGCGCATAACTGGTTCCAGTTCGCAAGGACATGGTCTGGCCGGGTCAGCGGCCTGTCCAATGTCTGGCAGATGGGAATCGCCGACGTCCTACAGATCGACAGCGACAGCGACGGCAACATCAGTCACTCGATGGTCGTCACCGACATCGGAGTCGATGGATCCGGTGTCGATGAGCTCTTCATGACCTACCACAGCAGCGACACCGTGGACAAACCGCTGAGCAGCGTGCTCGCTGGCTATGGCGCCAGCGCCACCTTCTACGCACACCGGACGTAGGATCCGTAACCATGAGCCTCACAGGCACCCTCCGGGGATTCGGCATGATCCTCGTCGGGTGCCTCTTTCTGGCCGGTTGTAGTACGGATCCGGAGTCCGGGGCGGCCGATCCGCGAGCTGCCGTCGATGCCTACATTGCGGGGCTCAACACCTCGGATTACCAATCTATCGCCCGTCTCGCTCCTCCACTGAATGACCCATCTGCGGATATTCGGAAACGACTGGCTGCCTACGGCGGAAAGGATATCAAGCTGACGGCTGTTGATATTCGCAGTGAGATCACGCCGAAAGCGGCGCTGGCTCGGCTGGATGGGATCGGAAAGGCCGGAAAGTACAGCGAAACCCTGTCGCTGGAAAGAAAGGGCGATCGCTGGTTCATCGCCCTTGGGCGCAATCCCAACTTACCAAGCGATCAGATGACGGCCTCGACGACACGACCCGGCTAACCAAGTTGCCACAACCCTGCGCCTGCCGACAATGTCGTCCGCCCAGGTTAAAAGCCTTGTAGGTCTTCTCCTGGCGTGGACAACCTCCGGTCACCAAGAGAGATAATCTGTGCGGCAGGATGATCGGCCGTGCTCCTTCGCCTGGTCTATCTCGCCGTCACGAAAACCTTCGCCGCCCTGCGGTTGCTGCCGTTGGGAGATCGGGACAAGGACGTTGATATTCTCGCCCTGCGCCACCAGATCACCGTGCTTGAACGGCAGCTCGGTGTCGATACCAGGGTGAGGTTCACTCTCGAGGACCGGGCCTTTCTCTCTGCGCTTCTGGCCTCGTTGCCGCGCGAGGTGCTGCGTCGGCTACGGCTGCTCGTCCGGCCGGATACCGTCTTGCGCTGGCACCGCGAGTTGATGAAACGGCGTCATGCCGGTACCTGTCGGCCGAACAGGCGTGGGCACCCGCCCACGGTCCGCTCCATCCGTGTTCTCATCTTGCGCCTGGTTCGCGAAAATCCCCCGTGGGATAGCGGCGGGTGCACGGTGAGCTCGCCACGCTCGGCATCAAGATCGCACCGTCCACGGTCTGGGAGATCCTCAAGCAGGAAGGTCTTGATCCGGCGCCCGAGCGGGCGTCCACCACGTGGGCCGACTTCCTGCGCTCGCAAGCCGACGCTCTGCTGGCCTGCGATTTCATCGAGACCGTCACCTTCAACGGGCAGCGCCAGTAGCGTGCGTCACCGCAGATCAGCAGTAGCCGCCAGCGGTAAGTCTCGGAGCGATGCCACGTGCCAGCGAACACGCTTTGCGGCGTGACCTGTACCGTTCCGCCGGTTCTCTACCGGACCTGACGCGGGGTGTCGAGTGGTTCAGTGATCATCAAATGTTCGTCGAGGGCTGCGACGAGCCTGTCAGCCAGCCTGGGGGTGACGTTGGCGGTCCACTGCTGGACAAGGTTGAGAAACCCGCTGAGGTGCAGTTGTGCTGTCGTGAGCAGCCTCGGAAGCTCGCTGCGTGTGATCTCGATGGCCAGGAGCGGAGGAACGTCTTGGTCATGTTGCCGGAGCTGGATGATCTGACTGTCGTGCTCGATCTGAGGCGTGGGGTCGTGTCCCAGCCAGGGCTCTTCTCCGTGAGCTACGCCCCACCAGCCCCGCCAGTTCTCCAGGCCAAAGCAGCAACCGGGCGGAACCTCGACATTCGTGGTGGTGTCGCGGAAACGTAGCCCGCCCGGAGCGATCAGGGCTTCCGCTTGGGCAAGGTGCTGATCCAGGTGAGCCTCGGTCATGTCGGCGGCGTGGGTGATGGGGATGCCGTTGTAGCTGAAGATGGCGGCCATCGCGGTCCCGACTTCGGTCGGGGACATCTGGTCAGAGAGAGCGAGCAGGCGGTCGCTGGACGGCTCGGCGATCGGCCAGGCCGTGAAGTCCACCGCGTCGTAGGTTTCCAGGACGACATCGACGATGACCATGTCCGCCAGTATCCGGCCATCGCAGAGCCCTGTGGTCACCGGCAGGCGCGAGGAGGGCTCGGCGACAGGCCAGAGGGCCTAACGGAGTCAGTCAGCGAACGCAGTGACACGAGGGTGCTACCGAAGGCCTTGTGCATTCGTTGTGGCACGTGGCGACGCCGTAGGCATCACGTGACCCGAAGCGGCATACCCCACCGGCGTTCGCATCGAAGAGGGCAGAGGCCGTGACGATCGCCGACTTCGGTTCCCATGTCTCGGGCTGGGGCGATCGCTGCCGCGGACCTCCTAATGAGTCTTAGGAGCAGGCCATCCGGCAGACTCCATGGTGGATAGCGGCCGCCGGTGGGTGAGCACTCGGTCCTCCTGGGCGTTGAGT
>NZ_JBHZBH010000095.1:0-3904 GCF_042754765.1 Nonomuraea sp. NPDC059194 | reverse complement strand
AGCGCGAACAGGATCGGGAGGGTCTGGATGCCGGCCTCGGTGAGGCTGTAGCGGGCGCGCTGGCCGCGCACGACGTCCTCTTTGGTGACGATGCCGGCGGCGATGAGCTTCTTCAGCCGGTCGCTGAGGATGTTGGACGCGATGCCCTCGATCGAGCCGGTCAGCAGTTCCCGGAAGTATCGGCGGTCGCCGAAGATCATGTCCCGCAGCACCAGGAACGACCAGTGGTCGCCCAGGGCCTCCACAGCCGCGTTGATCGCGCATCCGGACCTCAGTTCCGAGATCGCTCCTCGAGCCATCTCCGACCCCTCCTTGACGTTGCCGGGCACCGCGAACTACGGTAGTGCTTGCATCTTACAATCACTTTACAGGAGCGACAATGGGACAGGTACGAGTCGATCTCACCATCTCCCTCGACGGCTACGGCACGACCACCGACCAGACCCCCGAAGACCCGTTCGGCCAGGACTGGAACCGCCTTCAAGCCGCGTACGTGGCGACGCGGACCTTCCGCGAGCGCGTACTCGGCCAGACCGGCAAGGGCACCACGGGCCTCGACAACGACTACGCCGCCGACTACTTCGAGGGTATCGGCGCCGAGATCATGGGCGCGGGCAAGTTCGGGCTCCACGCCCACCCCGGCGATCCGGACTGGCGGGGCTGGTGGGGGCCGAACCCGCCGTTCCGGTGCCCGGTGTTCGTGCTCACCCATGAATCGCGGCCGTCGCTGGAGATGGAGGGCGGGACAACGTTCCACTTCGTCCAGACCTCCGCCGAGGAGACCCTTGAGCGCGCCACGCAGGCCGCAGGCGACCGCGACGTACGCATCGGCGGCGGGGTCCGGGTCGTGCGGTCCTACCTGGCCGCGGGACTGGTCGACCGGCTCCACGTCGCCATCGCGCCGATCCTGCTCGGCCGCGGTGAGAACCTGTGGGCGGAGCTACGCGAACTCGAGCGCGGCTACAAGGTGACCAGCGAGATCGCCGAAAGCGGCACCATCCATGTCACCTTCTCCCGCTGAACCGCCGCACGCACGCCAGCGATACTGAGATCGATTACCGATCTCGAGTGGTTGCGCATCCTGCCGCAGGACACCGATGAAGAGCTGATCGCCTTTGAACAGTGGGTCGGCCTGCTGGGTGCCGGCGAGTATGATCTTGGTGAAGCCAGCGTTTTCACCGCCGCCGAAACCCATGGGCTGGTCGCCATTACAGACGACCGCGATGCGACCAAGGTGGGCCGAGCACTTCTTTAGGTCGGACTGCGCCAGGGTAGGGCGGATCATAAGGAGGCCGTCAGGGCCTCTGGCGGCGTTACGCCTCGTGCGCTGCATCCACCTGAAAGTGATCGGCCAGGACGCTGAGACGCTCGATCATCTTGTCCAGAAGACCGGCATCTCGTCGAGGATCGCCTCCTCGTTGTGTCGGATGACAGTGGAGCCCGCATGGGCCACGCGTTGTGGCCCGAGACAGTCCACACCGCTCTTTCAAACCCAGGAGAGCCAAGCGGCCAAGATGTCGGGGTGTGGGGCGGAGCCCCACCCGGGGGTCTCGGGGGGCTCGGCCCCTCGATCAGGCCAGCCCGAGCGGAGCGAGGCCCATGCTTTTCAGGAGGTCAGACCGATCGGACAGGAGAGACCCGTTCCCACGAGCGTGTATCTATGTGACCCATGCGAAGAGCAGCGATTTACTGCCGCATCAGCCAGGACCGCGAGGGTGCCGGACTGGGCGTGGCCCGCCAGGAAGCCGACTGCCGCACGTTGGTCGAGCGCCGAGGATGGCAGGTCGCAGGTGTCTACCCGGACAACGACGTCAGCGCCTACTCTGGCAGCCCACGTCCGGCCTGGCGCCGACTGCTGGAAGACATCGAGGCGGGCGCCATCGACGCGATCGTGTGCTGGCACGTGGACAGACTCACACGCTCCCCACGCGAACTGGAAGACGTCATCGACCTGGCCGACCGGCGCGGTGTCGAACTCGCCACGGTCACCGGAGAAATCGACCTCGCCACTCCGACCGGCCGTCTCATCGCCCGCATGCTCGGAGCAGCAGCCCGCCACGAAGCGGAGCACAAGGCCGAACGGCAGAAACGTCAACGCCGCCAGAACGCCGAAGCGGGCAAGGTCTCAGGCGGCGGGATGCGCCCGTACGGCTACGCCGAGGACCGCATCACCATCATCAACGAAGAAGCCGACATCATCCGCGAAGCCGCTCGGCGTGCCCTGGCCGGCGAATCACTGGCAAGTGTCTGCCGCGACTTCGAGAAGCGCGACATCCGCACCCCCAGCGGACGCCATTGGCTCCCCACGACCCTGCGCCGAATGCTGGCAGCGGCACGCATCAGTGGACGCCGCGAGCACATCCCCCGCAGCAGCTTCCAGACCACTCGCCCGCTCCTCGGCGAAATCGTCGCCGATGCCGTGTGGCCAGCGATCATCGACCCCATCGACTCCGACCGGCTACGCGTCCTGTTGAACGATCCCACGCGTGACTACCGCCGCCAGGCAGCCACCGGCCGCACCTATCTACTGTCCGGCATCCTGCGCTGCGGCCGATGCGGGCATCGCATGAACGGCAGGCCCCGCTCAGGTGTTCCTAGGTACGTCTGCCCCAACGTGCCGGGAAGCGGCGCCTGCGGGGGCATCGCCACCAACGCCGCACGCACCGACCAACACGCCCGCGACATGCTCCTCACCGCGCTCGACTCCCCCACTATGGCCGAGCGCCTCCACCAGGACTCAGGCGATGACAACAACCTCGCCGACCTCGTACGAGCCGATGAGGAACAGCTAGAAGAACTGGCCCAAGCCTGGGCCGCACGCGAAATCAGCCGTAAGGAATGGATGGCCGCCCGCACACCGATCGACGCACGGCTGGACAAGAACCGCGCCCAACTGGCCAACCTGTCCCGCAGTTCCCCGCTGCTGCCCTTCATCGGCACGATTGAGGAGATGCTCGCACGCTGGGAGGAGATGAACGTCTCCCAGCAACGCGCCATCATCACCGCGACCATCCGCACTATCACCGTCGCCCCAGCCGACCCCCGACGAAGATGGGACCCCGACCGCTTCACCTTCGACTGGCTCGCCTAAGCAGCCAACGACCGGCGCTCGTCCCGGTCCCCGTCCACAAGCCGGAACACCGACGCCACACGCTCCAACACCGCAAGATCCTCAATTACCGGCGGCAACCCTTGCGCCGCCCGAGACGCGGCGACCCGCGCCCGCAGCTCATCATTCACCCACACCGCCACTGGCCATCTCCCAGCGCGGCGCGGCTTGACACTCCCTTCCTCGCATGCCGCCTCCCTTCGCCGCTCCTCTCTATCGCAGAACAACATCGAGAATGCAGCGGGAGCACCGGACCAGATCACCGCCAAATAGGACGTAGCCGAGACGTCCTAGCAGCGACTCAACGTCCCGACCCGTCCCCAGCGAGTCAGCCGAAAGGGACGCTTGAGATCACCTTGAGCGCCTTACCAACTCAGGTCATCACGTGAACGCATACCTACACCTGGGCGGAGGTCAAGCCAGGAGCCGGGACCACTACCATCAAGATCCGAAAGCAACTTATCTACACGTCATTAAAGGCGATCCGCCTGCGGCGTCTCGCCGCGCGTCGGGCGGTCGCTGGCCGCGCTGCGGCTCTTCGGCCGGTCGCGGCCAGCGCCGCCCCGCCGGCGACGATGGCACTCCGGAAAGCGCAGAAGATTCGACCGGGCACGCCGATCGACAACATCGGCGAGAACCAACTGCTTGAGTCGTATGGCTGACGCCGTGACGATCGCGGACTTCGGTTCCATGGTCTCCGGTTGGGGCGATCGCTCATTAAGAGATCCTGGGTAGGCAGCCCTCGTAAGGGTTGTCACCTCTCGGCCCGGCGGGTGCATGGCCTGCGATCGGATC
>NZ_JBHZBH010000094.1:0-4174 GCF_042754765.1 Nonomuraea sp. NPDC059194 | reverse complement strand
TGTTCGCTTGCTCCCACGAAGGGATGACTCCTTCCCCACCCTCAGCACAGAGTTTCATGTCTGTTTGTTACCTATGTCTATTTTGACAGGGAGGGGGTCCTCCCCACGCACGTGGGGGTGATCCGCGCGGCGAGTTGCGCTTGCGACATGCCGGTCTGTCCTCCCCACGCACGTGGGGGTGATCCGGAGGGCGTCTTGGAGGGTGGCGGTCATGCTTCAGTCCTCCCCACGCACGTGGGGGTGATCCGGTCATCGATGGCGACGGGGACGCCTGACCGGGGTCCTCCCCACGCACGTGGGGGTGATCCGCCGAAGCGGTAACCCATCCATCCGCCCACGCCGTCCTCCCCACGCACGTGGGGGTGATCCGCCTTCCGTCTCGGCATGAAGGACGGCGAGTTCGTCCTCCCTACGCACGTGGGGGTGATCCGCGATCTCGCAGAACAGTTGCGGCATCACCGTCGTCCTCCCCACGCACGTGGGGGTGATCCGCTGCGCTCCGGTGTCGCGAGGCCGTGGGAGATGTCCTCCCCACGCACGTGGGGTGATCCGGCGAGCTGATGAAGCGTTGGGTGGTGGCTCGCGTCCTCCCCACGCACGTGGGGGTGATCCGGTGTTGATGGGCAGCTGAGCGGTGTAAGCGTCGTCCTCCCCACGCACGTGGGGGTGATCCCCCGTCTCTGGTGTCGTTGGCCCGGCCGTAGTCGTCCTCCCCACGCACGTGGGGGTGATCCGCTCGACGAGACCCTGGCCGAGCTGACCGCCCCGTCCTCCCCACGCACGTGGGGGTGATCCGCGCGCCGAGGAGGCCCTGGCAGTCTTGCGCCGGTCCTCCCCACGCACGTGGGGGTGATCCGTCGTCGGTGGTCATCTGCTCCGGGTCGCTGGAGTCCTCCCCACGCACGTGGGGGTGATCCGTCGCCGTCGACGCGGGCCCGGCCCTCCAGCAGGTCCTCCCCACGCACGTGGGGGTGATCCGGCATCCAGCCGCCTCCAGCCGCGCCGCAGGCCGTCCTCCCCACGCACGTGGGGGTGATCCGACGTACTGTGACGCCGTGTACTACTACCAGGAGTCCTCCCCACGCATGTGGGGGTGATCCGGACCTCGATGGGCTGCTGGAGGATCTGAACCTGTCCTCCCCACGCACGTGGGGGTGATCCGCCCGGCCTCGACGGCATCGCGGTGTGGGGCTTGTCCTCCCCACGCACGTGGGGGTGAGCCGTCGGCGAATCCGCCCTGGCGGTCCGCGCAGGAGTCCTCCCCACGCACGTGGGGGTGAGCCGGTCCATTACACGGGCGGGCGCGTCCCCCCGAAGTCCTCCCCACGCACGTGGGGGTGAACCGAAGACCGAACTCGGCGTACAGCCGGGCCTGCAGTCCTCCCCACGCACGTGGGGGTGAGCCGCCGCCACCGCACACGGCATCTCCATCCGCACCGTCCTCCCCACGCACGTGGGTGTGAGCCGTCGTCGTCACCGGCGCCGTGACCGTCGATCCGGAAGTGACCCGGGTCCTCCCCACGCACGTGGGGGTGAGCCGTTCATGGACGAGATCTACACTGGGCGCCGTCCGTCCTCCCACGCACGTGGAGGTGAGCCGGACTTCGCCCGCGTGCTGGTGATGATGCGGGAGTCCTCCCCACGCACGTGGGGGTGAGCCGACGCACGAAAGCCGATCAGCTCACCTCGGCGGATCCTCCCCACGCACGTGGGGGTGAGCCGCCCGTCGAGGTCGAGGCACGCCAGCTCACCCGGTCCTCCCCACGCACGTGGGGGTGAGCCGGTGCCGCCGTTCTCCTGCTCGGCTTCCTTGCGGTCCTCCCCACGCACGTGGGGGTGAGCCGATTTCGTCTCGTGATCTCTTATCGAGACCAAGGTCCTCCCCACGCACGTGGGGGTGAGCCGAAGATCGACGACTTCGTTGCCGCGGGCGGCACGTCCTCCCCACGCACGTGGGGGTGAGCCGTCCACGGGCAAGACGGTGGCTATCGTGCTGCTGTCCTCCCCACGCACGTGGAGGTGAGCCGGTGAACTGCACCTTGGTCGGGAGCTGGAACGGGTCCTCCCCATGCACGTGGGGGTGATCCGTAGACGCCGAGACAGGCTGCTCGCCCCGATACGTCCTCCCCACGACGTGGCGGTGAGCCGTGGCTACGCGAAAGGTCACGTCCAGCGAAGTGGTGTATGAGTTGACCTTCGCGTGATCCTGTTTCTGCAGGTTAAGCGGTAAGTGTCTGCGGTAGTGGATTCTGTGCCGGCGTGTCGCCCCGTATAACCCGCATGCGAGCTTTCGCCAGAACATCCAAGCCCATGTAGCGGCGGGCCTCGGTCCATTCATCGGTCTGCTCGGCCAACACCGCACCGACGAGACGGACGATCGAGCCGCGGTCGGGGAAGATCCCGACCACGTCGGTGCGGCGGCGGATCTCCTTGTTCAGCCGTTCCTGCGGGTTGTTCGACCAGATCTGCTTCCAGATCTCGCGTGGGAACGCGGCGAAGGCCAGGAGGTCCTCGCGGGCGGCGTCCAGGTGCTCGCACGCGGCCGGATACTTGGCTTCCAACGCGTCGATGACCCAGGCGTGCTGGAGGCGGACGGCTTCGGTGGTGGGCTGGTCGAAGATGGTGCGCACCAAGGTCGCGACCCATGGCTGGGCCGACTTCGGGACGGTGGTGAGCAGGTTGCGCAGGTAGTGGGTGCGACAGCGCTGCCAGGACGCGCCAGGCAAGCTCGCGCCGATCGCCTCGACCAGCCCGGCATGGGCGTCGGAGATGACCAGTTGCACCCCGCCCAGCCCGCGAGCCACCAGGCCGCGCAGGAAGGCCAGCCAGCCGGCGCCGTCCTCGGCCGAGGTGACCTCCAGGCCCAAGATCTCGCGCTGGCCGTTGGCGTTGACCGCGGTGGCCACCAGGACATGCACGTTGATGATTCGTCCGCCCTCGCGCACCTTCTGCGTGAGCGCGTCCAGCCAGACGAAGGCATACGGCCCGGCGTCCAAGGCTCGGGTGCGGAAGGCCTCCACCTGGGCGTCGAGCACCTTGGCCATCTCCGAGACCTGGCTTTTGGAGATGTGCTTGATGCCGAGCTGCTCCACCAGCTTGTCCACCCGCCGCGTCGACACTCCCAGCAGGTAGCTGGTGGCCACCACGCTGATCAGCGCTTGTTCGGCCCGCCGACGCCGTTCCAGCAGCCAGTCCGGGAAGTAGGAGCCCGAGCGCAGCTTGGGGATCGAGAGCTCGACGGTGCCGGCCCGGGTGTCCCAGTCGCGGGAGCGGTAGCCGTTGCGCCGGTTGGTGCGCTCGTCGCTGCGTTGGCCGTATCCGGCGCCGCACAGGCCGTCGGCCTCTGCCGACATCAACGTCTCGGCCATGGTCTTCACCATGGATCGCAACAGATCCGGATCCCCGTGCTCGATCTGCTGAGCCAGCCAGGCGGCAGGGTCCACACTGTTGTTCACGGCCATCGCTTTCTTCTCCTTCGATCTTGACTCGCAATCACGAAGGATCACGCGATGGCCGTCTTCATTTCACGGCGCCACGCCTGTCACCAGCGAAAACTCTTACACCACGTCCGTGGACGCAACCTGGAGCAGCAGTCCTCCCCACGCATGTGGGGGTGAGCCGGTGATCGCCGTCGACCAGGCCGGGAACCGGTCGTCCTCCCCACGCATGTGGGGGTGAGCCGGTGATCGCCGTCGACCAGGCCGGGAACCGGTCGTCCTCCCCACGCATGTGGGGGTGAGCCGCCCGGCAAGGGCTCCGTCGTGCTCGGCCCAAGTCCTCCCCACGCATGTGGGGGTGAGCCGATCGGGTGGATGCCCTCTGTGGTGCCGGGCAGGTCCTCCCCACGCATGTGGGGGTGAGCCGACGCTCGACCCCAACCGCGCGGTCCTCATCAAGTCCTCCCCACGCATGTGGGGGTGAGCCGGAACAGAGCCGCGCCTCCACCACCGTCATCGCGTCCTCCCCCACGCAGGACCTCACCGCCAGGGTTGCGTTCCCGTATCGAGGGAACCCAAAAAACTTGATCGTTCCCCATGCGTTCCCGGAAAGACGCGGAGACGGACGAATCGGCAGGTCAGAGCATGATCGCCACAGGACTGTAAATCCGTCGGCTTAGCCTACCCAGGTTCGAACCCTGGACCTGCCACACCAGCGAGAAGAGGCTCGCCACCAG
>NZ_JBHZBH010000093.1:0-4567 GCF_042754765.1 Nonomuraea sp. NPDC059194 | reverse complement strand
CGCCCACTGAGCGGCGGTCAAATCACCACGACCCACCCGAAGATCATCCCAGAAGTAGATCACTCACGTGATCCACTTCTGAAACACGCCCTAGTGCCGGCCGTCGCCTCGCTCGGCGACATGCGGCGGGCCGAACACCTCGCGCACGTGATCGAGGACCCGAGGTACCGGCTTCAGCCGCCCTGGGATCCTGGGTCGGTCATGGCCGATCGGCCACAGCTACGGCTCGCTTACCACTTGGAAGGCTGCCCTGCTGAGACCCGGTCTCCTGGCCGACGATGTGGTCTTCGTCGGCAGCCCCGGTGTCGGCGTCGATCACGCCGACCAACTGGGTGGCGCGCTTGGGCACGTGTGGGTGGGCGAGGCCGAAAGCGACCCGGTCGCCGCTCTTGGCCGGTTCGGGGCCGGCCCGGGGAACACCTCGTTCGGCCCGAGATCCTTTCCAGTGGGCCGGACGGTCGTCAACGAGGCTCACAGTTACTGGGGCGCCCACTCCGTATCCCTGCGCAACCTCGGCCGGATCATTACCGGGCACCATACTCAGCTGGAAGCCCCTGGACCTCTCCAACGGCACCCCCAGCTCCTACTGCCCGAACTGGCTCCCGATCTCATCCTCCGCCAGAGAGGCGATCATGATCGGCAGACTCTTTGTCGTTCTCACGTTCCTGTTGTCGGATGCACGATGAACCAGAACAAGTGGACCTACCGCTTCCTGGCCGCCTCCTACGCGGCAGCCGATCCCGGCCCCGCCCCGATCCCGGCCGAAGTTCCGGTCACCGAGCCGAGCACCGCTGAGGTCCGCCGCTGGGCCTGCGAAGACGGCCTGGCCGTCCCTGACTGGGGCAAGCTCCGCCCGGAAATCTGGCTCGCCTGCGCTCGACATGACCGCATCTCAACGGGCTGGCTACTGCCCGAACGAGAACCGCAGCTGAGCGTTGACCAGGTAGTTGAGCCGGTACCGCAGCCGCCCGACCGTCTGCTCGTCGGGCTGCTCCGCCGCGGTCAGCAGCGTCCAGCGCAGTGCGCAACCGCCGTCGTCGATAGTGCGCAGGTCGAAGCGGATCAGGTCGTCGGGACGGGTCGGCCACAGCGACGACCACACGACCAGGACCGGCTCGACCGCCTCCAGGACCCGCGGTTTCGTCTCATCCGAGCGGAGCTCCAGCCACGGCCGGGCACCTGGCCGGTACGGGTTGGTCAAGCATTCCCAGACGATACGAGGCGGGGCAGGCTGTTTCCGTTCCCGCGAGCCCAACTCGATCACCACCCCACACTACGAGACGACGGCGACCAGACTCTGCCCGCCCGCAGACGATGTTGAGCTGCTCAGCGGGCATCAGGCTGAGTATTCATACTCATTCACGTTATTTGAGAGCTATGTAACTATTTATCCGGTTCGAGATGAGGGAGTGAACGGATGAGGAAGATGCTGGCCCTCGTGGCGGGTGCGGTCGCGATCGTCGGGGTGCTGGTCGCCCTGCCGAGTACGGCGTCCGGGAACGCGCAATGGCACCTGGGCGAACAATCCTCGTCCCTGGAGTTCAACGCCCAGGTCGTCCCCATCGGGAAGAACCAGGTGTGGGCGTTCGGCACCCGCAGGTTCTGGGAGTGGTCACTGGGGCCAACGGCCACCCGGTGGGACGGCGAGCGCTGGCACGAGCAAGAGGTTCCGGGAGGATTCGGCACCTCTGTCACCGCCGCCGCAGCCTCCTCCGACACCAACGTGTGGCTGGCCACCCACAGCCAGGCCGGTCAGGTCGTCTCGCGCTGGGACGGGAACGGCTGGACCGCGATGAGGCGGATGGAATCCTCGGCCGTCGCCGACATCGCGGTGCTGGGCGAGGATGACGTCTGGCTGTTCGGCGAGCAGACCTGGCACTACACCGGGTCCACCTGGGCCAGGGCGGACCTGCCGATGGACGTCCGCCGGGTCAGCGCCCGCTCCCCGCGCGACATCTGGGTCATCGGCTGGGATCCGCTCCTGGACAAACCCACGGCCGGTCACTTCGATGGCACCGGGTGGTCTACCAGCCCGATTGACCACCCCGGTGACCATGTCTTCCCCGACGGGGTGAGCGCCGACGCCTCCGGTGTGTGGATCACCGCCACGGTCTCCGACGACGTCGCGCAAACCAGCACGCCGATTCTGCTGCGCCGTACCGGAACCGGCTGGCAGCAGGAACCGGTCGAGCAGGTCGTCGGACCCTGGCGGGAAACCTTCAACCCGATCCCCGACGGCCGTGGCGGACACTGGTTCCTCGGCTCCACCGACGTCAATAGCTACGACTCGACCCTGGCGCACCGGTCGGCGGACGGGGTCTGGACGCAGACGCCGGTCCATCCGTCCCCGGGCACCGCGGAGTTCTCCACCTTGGCCGGAGTGCCGGGCACCGGCCAACTCTTCGCCACTGGCAGCCTCGACGGCACCCCCGGGATCTACCTGCACCGCCTGCCGTAGGCCGCTACCAACCCCGAGCCTCGGCGAGCAGCAGCCGGGTGTCCTTCACAGCGGCGCCCGGCATGAAACCCACGACTGGGTTTCCCCTCGTATCGTGGAGGCATCGCCTATGAGGGGAAACCCAGGGGGGCCCGTGAGAGAGCCGGAGGGTGGGATTCCTCCGGCCACCGGCCCCTACGGCGCTACAGCCTCGCAAGACTCTCGGCAAGGCTGCTGTTATCAGCTAGTGGCCCATGAAGCTCGATGATCCACTCTGTGCTATCGAAGGCCTCGATCCGCGCGAGTAGGGCTGAAGTGGGTTGTGTTGACGAAGGTCGCGCGTCGTTGGATGTTCGAGCCGTAATCACGCAGTCGATCACCTGCTCCATGTTGGATGAGAACTCCAGGAGTTCCCCCCAGGTCATGCTGTATCCCTCCTCTGACGCCGTTAGGAGGTCGAAATCCGCCATGTGCATCCCCTGGGGAGCCACGCCGATTCCTTCGAAGTGACGCACATTCCATGTCCAGGAATTTTGCGGAAGAAGCTCGATAATGTCTCGCAAATTCACGATCGACCTGTCAGGTCGATGCATGGAGATTGAGATGATAGGCATGTCATCACCATATCCAGGGTTCGGCGGGTTGCCGCTTCTTGGCGCCACCGGTACTATTATCAAGCCACCTGTGCTCGTGAGGGTTTGTGTGATTGGCAGGGCGGCCGTGATCCGTGAAGTCAATATCCTTCTTCAATTCGCCGCCGGCTCCCCACTCGCGAGCCTGCGGGTAAGGCCCTTTTCCTCCGTTCTTCCATCCTAGTTGAGTATGCGGATATTGGGAGTCGGGAACCCAGTTGCCGTGGGAGTCCTTCGGGAGACTTCGCTTCGGGAACCACTCACCGCTCCTTGGGGCAACCCGCCTAACCGGCATGCTGACTCGGCCTCGCCATCCGGCTGCCCGACCAATCGCTATGCCCGCTGAAGCATCTATTAGGAAATTCCCGACAAGGTCTTTCCAAGATGACCCGGACGCTTTCGGCCTATTCTTCTTTGCATGGGCGCGTTGCAGCGCCTTGATCTTCTGCTCCCACTGCCTCGATTGTTTTTCTGCGGCAACCCGCCTTTTTGTAGTAGCCTGCCGCTCTCGCTTCATTTTAGCCTGGTTGCGTTTGGCCTGGGCGAGGGATTTCTTCGTGTGGTGGGAGTTGAGGACGACCTTCTTGCGGGTGGGGACGCCGCTGTTGGCGTATTTGGGGTTGCTGGAGGTGTTGCCCTTGATGCGCTTTTTGGTCTTGGGGTGGACGACCGTTCCGTCCACGCCGCTGCAGGTCGCGCAAAGCCCGGTGGGATCGGAGAAGGTGACAGGGTTGTTGTCGGCGTAGGAGTAGCCGTTCATCTGCTGCGGTACATCTTTGTCGATGATGGGGTCGACGGTGATGAAACGGCCGGTGCTGGGGTCGTATTCGCGGGCGCCTAGGCGGACGAGTCCGGTGCTGGGATCGTTGGTGCCGCCGACGAAGCCGCGCTGGCCGGGCCAGGGGGCGGGGTTGGTGCCGCGGGGGGCGCCGAACGGTGTGGTGCGGCGGGTGGTGGTGGCATAGGTGGTGCCGTTGATGGCGATTTCGGCGGTGCCTTGGTGGTCGTCCATCAGGTACTGGACGGTGCCGCCTTGCCGGACGGCGACGGTGTCGCCGTTGTGGCTGTAGTAGCGGGTGCCCTTGATGGTGTTGGCGGTCTTGTCGAGCGCCAGTTCCATGCCGGAGGGCAGGTAGAGGGTGGTGGTGTTGGGTTCGCGGCGGATCAGTCGATCACCGTCGGCGTCGTAAAGGAAGGACGTCGTTGTGCTGCCTTCACTGATCTGGGTGAGGCTGCCCTCGCTGTCCCAGGTGAAGGTCTGGGTCTTGGTGCCGACCGTACGGCTGGTGGTGTTGCCGGCCTGGTCGTAGGTGTAGGTGTCACTCTGAGAGGGCGGTTCGCGAGTTGATGTCCCTTTGATCGCTTGCGCTGCAGGAGGAGAGCTGGCCACGGGCTCGTTGCCAGGCTACGGACGCGGCTGAGTGAACAATCCCGGCTCGGTCTCCACGAGTATGCCGAGGCTGACCAGGCGTTTGAGCTTGGCGCGGGTGTTCTCGAT
>NZ_JBHZBH010000092.1:0-4747 GCF_042754765.1 Nonomuraea sp. NPDC059194 | reverse complement strand
CACCATATCGGCGGCAGCGTCATTTGTTTATACGACACACCCGTCCGCCCCTGCCAGAGGTAGCCCCCCCCACAACCGCGCAGGTCGGCCCGGCCGGGCCGACCTGCACGTCATTGATCAGACGAGGTCGAACCGGTCCAGGTTCATGACCTTGGTCCACGCCGCGACGAAGTCGTTCACGAACTTCTCCTTCGCGTCATCGCTCGCGTAGACCTCGGCGACCGCGCGCAGCTCGGAGTTCGAGCCGAAGACGAGGTCGGCGCGGCTGCCGGTCCACTTGACCTCGCCCGTGGCGGAGTCGCGGCCCTCGAACGTGTTCGCGTCCTCGGACGTCGACTTCCACGTCGTGCCCAGGTCGAGCAGGTTGACGAAGAAGTCGTTGGTCAGCGACCCGGGAGTCGTGGTGAAGACGCCGAGCGACGACTGCTGGTGGTTCGCGCCCAGGACGCGCAGGCCACCGACGAGGACCGTCAGCTCGGGGGCGCTCAGGGTCAGCAGGTTCGCCCGGTCGATCAGCAGGTACTCGGCCGGCAGGCGGTTGCCCTTCGCCAGGTAGTTGCGGAAGCCGTCGGCGGTCGGCTCGAGCGCGGCGAACGACTCCACGTCGGTCTGCTCCTGCGACGCGTCCACGCGGCCCGGCGTGAAGGGGACCGCGACGTCGAAGCCGGCGTCCTTGGCAGCCTGCTCGACGGCCGCACCGCCGGCGAGCACGATCACGTCGGCGAGCGAGACCCGCTTGCCGCCGGTCTGGGCGGCGTTGAAGGACTCCTGGATCCCCTCCAGGGCGCGCAGTACGGTCGCCAGCTGGTCGGGGTCGTTGACCTCCCACCCGCTCTGCGGCTCGAGGCGGATGCGCGCGCCGTTGGCGCCGCCGCGCTTGTCGCTGCCGCGGAAGGACGCGGCCGACGCCCACGCGGTGGACACGAGCTGCGACACCGACAGGCCCGAAGCGAGGACCTTGGCCTTGAGGGCGGCGATGTCGCCGGCGTCGATGACCTCGTGCGTCACCGCGGGCAGCGGGTCCTGCCACAGCAGCGTCTCGGACGGGACCTCCGGGCCGAGGTAGCGCGCGACCGGGCCCATGTCACGGTGGGTCAGCTTGAACCACGCGCGGGCGAAGGCGTCCGCGAGCTCGTCGGGGTTCTCGAGCCAGCGCCGCGTGATCTGCTCGTAGATCGGGTCGTAGCGGAGCGAGAGGTCCGTCGTCAGCATCGTCGGGGCGTGGCTCTTCGACGGGTCGTGGGCGTCAGGTACGGTGCCCACGCCCGCGCCGTCCTTCGGCCGCCACTGGTGCGCGCCCGCGGGGCTCTTGAACAGCTCCCACTCGTAGCCGTAGAGGATCTCGAGGAAGCTGTTGTCCCAGGTGATCGGGGTGTTCGTCCAGATGCCCTCGAGACCGCTGGTGATCGTGTCGGCGCCCTTGCCGGTGCCGAAGGTGTTCTTCCAGCCGAGGCCCTGCTCCTCGATCGAGGCGGCCTCGGGGTCGGCGCCGACGTGGTCGGCCGGGCCCGCGCCGTGCGTCTTGCCGAAGGTGTGACCGCCCACGATCAGCGCGGCCGTCTCCTCGTCGTTCATCGCCATCCGGCGGAACGTCTCACGGATGTCGCGGGCCGCGGCGATCGGGTCCGGGTTGCCGTTCGGGCCCTCCGGGTTGACGTAGATGAGGCCCATCTGGACCGCGGCGAGCGGGTTCTCGAGCTCCCGGTCGCCGGTGTAGCGCTCGTCGCCGAGCCAGGTGGACTCGGGACCCCAGTAGACGTCCTCGTCGGCCTCCCAGACGTCCGCACGGCCGCCGGCGAAGCCGAAGGTCTCGAAGCCCATCGACTCCAGGGCGACGTTGCCGGTGAGGATCATGAGGTCGGCCCACGAGAGGCTCTTGCCGTACTTCTTCTTGACCGGCCACAGCAGGCGGCGAGCCTTGTCGAGGTTGCCGTTGTCGGGCCAGCTGTTGAGGGGCGCGAAGCGCTGCTGACCGGCTCCGGCACCGCCGCGGCCGTCGCTGATCCGGTAGGTGCCCGCGCTGTGCCAGGCCATCCGGACCATGAACGGGCCGTAGTGGTCGAAGTCGGCCGGCCACCAGTCCTGCGAGGTCGTCAACACCTCCGCGATGTCGCGCTTCACGGCGGCCAGGTCGAGGCTCTTGAACGCCTCGGCGTAGTCGAACTCCTCGCCGAGGGGGTTGGCCACGGCGGGGTTCTTGGCGAGGATCCTCAGGTTGAGCCGCTCCGGCCACCACCGCTGGTTTCCGCCGCCCTGCGTCGGGTGCGGGGCGCGCCCGTGCGCGACCGGGCAGCCGCCTTCGCCTTCCGTCTTCGCGTCTGTGACGATCGCGTCGTGGTTCTCAGACATGGGATCCTTCCGGATTAGTTGATCACGTGCTCAGGCCCTGCGGCCGTGGAACAGGCGGGGCACAGGCCCCAGTAGATGACCTCGGCCTCGTCGATCGAGAAGCCGTTGTCGTCGGAGGCCGTCAGGCAGGGGGCATGGCCGACCGCGCAGTCGACGTCGGCGACCGCGCCGCACGACCGGCACACGAGGTGGTGGTGGTTGTCCCCGACGCGCCCCTCGAAAAGGGCCGGGCTGCCAGGCGGTTCGATACGGCGTACGAGCCCCGCGGCGGTGAGCGCGTGCAGGGCCTCGTACACGGCTTGGAGAGAGATGTGGCCTACGCGATCGCGCACCCTGGAGGCGATCGCCTCGACACCGAGGTGGTCACCGCCCCGGACGGTCTCGAGCAGCGCGACGCGCGCGGCCGTCACTCGCAGGCCGGCACCGCGCAGCTCGTCGGCGACGGCCGGAGTCCTGGATGCGGTCATGGCGCCAACCTACCGCCACAAACACGAACGATACAAGAGAACGAATTATACAAGTTTAGTGTCGTCCGAATGGTGGGCTCAGGGTCGAGCTGTGCTGGCGGCAGAACCATGAACCCTCTACCTACAAGTCAGCGGCGGAGACGTTGCCTGGGACCACGGGCTCGCAGATGAGGGTGCCGTCCAGCGCCACGAAGGCATGGCCGACCTGCGTGGCGGCGCGTAAGGCCTGGTCCAGGCAGGGCGATGGTCTCCTGCACGGAGCGTCAGGCAGTGGTCGTGCCGACGCCGAACCCGGTGGCGATCTCGACGAAGATCTCGCCCTTGCGAAGGTAAAGCCAGCACGAGCAGGGCCTGCTGGCCTGGGTTGAGGTACCGGGCGGATCTGATCGCGGTGCCGCCGCAGGACTCCGGCCGGGTAGCTCAACGTCTGGGCTGACAATGGCAGCACGGCACGACAGAACGGCACATCGGCCCCTGGTGGTGATAGCCGCCCTTGATCGACAACCGTTCCACGAGGGGGCCTTCCTACTTCCCAATCAAGAACGGTGATCCTCAACAGAGCCCTGAACTGCGGCTTCACGGTGGAACGAGCTCACTGGGGACGGTGCCGAACAGCGTGCTGGGCCACGCATTCCATGTGGAGTCGCCTCGGAGAAGGCGTTCGCGCACCTCACGACTCCGGAGAGCTACTTCGGCCTGTCCCCTCGTGGTCGCCGCAACGATGTGGACCGCTCGGAGCCGGCGTTTATCCGGGATTCGAGGATCTCTTCGGCGGTTTTCGGCTTGGGATCGTCGTTCCACTGGCCCATCCAGGCGCGGATGTCCCTCTCCAGCGCCTGGACGCTCTTGTGGACGCCGCGGCGGATCAGCTGCGCGGTCAGGTAGCCGAACCAGCGCTCGACCTGGTTGATCCAGGAGGAACCTGTCGGGGTGAAGTGCATGTGGAAGCGCGGATGGCGGGCCAGCCACGCCTTGATCGCCGGTGTCTTGTGGGTACCGTAGATTCGCAGATCAGGTGGATGTCTAACTCGGCCGGCACCATCTTGTCGATCGTGAAATCGCCGTGCGCACGAGGTCGGCGAGGATGTCCGGTGGGAGCGCCTCGGCCTGGGTGGTGGTGCCGGAGAAGGAGCGCCGGTCGGTGGCCTTGGGCGGGGCGGTCGGCAGACGGTAGGTCACCACCTGCTCGGCGGTGACGGCGACCCGCTCGAACTCCACCGCGGCGCCAGCAGCCGCCGCGAACGCCACGACATCCTCGGCGAGCGAACTGAACAAATGTTCGCCACTAGGGTCAAGGTCGCCAAGGTGGCGGATGCAGGTTTTCAGAGCGCCTGCCGCCGCTCGCGCGGCCGCGTCGTGCTTGCCGGCCAGGCCCTCGAACCCGCCGCCGGAGAAGCAGGCGATCCCGAACTCCTCGCCGATCCGCGCCAGTTGCGGGACCATGCCGGCGGTCTCGCACCACAGCTCCAGCCGGACGGGCTGGCCCGCCTGCCGATCGACGCGGTAGTCGTCAGCCGTCCGGACCACGGTCGTCCAGAAGTCGGGCGGATCGGCGAAGGACGGCGGGGCCTGCACCGCGATCTGAGTGTCGTCGCGGATCACGTCCCAGGCGATACGGCCGGAACGGCGGGCCATGCCGACGTACTCGCACATCCGCTTGTAGTCACGTTCGGACTTGGTCAGCACCCCATCGCTCAGCAGGACGTAGAACAGCTGCCTCAAGGAGACGGGCAGATGATCGCGATAGCGGTCGAGCACGGCGTCGACCGCTGTCAGAATCCGGAGGGTCTCCCGCTTGGGCCGCCAATGCGGCTGCGGCCCACGGGGACGCTTGTTGGGGTGCCGGGTTGGGTCGGACCGGGGCGCCCTGCCGTGATTGCTCACGATGGGTTTCCCCGGCCCGCCCGCCGCACCCGGCGTGCGCGTCTCCA
>NZ_JBHZBH010000091.1:0-5894 GCF_042754765.1 Nonomuraea sp. NPDC059194 | reverse complement strand
AGCCGCGTCCGTAGCCCGGCAACGAGCCCGTGGCCTGCTCTCCTCCTGCAGCGCAAGCGATCAAAGGGACATCAACTCGCGAACCGCCCTCTGAGACCAGCATCACTTACGCGCTTGCGGATGGTTCCTTCAAGACAGAGATCGCTGCGGGACCCGTCCGGACCAAGCAAAATGGTGCGTGGGTGCCGATCGATACCAGTGTCTTCCAGCAAGGCGATGTCCTGCGGCCTAAGGCGCTCTCGTCGGCGATCTCGGTAACGGTTGCCAACGGAGGCGCGGGGCCGTTCGCGACGATGACCACGCGCGACGGGCAGTCCTACGCCTTGCGGTGGCCGACGCCGCTGCCGACGCCCACTGCGAACGGCAATAAGATCACTTTTGCTGACGCGGCCGGAAGGGGCGCAGATCTTGTCGTCACTGTTCTGGCGACCGGGTTCCGACACGACGTCGTGGTCCGCGAGCGGCCAGCTAAGCCGCTGGAGATCCGCATCGGTGTGGAGACGTCAGGGCTGACGCTGTCCAAGGCCAAGGACGGCCGACTTGTCTTGAAGAACAAGGCGGGCAAGGAGGTGGCCTCCGCGCCGGAGCCGGTGATGTGGGATGCCGCCGCAGGCACGGGCAGCAAGCCTGGCCGGGGCAAGCACGGCTCGATCTCTACCAAGGTGGAGAAGGCCGATGGCGGCCAGGTGCTGGTGCTGCGGCCGGACCCGAAGTTCGTCGCGGACTCGTCCACCAAGTTGCCGATCACGGTGGACCCGACCACCACGCTGACCGTGCTGTCGGATGCGTGGATCTCCGACTACGGCACCGAGGGATCCGGCACCTACCACAACGACGAGTTGTGGGCGGGCATGTGGGACGCCGAAGAAGCACAGCCATATGTGGAGCGCGCGTTTCTGAAGTTCGACACCGCCGCGCTGGCCGGGGTGAATGTGTCGGCCGCCACTCTCAACATGCGCCGCATTGACGCCGTAGGCTGCGGCGACGCCCTATCCGGGGTCAAGGTCCAGCGGGTCACCGCTGCCTGGGCCGATACCCAACTGACGTGGGCGAACCAACCGGCAACGACCACGGACGGCGAAGCCGTCGCTCACGACTACACCACCTGCGCCGCGCCGGGACCGGTGGACTGGAACCTCACCGCGATGACGCAGGCCTGGGCCTCCGGCACCGCGAACCACGGGATCATGCTGCGCGGCGTCGATGAAGCCGTCACGGGCGGCAGGCCGTACTACGACCGGGCGTTTGGGTCCTCCGACCACGCCACCACCAAGCCCTCGTTGAGTGTCACCTACACGCTCGACTCCAACCCCACCGCGGGACAGTTGCAGATCAGCCCTGCCACCAGCGGAGGCGGCACCGTGACCGCCACCTCGCTCACCCCGCAACTGGCTGCCACCGTCACCGACACGGTCGGCGGCACCTTGACCGGCGAGTTCGAGATCGAACACGATCCCGTAGCGACGGGGCAGGGCAGCGGCCAGATCTGGACCGGCGCGTCTCCTGCTGCCACTTCCGGCAGCCAGGCAAGCGTTACCGTCCCGGCTGGGAAACTGGTCGACGGCTGGAAGATCCGCTGGCGTGCCCGCGCCGTCAACACCGGCACATCCGCGGTCTCGGCATGGTCGGCGTGGCAGTTGGCTACGGTTGATGTGCCCAACCCGACGGTGGCCGGCCTCCAGGTCACGCCCTCGACCCAGGTTGACGGCGTGACCGTGACTACCAGCTTGACGCCCAGTCTGCACACCGCGGTTACGGACCCCGGCGGGCAGCCGGTTCGAGCCGAGTTCGAGGTGGAGCACGACCCTGCCGCTACCGGGCAGGGTACCGGTCAGGTCTGGGCAGGTGGCGTCGACAACGTCGCCTCCGGAAACCAAGCAACTGTCACCATCCCCACAGGCAAGCTGACCGACGGCTGGAAGATCCGCTGGCGCGCCCGCGCGGTGAACCCGACCACCTCGGCCTCCTCACCGTGGTCGCAATGGCAGAGCGTGACGGTTGACATCTCCGACCCGGTATCCGAACCGGCTGTGGCGGCTCTGCAGGTGAATCCGTCCCAGGTCATCGATGGGAAGGTCCACACCGCCTCGCTCACCCCGAGCCTCCTGGCGCAGGTCACCGACCCGGTTGGGGGAACGCTCAGGGCCGAGTTCGAGGTCGAGCACGACCCTGCCGCCACCGGGCAGGGTACCGGTCAGATCTGGGCAGGTGGCGTCGACAACGTCGCCTCCGGAAACCAAGCAACTGTCACCATCCCCACAGGCAAGCTGACCGACGGCTGGAAGATCCGCTGGCGCGCCCGCGCTATGTCGCCGACGGCGGCATCGGCCTGGTCAGACTGGCAGTCGTTGACTGTCAGTGTCCCCAAGCCGACCATCAGTGACCTGAAGATCGACCCTGCTGCCGTCAGTGACGGCACGACCCTCGTTACCAGCCTCACACCGACGGTGAAGGCCACCCTGACACATCCGGCAGGCCTGCCAATGCGGGCCGAGTTCGAGGTCGAGCACGACCCTGCCGCCACCGGACAGGGCACCGGTCAGATCTGGGCAGGCGGCGTCGACAACGTCGCCTCCGGCAGTCAAGCCAGCCTCACCATCCCGACAGGAACGCTGACTGACGGATGGAAGATCCGCTGGCGCGCACGCGCCGTTGGCGCGGATTCGGCATCGCCCTGGTCAACTTGGCAGGACGGCACCGTCCGTCTGACTCAGCCCGGCCAGGAGCCCCTCGCACAAACAAACGGACCCGTGATCCGCACCGACCAAAGCTTCACCGCCGCCGCATGGCTGCGATGGAGTGACAAGGAAGGCGACTACAACGTAGTCGAGCAGAGGGGAGCCCACCAGGCGCCCTTCCGCCTCGGCAACACTCCTGACCGTGGACTGGTATTCACTCTCACCGACGGCGACGCTGCCGACGCGACTGTCGAGGGTGTGGTCTCCAACGTCGAGTCACCTGTCGGCGAGTGGTTCCATCTGGCAGGCGCATACGATGCGACTACCAAGACCGCCTCGCTGTACCTCAACGGAGTCCTCGTTAAGAGCGTGCCGGTCAGTCTCACCCCGTGGAACGCAGACGCCGCCATGACCCTGGGCAGCAGGATTCAGGGCGACCTCGACGAGGTGCAGATCTACCAGCGGGTACTCGACGCCGGTGAGATCGCCGAACTCCTGACGGCCCCCGTTTCGCAGTCGTCTCGGGTGGACAGCCCTTCGGCATCGCCTGCTCAGAGCACGTCCTCCTCGGCGGAGCCACCCGCCTCCAAGTTCAAGTATGAGCATCCTTCCTTGGAGGACTGCGAAGTCACCTCCCGGCTCACCGGTCCTATCTCCCGCAGGCTGGAACGCCCCTACGCCATGTGCTGGTCCGCCTGGATCGGGTACACGGGCTGGGAAGAGGAGGATGTCGACGGCGTCAAGAGGCGCAAGCCAGCGGACTGGACCAAGATCCTGCCTCATCCGCTGCTGAAACTCGGGGCGAAGCTGGTCAACCAGCTACACCCCGGCGACGTATTCGCGTTTCGGGCGACCTGGGTTGCGCACGGCTATCTGGGCGACAGGACAGGTCGTGCAATCCAGGATGGAGGCGCCGGATCTGCTGGCCTGACACCGCAGGACATGAAGTTCTGGTTGAAGCTGTCCGAGTTCGGCATCTACAACACGGGCGTTCGGCGTGCCTCGTTGGATGACGAGATGGACGAGGCTGTGATCCGATTCGGTCTCGACACGACGCCGGGCTGCGGAGTCGACGGCGGGCCAGTCGATCAGCTCAAAACGGTCGCGCAGTGGCGTGGGACATACCTCGAGCACTTGATCCGGGCACAGAAGCAGGCCGCCAACCACGACAGGGAAGTCTGCTCCATCCTGCCGGCGATCACAGGGCATGAAGACAAGAGGGGCAGACTACGCCTGTGGGATCAGGAGATTCTCAATCCCTTGGGCAAGCGGCTCGGCGTTATACAGTGGGGGCAAGGTATACCCCAGAACGACGAAATCGGCGCCCCGACCTTCCGGTGTGACTGGAGGCACGCAGGACCCATTGATGACCCGCGTATCGGCGGATGTGTCAACATCAGGGCGGACCGCGTCTTCACAATGTCCAAGAGCAAGGATCACAACTTTCGATTCGTCATCGAACACATCGAAAAGGCGCTGGATAAGAACAGGAACGCTGACACCAATCCGCCCTACCGTCCGGGTGACACAACCAAGGGCCGGGAGAACGTCGAATTCCCGCCGCTGAGGGAAAAGACCGGCACCGAGCTGCCGAAGGTGATTCCAGGAAATTATGCGGCGGCCCTGGGATCTGCCGAAGGCGAACCTTTGTGGAGGGCGTCCGTGCGCGGCCATGACGAGAACCGCGAGGTCTTCTCCAGGCACAAAGTCACGGCGAACGGCATCGGCGAGGACGGCGTTCCCTACCAATTCTCTCTCGGGAATAGTTGGGGGTCCAATTACTGCAAATACTACGATGAGAAGCTGTATCTGCAGCACGGCAACGGGGCGCTCCGGTGCGATGAGTATCCATTCGCCTCGACCGAGCAGGGGGCTGCCAAAGACAAAATTAACTACTCAGTAAAGGCGGTATTCACCAGTCACAATGACCGTCATGGCACTGCACTGTCGATCTTCTACGGCGCTTATCGGGTCATCAAATACGATCCCGAAAAGACGCCCGTAAAGGTCAGCGACAACCCCTTCTGGGTAAGAATCGTGGATTAGACCACGGATGATCTAGCGCAGCCCCCTCATTGATGGAGGGTCGGACAGTCGACCGTTCCCCAACTGTCCGACCCTCCTGGCGGTCGAATAAAAAGGAGAAAGGGAGTCTCAATGAACGCTTTCCCTCAAGAAGACCAGTGGCAGCTTCTGACCGAGCACGGTATTCAGGGCGGATTTCACGGTCTGTGGGTGGAGGGAAACGATCTAGATGAAATCGTCCGTCAGGTTCGAGCCGATCCCCACTCGCGGGTGGAGTGTGACCTGCAAGCGTTGCTCGAGATGCTTCCGGGGCAAGGAGGCGACACGATCTGGACCGGCCCTGTGGCGTCTGGCTGGACGCACATCCTCGCCTTCGGCTGGTATCCGAACCATCCTGCGATTCGCAATCTGGGAAGGCGTCGCGTCTTCGAGATCCACTATCAAGGGGAACTCTCTGATCTGGAGCCCCTGAACCTGTATTACGATGGCGTCTATATCGGAGATGTTACTCCGCCCTATGAGGAGGGCGGCGATATGTATCTCCCCGATTACCGGCAATACGCAAACGGGTTGGCGCTCGGCGACAAACCAACTCTCGAACGATGTGTCCATCTCATGCTGTGTATGGTGGGCCGGATTACTGGCCATTTTCTCGATCGAGACTGGTTTGGAGCAACTCGCACTATGTACCGCATCCCAGAGAGCTCTTGGGGTGACAGCTGGTAGTGGAGCTCTTCGCGTGAGATCGGGAATACGGGTGACTAGGGGATCGCATCACCGGGCCGAAGGGTCGCAGCCACGCAAGTATTGCTACACAACCCGCCATAGTAGCTGGGAATTGTCGGTCGGCCAAGCGTCGTCCGCTCATCGGTAGCACGGCCGCATGATGAGTCTTTCACGATTATTCACCCGCCAATCATGCGGGTCTTGCTCTTCTCGGCCACATCGAGCCCTCCAAGCATCTTGGCCTGATGCCGGTAAGCCCCTTAACTCGTAGTGCGCCTGCTGGGCGCACGAAAAGGGCTCAGTCAGCCCGTCTCCTCAAGCAGTTGTCGTTAGGATGTGGTCCCAGGCAAGGGCCCGCTCGGTTGTTTAGCCTCGATGACTCACGCCTTGACGGTGTCGGCTGAGTCAATCGGCACGGCGGAAGTTTCCGCCTGATCATCCTTTTCTGTGTGTCCGGCTGGGTGG
>NZ_JBHZBH010000090.1:4169-6352 GCF_042754765.1 Nonomuraea sp. NPDC059194 | reverse complement strand
CGGTAGACGACCGGGTTGATAGGCCGGAGGTGGAAGCGCGGTAACGTGTGGAGCTGACCGGTACTAATAGGCCGAGGACTTGACCACAAAGCATAAGCTTGGTTTCTGCAGCGCTCTGTTACTCTTCGCCGGGTCCGGAGCAGCGCGAAACCAAGGTCTTCTTGCCCGCGTCCACTATGCAATTCTGAAACAGCAAGCACTCTGTGTTTGACAGTTTCATAGAGTTACGGCGGTTATAGCGCAGAGGAAACACCCGGTTACATTCCGAACCCGGAAGTTAAGCTCTGCAGCGCCGATGGTACTGCACTCGGGAGGGTGTGGGAGAGTAGGTCGCCGCCGGACAATCTTTCAAAAAGGGCCACCCCGCATGGGGTGGCCCTTTTTGCTTTTCCGGGGCAGTGGATGTCTCGCGCCAGAGAATGTCTTTCGCCGGACTCCCGTGACCCTGCTCCAACTCGGTTGGAGCCGTGACATCGCCCCTCCTTTGAGGAGCCTCCGGCCTTGGCTTCCTCCGGCAGCGCCGCGTCCACGTCGGCATTGCCTGCGGACGCGGACACATACTTGAGCGCGCCGGAGGGGGTGGTTGTCAAGCACCGCCATTAGGGGGCGAAGCGTGCTGGCTTGTCCTGGAATGCCCCTGCCTTCTCGGGCGTCCCCGCTTCCTAGGAGTCTTGGGATCTGCTGTTTCCTTGGACATCTACCCGACCCCCGGAGTTTTTGGGAGCTGCTGCTTCTCGGACTTCCTTCTACTTCACCGGGTGTCCTCCTACGTTCTCGGGCGGAGGATGAAGACGCCCCAGCCAAGGTGCTGCCTGCCGTACTCGAGATGAGAGCGGCGTGACACCCGCAGGAACTCGCGGACCTCCGCCACCTCGGGGTCGTGCGGATTGGCGAGCAGCCAGTCGCTCAGGGTCAGCCACTGGCTGGCGACGTAGCGGTCCCAGCTGTCGGGGTTCGCCAGGACCATCTCCACCAGCTCGAAGCCCGCCGCCTCGAACCGGTCGTCGGTCCTCGGCAGGGTGGTGAAGCCCTCGTAGGCCTTCAATGCCTCGGCGGGCGGGTCGCCGATCCAGTAACACTCTCCGACCAGGGCGAGGCCGTCCGGGCGCAGGGCGGGGCGCATCAGGTCGAGCGTGCCGGTCAGGCCGCCGCCGATCCATGTCGCACCGATGCAGGAGACGAGGTCGAAGGTCTCCTCGGTGCGGTACGCGCCGGCGTCGCCCCGTACGAACGTCAGCCGGTCGGCCACTCCCAGCTCGGCGGCGCGCGCCCTGGCGGCGGTGAGGAAGACCTCGCTGATGTCCACGCCCACGCCGGTCAGGCCGTATCGGGCCGACCAGCGGCTGAGCATCTCCGCCTTGCCGCAGGCGAGATCGAGCTGGCGTTGTCCTTGCTGGATGCGGCAGATCTCGCCGACCAGGTCGAGCTTGTCGTCGGTGAGCGGGTTCAGGATGCGGTGCCGGGATTCTGCTATCTCGTGAAAGCGAAGCGACATGCTGGTCATTCTGGGGCCGCGCCGTGACGGTGAGCGACGGCTTTTCCGGGCGGTGCTTGGGGCACGGGGACACCTGGGGGCTTGCTAGGCTGGGGAGGCCTGGCCACCCTCAACCACGGGTGGCCTTCGTCGCGTAAGACCCGAGAGCGGGCGGCGATCAGCCACGGTGGACCGTCGCGTTGGAGCACGTGTCCGCTGAGTGAGCCAACGAAATGGACCAGAAGTGAACAGAGAAAACGGATCGGACGACGAGGGCCGCCGCGACCGCAGCGGACAGGGCGAGGACAGGCCTCGCTACGGGGAGAGGCGTTCGTACGGCGAGCGCGGGCAGTCGCGCGGCGACCGTCCGTTCAGGTCCGGTGAGCGGTCGCGCGGCGGGTACCAGGGTCGTGACGACCGTGGCGGATCCGGCGACCGGGATGAGCGGCCGCGTTCGTCGCGTCCGTTCCAGAACAGGGACGAGCGTGGGTACGCCTCCCGAGACGACAGGCCCCAGGGCGGCGGCTTCCAGGCTCGGGGTGACAGGCCTCAGGGCGGCGGCTACCGGGATCGTGGCGATCGTCCGCAGGGTGGCGGGTTCCGTGACCGCGGTGACCGTCCCCAGGGTGACCGTCCGCAGGGTGGCGGCTTCCGTGATCGCGGTGACAGGCCGCAGGGCGGGTTCCGCGATCGGGATGATCGTGGGCCG
>NZ_JBHZBH010000090.1:0-4071 GCF_042754765.1 Nonomuraea sp. NPDC059194 | reverse complement strand
CGGGATCGTGGCGATCGTCCCCAGGGTGACCGTCCGCAGCGTGACTTCCGCGACCGTGGTGACCGTCCGCAGGGCGGCTACCGCGACCGGGGCGACAGGCCTCAGGGTGGCGGCTTCCGGGATCGTGGTGACCGTCCCCAGGGTGACCGTCCGCAGCGTGACTTCCGCGACCGTGGTGACCGTCCTCAGGGTGGTGGATTCCGTGACCGTGGTGACCGTCCTCAGGGTGGCGGTTTCCGGGATCGTGGCGACCGTCCCCAGGGTGACCGTCCGCAGGGTGGCGGCTTCCGCGACCGCGGTGACAGGCCTCAGGGTGGCGGCTTCCGTGATCGCGGTGACAGGCCGCAGGGCGGGTTCCGCGATCGGGATGATCGTGGGCCGCGTCGTGACTTCGACCGGCGCGAGGACCGCGGTGGCTACCGTGACCGTGGCGACAGGCCTCAGGGTGGTGGTTTCCGCGATCGGGGCGACCGTCCCCAGGGTGGTGGATTCCGTGACCGCGGCGACCGTCCCCAGGGTGGTGGATTCCGTGACCGCGGCGACCGTCCGCAGGGCGGCTACAGCGACCGGGGCGACAGGCCGCAGGGTGGTGGCTTCCGGGATCATGGTAATCGGCCGCAGGGCGGCGGGTTCCGTGATCGGGATGAGCGTGGGTTCCGGGATCGTGGCGACCGTCCCCAGGGCGGCGGGTTCCGTGACCGTGGTGACCGTCCGCAGGGCGGTGGATTCCGCAGGCGTGAGGACCGGCCGTTCTCGCGCGACGATCACGGTCACGCCGACCGCTCCGGCGCGCCCGCCAGGGCCAGGTTCGGCAGGCAGGACCGCGACGAGGAGGCCCCCCGCCGTGAGCAGCTGCCCGACGTCCCGCCGGACATCACCATGGACGAGCTCGACAAGGACGTGCGGGACGAGCTGCGATCCCTTCCCCTCGACCTCGCGGAGCTGGTCGGCCGCCACCTGGTCGCCGCCGAGCGCGCGCTGGTCGAGGACGACCCCGACAGGGCGCACGAGCACACCAAGGTCGCCCGCAGGTTCGCCGCCCGCATCGGCGTCGTCCGCGAGGCCGCCGGCATCGTGGCCTACCGCGCGGGCAACTACTCGGAGGCGCTGTCCGACCTGCGTGCCGCGCGGCGGATGACCGGTTCCGACGCCTATCTGCCGATCATGGCCGACTGCGAGCGCGGGATGGGCCGTCCTGAGCGCGCCCTCGACCTGGTCCGTTCGCCCGAGGCCGAGCGGCTCGACAGGGCAGGACGCATCGAGCTGGCCATCGTCGAGTCCGGCGCCCGCCGCGACCTCGGCCAGAACGACGCGGCGGTCATCACGTTGCAGCGTCTGCCCGAGCTGCGCGACCCGAACCCGCATCCGTGGTCGGCCCGCCTGGCCTTCGCCTACGGCGACGCTCTGGCCGACGCCGGGCACCAGGAGGCGGCGACCGACTGGTTCGCGCGGGCGCTGGCCTTCGACGAGGACGGCGAGACGGACGCCGCCGAACGCTACGCAGAGCTCACCGGCGCGGTGATCGAGGACATCGAAGAGGACTACGAGGACCTCGACGAGTCCGCCGAGGGTGACGAGCGTGGCGACATCCTGGCCGTCGACGAGGAAATCGACGAGGTCCAGGGCGCTGACGAGGACGAGGACGAAGTCGTTGCCGAGGTCGTAGTCGCTCGCGGCGACGAGTTCGAGGATGAGGGTGACGACGAGTTCGAGGAGGGCGACGAGGAGATCGAGGAAGCTCGCGACGCGGAGCGCGCGGACGTTCTCGACGACGACGAGGACCTCGCCGACGAGGCCGCTGAGGCCGGCGAGCCGTCCTATGTCCTCGATGACGCCGACGGAGCACCCGAGGTCGCGCCCGCCGCGGTTCTCGACTCCGACGACGACCTGGACGCCGAAGCGGACCTCGACCCCGAGGACGATGCGGACTCCGGGGAGGACCCGGACGCCGACGAGGCTGTGAGTGACGCGCAGCCAGCCGACGGGGCCGATGACGTGGAAGAGAGCGTCGACGCCGAGCTCGCCGAGTCCGCCAAGCCTGGGATCGGCCCGGCGTTCATCGAGCCCGACTTCGGCGACATCCTCGACGGTCCGGAGGGTCCCGAGTCCAAGAAGTGACCTGCGGCTGTGCCGTACCGGATGAATGCTCTTCTGGTACGGCACGGCCACGGCGAGATCAGCGCGCGCGAACAGCCGTAACCCAGGTGATCGGTTGTGTGCGGTAGGGAGTGTGGTGAGACGCTCGGCTGGGGTTCCCAGCCGAGCGTTTTGCGTGGTCGTGTGTTGAGTTCGGCGGCGACGGCGCTCAGGTGCTCACGGGTACGTGACCGCGACGCCCGACACAGGGGGCCGGTGACGGGTGGGGCGTCGCGGTGCTTCGAGGGAGAGGCTCGGGGGCGGGCGGCACCGGCTAAGGGGAGACTTTGTTGAGCCAGTGGAGGATGCCCGCGACGTTGGTCGGGGCCCCGCTGAGCATCTCGAACTGCTCCGCCGTCGCGTCGTCCGACTTCAGCGCTGTGTATCGCTCGCGGGTACGGTCGCGGACCATGGCGACCGCGTGGTCGAGGTCCATGCCCTGCTCGTGGGCCTGCTTGGTGAGGTCGACCCAGATACGGAGCTCCTCGGCAGACCGTTCGAGCGTCTCCTGAACGGCGCCGACGGGGCCGTAGTGACTGAACAGCAGCCGCTGCGGGCCCAGGGCCTGGAACAGCGCGATCGAGTCGAGGGCGGTCTGGAGGTCGAAGTCCGGCGGCGGGGTGGCGGGGCGCAGGTCGCCGGTCTGCGGGAGGTAGACGCCGGCGGCGTCGCCGACGTAGAGGTCGCCGGTGCCGGAGTCGATCAGGCCGACGTGGTGTTTGGCGTGGCCGGGGGAGTAGTGGCTGGAGAGGGTACGCCCGTTGCCCAGGTCGATGGCGCCGGTGTCGCCGAGGGCGACGATGCGTTCGGCGTCCGTGGGGGACAATTCACCGAACAGGGTGTCGAGCTGGTCACCCCACACCATCCTGGCGCTCTTCATGAGTCTGGACGGATCGGCCAGATGTCGTGCGCCCTTCTCGTGCACGACGATCTCCGCCTGCGGGAAGTATCCGGCTATGTCGCCCACGCCGCCGGCATGGTCGAGGTGGATGTGAGTGACGACGACGGTGGCCAGGTCGTTCGGGCCGACGCCGAGCGACGCCAGTGCGTCGCGCACCACCGGGGCCGAGGTTGACGTGCCTGTTTCCACCAGGCATGGCCGATCGCCGAGGATGAGGTAGCCCGCCGTGATCCCGGCGTAACCCGCCATCCGCGTGTCGATCTCGTACACGTCGCCGCCGAGCGCGGTGATGTTGTCCACAGGCACACTCCCGAGCTGAACCGCTGTCCCCAGAACGGCATTCTGTCCGCCCTGGCCTTCCCCACATCGTAAAGAGTGGTCCTCCCAACAAGCGCACGCCCTGCGCGGCCGTGCCCGAGCGAGGAGAAGGATCACGTGGATCGCAACGAGGTGACGCTGGTGGGACGGCTGTCCGCCAAGCCGGAAGAGCGTCCTTTGCCGAGCGGCGACACCTTGAGCAAGTGGCGGATCATCGTCCGGCGCCGCCCTCGGGCGCGGCGGGGTGGCCTCGTCGACACCATCCAGTGCGTGACCTTCGATCCCGACGTGGCGAGCTTGGTGGCGGGCATGACGCCACGTGAGGTGATGGAGGTGCGGGGGGCGCTGCGCTGCCGGATCTACGGACCGCCGCTGGCCAAGAACTGGCGCTACGAGGTGGAGGTGCACTCGGTCGTCCTCGTGCCTGCGGAGGAGCCTGCGGATCCCGCCTCCCTTCCGGAGGAGTTGCGCGTGCCGGAGTCTCCTGAGGCGCTGGCGTCCGAGATTGCGAGCGCTCCGCCACGCTCGGTGGCCTACCTCGCCGCCACCGGGTGACCCGCTCGGGGCTTTCTCGCCGGTCGAGCGGGGAGCGAGCTGCCCAGATCGGCGCCGCCAGCCCGCGGCCGCGTCCAAGATCGTGGTGTATGAGAATTCGACCACTCTGCGATCTGTTTGCCAGTTAAGCGGCAATCGCATCAATTGTCACATTAGCACCG
>NZ_JBHZBH010000089.1:0-7538 GCF_042754765.1 Nonomuraea sp. NPDC059194 | reverse complement strand
GGTGGCTGAACGTATCCGCTCCAATACCCTGTCTACGCCCGACCAAGACCACCGGTTCTTACGGATTGCGAACATCCCCGTAGATCCGATCCGGGCGTGGCACACTGCGCTGGTGGAGCTCCCGCGTGTATCGCAAGCCCCAGGTGAAGACGCGGGGGATGAGGTGAGGGCTACGAGAGCATGGTGTGGGCCAGGCCGGTGAGGGCGCCGCCGGCGATCAGCCAGGCGGTGTTGAGCTGGGTCTTCCACAACAGGATCAGGGCGCGCACGGCGATGGCCGCGGTGAGCGGGTCGATGATGGCGGTGCGGGCCACTGGTAGGAGACCCCCGCCATGAGGGCCAGGGCGGCGGCGTTCAGGCCGTCGAGGAGGACGGCGGTCCAGGCGCGCGAGCGTAGCCAGCCGGTGAGTTTGGTGAGCAGCCCGACGAGCACGAACGAGGGCAGGAAGATCGCCACGGTGGCCAGGAATGCGCCGACGGGTCCGGCGATGAGATAGCCGATGAAGGATGCGGTGGTGAAGACCGGGCCGGGAGTGACCTGGCCGATGGAGACGGCGTCGATGAGCTGCTGCTCGCTGATCCAGCCGAGCCGGTCGACGAAGTCGCCGCGAAGGAAGGCCAGCAGGACGTAGCCGCTGCCGTACAGCACAGCGCCGATCTTCAGCATGGTGGCGAACAGCTGGGCCAGTTGCGCGCCGGTGGGATCGGGAAAGACCGGAAGCGGACCGCCGAGCAACGGCAGCGCGAACAGGGCGTGCGGGTGCCAGCCGCCGGGCCGGGGTACGCGGTGCCGATGGAAGGCCGGATCGAACGCCGCAAAGTGCTCGGCGGCGCGATCAACGAGTACCGCCGAGCCGCATAAGCCAGGCGGAGAAACCCCAGCTCAGACCGTACATGCGAGATTTGAAGCACTACAGGTCAACAATCAGACGTTCGGATCGATGGTGTCGAGTGTCTACGGGGGCACGGCGGCGCTGGTCAGAGTGCAGTGACCGCGGCCTCCGCCGCGCCCTCCATCGAGTGAATTCCCGCGCTCGTTCGGCGTCGAGGCGCCCCGCGCCGGGCGCGGTGGTTCCCGACCGACGCGTCAGAGCCCGCCGCTGCGTGTTCCGCCCTCCCTGAACTGCCGCCGGTCAGCCGGGCATGCCGGTCAGGGTGAGGAATTCGCCGCGTGATCGGCCGTCGGTACGCAGCAGGCCGAGGAGGGTTGAGGTCGTGGTGGTGGCGCCGATGGCCTGGACGCCGCGCAGGGTCATGCAGGTGTGTTCGGCCTGGATCACGACGCCGACGCCTTGGGGGTCCAGGTGGGTCTGGAGCCAGTCGGCGACCTGTTTGGTGAGGCGTTCCTGTACCTGGGGGCGGCAGGCGAAGTGCTCCAGGACGCGGGCGAGTTTCGACAGGCCCAGTATCCGGTGTCCGGGGAGGTAGCCGATGTGTGCGGTGCCGACGAAGGGCAGGAGGTGGTGTTCGCAGACGGATCGCAGCGGGATGTTGCGGGCGAGGACCAGTTCGTCGTATCCCTCGTCGTTGGGGAAGGTGGTCAGCTCGAACGGTCGGGGGCTGAACAGTTCGGCGTAGGCGCGGGCCATCCGACCGGGTGTGCCGCGCATGCTCTCGGATTCGGTGCTGATGCCAAGAGCCTGGAGGAACTGCCCGGCGGCGAGTTCGGCGGCCGCCAGGTCCGTCTCCTTGACTTCATGGACGACGTGCAGCGCGGTGGGCATCGTCATCAGCGGCTGGGAGGAGTCCAGGGACATACGCAACGTCGCGTGAGGGTGCCGAGTCATGTCAGCCTCCGATCCCGAGCGCGGTGAGCAGTACCAGGACCACGGTCACGACGGCGGCCAGGCCGTGCCCTATGACCACGGCTACCGGGAAATGTCGTTCGGCCGGCCCCGCCGGCGCGGCTGCGCTGGCCCGGCGGACCGGGATCCAACGGGCGAGCATCAGGAATCCCAGTGCGGCGACGGGCACGAGCAGGCCGAAGGCGGTCCAGGCCAGCGCGCCTGTGTCAGTGATCACATAGGTGATCCACACGACGAGACCGACGGCGGCGAGCGCGAGGTGGCCGAAGATGACCGGGACGGGCAGGCGGCTGGTGCCGCCTCGAGCGCCGCCGTGCGCGATCCAGGTGCCGAGCATGTAGAAGCCGCCGAGTGCGGTGATCACCCAGGTGATCAGTGCGGCGATGGCCATGGGAACTCCCGATGTCGAGGTGCGGATGCGCCGGGGATGGAGATGGAGCGTGGTCAGCCGGTGCGACGGCCGGGACGCCGCTGGACGGGGACGAAACCCTCGGCCTGCATCGCCTCGTCCGCGACCCGCACGCCGTAGTGGTAGGCGAGCTTGCCGCCCAGATATCCCGAGACGCCGAGCACGGCCAGGCTCACGGCATTCAGCGTGAGCTGGCCCACGCCGACGCTGCCGGATGGCCCCTGTCCGGCGTACCGCCACAGGAAGTTGCCCGCGTAGGCGGCGGTCACCAGCAGGTTCAGCGTCACGTGGATGAGACCGACACGGAACGCCCGCGTACCGGTGGGGATGGCCAGCAGATCCAGCAGGCCCACCATGGCCGCGGCCAGGGCGCCGATCACGCCCAGCGCGATCAGCCACATGGCTCCTCGGGCGAGGAAGTCCGGGTCCTCGACGACATGGGAGGCGACGTCGAAGACGAGACTGCCTACCCACGCTCCGATCGGCACGGTGACCAGGATGGGGTGGAACGGGTGCCCGTAGGGACCGGCGAGCATGGCGCTGACCGGCCGCTTGGCGTGCTGCGATTCGCTGGACATGGCACGCCTCCTCTCCAGAGGTTTCACTAACGAGTATTGGACTTATTCACACCCCGGTCAACCTGCCCTGGGAAATCGTGACGTTGAGCCAGCATGGGTTGGAGTTATTGTGGATGCATGACCTTTGACGCGAATCCGGCTGCGCCGCAGACCTCCGCCGCTGCGGGCGTCGACGCGGTCCTGGTCCTCGGAGACGATGTGCGGCGCAGGATGTACGACTTCGTACGGCGTGCCCGTCGGCCGGTGACCCGGGAGGAGGCGGCCGGTGAAGCCGGCATCTCGGCCAAGCTGGCCGCCTTCCATCTGGACAAGCTCGTCGCGGCCGGGCTGCTGCGCTCCCGCTACGACAGCCCGGGTGGCGTCCGCAGGGTGGGCCGTAAGCCCAAGGTCTATGAGCCGGCCGACACCGACATCCGTGTCAGCATTCCCGAGCGCCACCACGACGTGCTCGCGGAGATCCTCATCGACGCGGTCCTCACCGAGGAACCGGGTGAGTCCGCACGGTCTGCCGCGCTGCGCACGGCCCGCCACCGAGGGCAGGAGTTGGGAGCGGCGACCCGCGCCCGCACCCGCCCGGGTCGCCTGGGGCCCGAGCGCTCCCTCACGGTCAGCGAAATGATGCTGGAGCAGCACGGCTTCGAGCCGTACCGCCCGGCTACCACCGAGCTGCGACTGCTCAACTGCCCCTTCCATCCCCTCGCCGCTCGTTCGCCCGAGCTGGTGTGCGGGATCAACCACGCCTTCGTTGACGGCTTCCTCGCCGGCCTGGAAGCCGCCGGTATCCGCGCGGACCTGGCCCCCCGCCCGGGCCAATGCTGCGTCGAACTGCGCGCCGCATCCGGCGGCCACAACGCCCCCGACCCGGCCACCGACGGCGTCGGCTGCGCGAGGGAGAACGGCATTCCGCCTGTGGATGACCCTGGCAACACGCCATAGTGGGGGTCCAGCCCTGTACCGCTTCATAACTCATCGCAGGGCGTTTGATCTGCGGGTTTGACCTACGGACGTGGCGCGGGCAAGATCGCCGCTTGTGTCGGTTCGTCCTCGACAAGCCCGCCGCTGTCGGTGAGGGGCAGCGCGAGTTGTTCCCCGCCTACCGCTACTACCCGATCTTCACCGACGACTCCTATACCCTCCTCCAGCCCGAGGAACAGCATCGTGACCACGCGCTCCAAGAGCAGGTCAACGCCGATTTGATCGACGGGCCACTTGCCCACATGCCCTTGGGCGTCTTCGCCGCGAATGCCGCGTGGCTCACCTTGGCGGCCATCACCCACAACCTGCTGCGCGGCCTCGGCTGCCTGGCCTCGGCCTCCCACGCCCGCGCCCGGGTGCCACCCTGCGCCGCCACCTGATCAGCGTGCCCGCCGGGCTGGCCCGGCACGGCCGAGCAGGTGGTCAAGGCCATCTGGTCCTCCACCTGCCCGCCGGATGGCGCTGGCAGCCCGCCTGGCTCAACATCTTCACCGCCACCCACGACCCGCCCACCGCACAAACGGCCTGACCAGCCGAAACCCTCTGGTCACGCACTGCCGACGATCCTCACGATCATCCGCGCCGCCGCGCGAATCCCGATCGCCCAGACGCACCGGACAAGCCGCGACCCGAGCACGGCGGTCCTCCCATGCCCGCAAACACCCCTCCACCTGCGGACTTGTTCCTCGTGGAGGAATTGGGCCAGGAAACGATCACCAGGAATTACGCTCAGGCTGAGGTACGTGATCCGGCTAAGCGGTGCCGGCACGTAGGAAGAGCTTGCCTACGTCGCGAAGGTGCTGGCGGAACTCAGGGGGATGGATTACGTCGAATTCCGCGCCGACCGCGGCAAGGATGAGCACTGGCCAGTCGAAGGCGTCCACTTGCAGCCGCAGATGGCAGGAGTGGTCGTCGACGGGCTCGCACCGGCCGCCGGTGACGGCAACGACCGGTTCGACGGCGCTGGCCGGTGTGTGGATGAGGACGGTGATGTCGTGCCGGGTGGGTCGGGAGCCGAGCCGATCGGCGATGAAGGCGGCGGCGTCGGCGGCGGGCAGGTCACGCGGGCGGAAGCGCGCTCCGGTGGCGGCCGGGCCGGTGAGCCGGTCGAGGCGGAAGACGCGCCAGTCTGCGCGGTCGAGGTCCCAGGCGACCAGGTACCAGCGGCGCCCGAGTGAGACCAGCCGGTGTGGCTCGACCTGCCGGGTGGCCGGCTCGCCGGATGGGGTGGCGTAGGTGAAGATGAGTCGTTCGTCGTCGCGGCAGGCCTGGGCGATCACGGTGAGTGTGGTGGCGTCCACCTGGGGGCCGTCCGGCGGCGCCGTGACCGTGTAGGCCTGGAGAGCGTCCACGCGGCGGCGCAGATGGGGAGGCATCACCTGGACGACCTTGGTCAGGGCGCGCAGCGAGGTCTCCTCGATGCCTTCGACGGTGCCGCCGGCGGCGGTGCGCAGGCCGACGGCGATGGCGACGGCCTCCTCGTCGTCGAGCAGCAGGGGCGGCATCGCCGTACCGGATCGCAGCTGATAGCCGCCGGAGGCGCCGCGGTTGGCGTGGACCGGGTACCCCAGTTCGCGTAGCCGGTCGATGTCGCGACGCAGGGTGCGCTCGCTTACTGCGAGCCGGTCGGCCAATTCGAGGCCGGGCCAGTATCGGTGGGTTTGCAGCAGGGACAGCAATCGCAGCATGCGCGCGCTCGTGTTCGCCATGATTACAGACTCTCTCCCATTCCGGCCAGGAAGTGACCGGAATGGACTCTAGCGTGGCCTCCGTGAACGACAGAGCGGAAGGAACGCAGATGAAGATCCTGGTGACCGGAGCGACGGGGATCGTCGGCCGCCACGTGGTGGACCAGCTCGTGCGGGCGGGTGCCAGCGTGCGGGCGCTGACCCGCAACCCCGCAGGGGCCAAGCTGCCGCCGCAGGTGGAGGTCGTCGAGGGCGACCTGACCGCACCCGCAAGCGTGGCCGCCGCGCTGGAGGGCGTGGAACGGATGTACCTGTTCTCCGTGGAGGAGACCGCCCGCGAGGTCGTCGCGCTGGCCAAGCAGGCGGGGGTAAGGCGGATCGTGGTGCTGTCGGGGGCGGCGGTGACCGCCGGCCTGCACACCAACCCGGTGGAGCAGGCGGCCGAGGAGTCCGGGCTGGAATGGACGCACGTACGACCGTGCGGGTTCATGACGAACATGCTGCAGATCTGGGCGCCGTCCATCCGGGCCGAGCGGGTGGTCCGCTACCCATTCGCGGACGAGCCAATGAACCTGATCCACGAGGCCGACATCGCCGCCGTCGCCGTCGCCGCGCTGCTGGAGGACGGCCACCATGGCAGGGCGTACACCTTGACCGGGCCGGGGCTGGTCACCGTTCGCGAGCAGGTGGCGGCCATCGGCGAAGCGCTCGGCGAACCGGTCCGCTACGAAGAGGTCAGCCGCGAGCGCGCCCGTGAGCTGATGAAGACACAAGGGGGCTTCGCCGCCGAGTCGGCCGACCTCATGCTGGGCTTCGTCGAGTACGGCGGCGACGCCGCAACCGGCGCCGACGGCTACGCCGACCAGGACTGGTCGGCGCTGATGCGAGTATGGCCGGACGTGGAACAGGTCACCGGACGCCCCCCGCGCAGCTACGCCGAATGGGCCCGCGATCACGTCGCGGACTTCCGCTGACCGTCATCGATCGCCCTGGGCGTCCCGTCCCGTCCCACCTCGTGCGGGACGCCCGCCTCCTCCTAACCTGGGAACCCCTAAATGACCGACGCCTTGACACTGCCGGCGACACCGCCCCCGGCCGCATCCACGTCCTACCGGTGGCGGTGGCCGGCTCTGGCGGTGATCCTCACCGGCTCGGTGATGGAAATGCTGGACTCCACCGTCACCAGCATCGCCGGCCCGACCATCCGGGCCGACCTCGGCGGCGGCACCTCCCTGATTCAATGGCTCGGGGTGGCCTACACCCTGGCCATGACCGCCGGCCTGCTGGTCGGCGGCAGGCTCGGCGACATCGCCGGTCGAAAGCGCATGTTCCTCATCGGCGCCGGCGGCTTCGTGGCCGGCTCCCTGCTGTGCGCGATCGCGACCGGGCCGGAGATGGTGATCGCCGCTCGCGCGATGCAGGGCCTGTTCGGCGCCTGCATGATCCCCCAAGGGCTCGGCATGCTGAAGGAGATGTTCCCGCCCCGGGAACTGCAGGCAGCCTTCTGTGCGATGGGCCCGGTCATGGGGCTGTCGGCGGTGGGCGGCCCCACCCTGGCAGGGTGGCTGGTCGACGCCGACTTACTCGGCACCGGCTGGCGCATGATCTTCCTGATCAACCTGCCCATCGGCTTGGCGGTCCTGATCGCCGCGATCACGTTCCTGCCCGCCGGCCGCCCGGCCCCAGGAGTTCGGCTCGACCTGCCCGGCGCGGTCCTCGCCTCTTGCGGAGCACTGCTGCTGATCTTCCCGCTGGTTCAAGGCCGCGAGTACGGCTGGCCCGCCTGGACCTTCGCGATGATGGCGGCCTCCGTCGTGGTGTTCACCGTCTTCGGATGGCACGAGGTGCGCAAGAGCCGCAGCGGCGGCGACCCGCTGATCCTGCCCGGCCTGTTCCGCAAGGGAGCCTTCCTCGGTGGTATGGCCACCGGGACGATCTACTTTGCCGCCTTCTCCGGGTTCGGCCTGGTCTTCAACCTGCACCTCCAACTAGTAGTACTTCGTTAGGTGGTTGATCACTTCGTGTGATCAACCACCGCGCCGGATTCGAGATCATGGTGCGGTGACACCTGACGAGATGGCGC
>NZ_JBHZBH010000088.1:0-7915 GCF_042754765.1 Nonomuraea sp. NPDC059194 | reverse complement strand
AGAGCGAGTTTCCCGATCTTCCAGCCGCAGCACGGGCACAGCTGCGAGGACGGGTACCAGCGGTCGATCTGGGTGAACTCGCGCCCGTACCGGGCGGCCTTGCCCAGTAGCAGCCGCAGGAACGCGCCCCAGGAGGCGTCGTTCACGGCCTTGGCGAGCATGCCCCTTGCCAGGCCCTGCACGGCCAGAGCCTCCACCACTACCGTTTGGTTCTCGCGGAGCAGTGTGGTGCTGGTTTGGTGCAGGAAGTCTCGGCGGGCGTCGGCGACTTTGGCGTGCTGACGGGCGACCTTGATCCGGGCTTTGGCTCGGTTGGCGCTCCCCTTCTTCTTACGTGACAGGGCACGCTGGAGTTTCTTGAGCTTGCGTTCCCTGCGGCGCAGCCACTTCGGGTTCGCGATCTTCTCGCCGTCGGAGGTGACCGCGTAGTGGGTCAGACCCAGATCGATCCCGGCCTCGCTGTCTGTTTGCGGGAGCGTGTGGGCGTCGTCGTCGAGTTCGATGACGAAGGAGGCGAAGTATCTGCCCGCCGCATCCTGGATGACCGTCACGCTGGAAGGGGGAGCGGGCAGCTCGCGCGACCACCGGACCTCGATCTCGCCGATCTTCGCGAGATACAAAGTGCCGTCGGCGCGGAGCTTGAAGGCGTTGGTGTTGAACCGGGCCGACTGCCGGTGATCGTGGCGGGACTTGAAGACGGGCAGGCCCATTTTCGGGCCTTTCCGTTTGCCCGACACCGAGTCGAAGAAGTTCTTGTATGCCACGTCGAGGTCTCGTAGCGACTGCTGCAACGGCACCGGGGAGACCTGCCCGAGCCATTCCCGCTCGGGGGTCCGCTTCGCGGCGGTGATGCAGATCTTCTGCAGCTCCGTGCCGCTGATCCGGGTCCGGTCGGCCTTCCACGCGGCTTTGCGCCGGGCGAGCGCGTCGTTCCACACGGCGCGGACGCATCCGAACGTCCGGGCCAGCAGCTCTCGCTGGGCCGTGTCCGGGTAGAGCCGGTAGTTGTAGCGCAGCTTCACCGAACACCACCCCCTCACGACACTGACCTCCCACAGGCTCGAACACACTATCTACTGGCCTATGACGCCGTCAGACGAATACCGGAACGGCACACGAGGTTTCCGCTCTACCCGCCAAGGGTTGCAGTCTCCAGAGCTGAACTGGTTGCGGTCTCCAGAGCTGAACTGAAGGCCAAGGCTTTCTGCGTACCTCCGGTAACGTGGCCGGTATGACCGACTGGAAGCAGGACGGGGAGGTGCTCCGGCGCACGATCAAGGCGCCGGACTTCCCCACGGCCATCCGCATCGTCGACGCGATCGCGGTCAAGGCCGAGGAGCTCAACCACCATCCCGACATCGACATCCGCTGGCGTACCCTGCACTTCGCGCTGACCACGCACGACGCGGGCCGCCTCACCGAACGTGACCACACGTTGGCCGCCATCATCGACGACATCGCTCGCGAATACGGAGCGTAGCAGCATGACTACTCAGTAGAGTGGGGTCTCCCGTTCGTTCTGGAGACTCGTCATGCGCCTGCCAGCTCTGCTGCTTTCCCTGCTGACCGTCGGGGCGTGCGCCGCCCCGACCACCGCCGTCGTGCCGACGCCCGCCGATGGGGTACGGCTGTCCGGCGGCGGCGAGTTCAGCGCCAAGGACACCTCCGCCATCGTCTACGACGCCAAGCTGGCCCCCGCCGGTGCGCAGGCCAGCGTCACCGTGGAGTCGGCCGACGGCCAGACCCGCTCGTCGTTCGTCGCCGAGGGCCTGCTGCCCGACCGCAAGTACGGCGTGCACCTGCACACCAAGGCGTGCGGCCGCAAGCCCGACGACTCGGGGCCGCACTTCCAGCACGCCCACGGAACCGTCAACGCCACCAACGAGGTGTGGCTCGACGTCAAGACCGACAACGAGGGGGCGGCGACCGCGAGCTCGCGCAACGCGTGGGCGCTGACGTCCGACCGGGTGCCGCACTCACTGGTCATCCACTCCGCCGCCACCAAGCCCGACGGCACAGCCGGAGCCCGCGTCGCCTGCCTGACCCTCAAGTAGAGCGCAGTACGGCAGGGCATGGTCCCTCCCGGCCCGGCCAACGGCATGGTCCCTCACGGTGGCGCGCTCCGCGCGCTCGGGTTCGGGGCTGTTCTTCCCAGGGGCTTTCCAGCCCCTTCGACCCCGGCCTTGGCCGCCTGGAGGGCCACGCGGAGATCAGGATCGGGGACCGCTCCTGGATCTTGGCCAGGCATTGACTGCGATTGTCGAGATCGACGAGCTTCGTTGGCTACGCGGCAGACGATTGGTTACTGAACGTCGCATTCCTCGCGGCCGCCATCAGGAAGCTCGTCGTGCTCCTTGACCGCCATCTGGCCACGTACTTCAGGCTCGACACACAAGCGGATGCGCCGGGTGAAGTAGTCCTATCAGCGGACGGGAGCCCCAGACCCCCTCGAAGCCGGGGTTCGTGGACTAAGGCAGGTCCCACCCCACGCCGTTAGGCTGGTCGACCCACAAGCGCGTCTCTTCGGGCCGGATGGTGAGCCGGAACCGTTCAGCCGCTGGACTGCCCAACGACACCCACGTGAGGTAGGCGTCGGCCACCTCGTCCCACAGACGGCGCGGGCCGTACTGCGTGACCTCGTAGTTGGCGGCGCCCGGGGTCGCGTCGCACGCGGCCCACGAGCCCTCCGGGTTCCCTGCCTCCTGCAACAGCAGCGAATACCCGTCCGGCTCGCTGACCACCGTCCAACCGATGCCGGGCGCCAGCGCCAGACTGACCAGGTGCGCGCCCAGGTCGGCGCGGACGACCGTGCGCGGGTCCAGCCGAGTCATGCTGGCCGCTGCGTCCTCCCTGTGGTGGGAGTTCCAGACGTGGTCGCTGCGCTGGGAGCGAACCATCATGTAGTTGGCGCGGCCGTGGAAGGACCCGACGGCCGTGGACTCGTCGACCACGGTGAGCCTCAGCTTGTGGCCGGTCGCGCCGCCCGGCTGCCACGGCAGGACGATCAGCCCGCCCGGCCGGGTCTGCTCGATCCAGGCCGTCGGGATGTCGGCCACGCCCGCCGTGACGTGGACCCGGTCGAAGGGCGCCCGCTCGGGACAGCCCTTCAGCCCATCACCCACCACAAGATGAGGAGCAAACCCGGCCGCTTCGATGTTGGCCGCCGCACCGGCCGCGACGACGGGGTCCACCTCGATGGAGGTGATTCCTTCGGCACCGGCCCACCATGACAGCAGGGAGGCTGTCCACCCCGAGCCGGTGCCGATCTCCAGGACCCGGTCGCCCCGGCGCGGGGCCAGCAGCTCCAGGAACGGGAAGACCACGCCCGGCGCGGAGACCGACGAACTGGACTCGCCTCTCCCCTCTGCCGGATCGATACCGCCGTCGTCGGACTGGATGATGATCGCCGCGTCCGAGTACACGGCGTTCCACCAGGCCGCCGAGTCCTGGTCGTGGTCGATGCGGAAGCCGATCTCGTTCCAGCGGTCCGGCTTGGCCCAGCCCGAGCCGGGTGCGAACAGGTGGCGCGGGACCCTTTCGAGCGCCTGCGCCCACCGCTCACTCGTCAGCAGCCTCCGGGACCGGAGGTCCTCGGCCAGCCGTCGCGCCAACTCCTCGACAACCGCCGTGTCCGGCGAACTCACCGTGTCCACGTAGGTCCTTCCTGAAGGATGTCGGCCAGAGCCGAGGCGATCGGCAGGCCGGTCTCATCGGCCAGCCAGAACCACTCCCCCCGCTGATTGGTCTCCAGATATACCCACTCGCCGGACGGCGTGCAGAGCAGATCGCTCGCCCCGTAGACCAGGCCGAGGCGCTCGTGCAGCGCCACCAGGCCCTTTTCGACATCCTCGGGAAGGCCGATCGCCGTGTAGGTCAGGGAGTCGTAGTCCGAGCGCCAGTCGGTCTTGCCCGCCTCGGTGGAGGCGTCGATGCGAACGGTGAATACGCGCGTGCCGACGACGACCGCGCGGGCCTCGAACTCTTTCGGCATCTGCTCCTGGAGAAGCTGCGCCGTCCTGGCGAACGCCGGGTTCAGGAGCTCGTCGAAGTCACCCACGGGCGAGGTGTACATCGCCCTGATGCGGCCCTCGTCGGCGTGCCATACCCCGGACACGGGCTTGTAGATGATCGGCTTGCCCCGCTCCTTGGCCCAGGTGTGGGCCGCCTGTGGGTCGTTGGTGATGATGCTGGGCGGGATGATCAGACCGACCTGGGCGGCGACGGCGAGCTGGACCGGCTTGTACTCGGCGCGCATGGCCGCCATGGGGTCGTTCACCCACAGGCAGCCGCTCTGCCCGAGGGCGATCAGGATGCCGCCGAACCCATAGCGGGCCTCCCCGTAGGCGAACGCCTGCTCGGGGCTAGACATGCGGTCGTCCATGGCGAACTGCGTGGGTCTGCGCCAGTAGACGGCGCCCACGCGGGTCAGGTCGAGCTGCTGGCGGCCGTCGGCGCCGGCGAGCTGGCCCGCCCAGCCGTCGGCACCCGCCTCGATCATGGCCGCCATCGCGAGCTTTCGGGGGAAGTCAGCGGTGTCGACCGTGACGACCGGGATGCCGCGTACGGCGAGCTCGGCGGCCACTCGCTGAGCCACGACATCGGTGTCGTCCGTGATGATCAGGACGGTGTGGGTCACAGGCAGATCCTCTCGTCAGTCGGTGCCGATTTCCTCGGGCGCGCTACCGTCCGGGTTGCTGGAGCTGGTGGGCCTGGTCGCCCCCTCGTGCTTGCCCGCCGTGATGGGCGGGAGCACCAGGAAACGCAGCCCCCACGGGCGCGCGTCACTGGCCGGAGTCGCCGGGGCGGACAGGATGTGCTTGGTCGGCAGGAGGGGGAAGACGTCTCCTACGCGGAAGACCAGCCCGCGTGACTCGCCGTCCGGCGAGTGTGTGATCAGGTCCAGCTCGGTCATGGTCTGGGACATGGTGAGCCTTTCTCGTGGGGTTCAACTGACCTTGCGGAGATGGCCGCCGCGTCGGCGGCTGGTGGCCGGTTGGACGGTCGGCTGGCCTCGTTCGTCGACCTCCAGCGTCTGCCGAAGCGCCTGGAGGGACTCGGCACAGTGCACGTTCTCCTTGCCCGGGGCCGGAACGCGACGCAGGGCAATGAACGAGCCTGGGACACAGCTTTCGGCTAGCTCCCAGCGGGAGAAGTCACGGACGAGGGTCGCCAACCCCCGCTCGATCACAATGCCTCCGCCAGGAGGGCGGCCTGCTCGGGCCGCTGCACGTGAACGGTTCCTCCGGGCAGTCGCACGGCGAACTCATCGCTGGAAATGGTGATGGTGGCCCGCCAGCACCCCCGAGGGTCGCGGATCTCCAGCACCGGTTCCCAATACTCGGCGCATGTCGGCCACCTGTCGCGCAACTGGAGGCGGATGCGTTGGACCAGGAGCGCCCGCACCGCCGTAGAGCTGGCGAGGCGTCCCCTGACATCCTTCAGGCTCTGCGCGTGGCGCTCGGCGGTGATCTCGTCGCGGGTGATCTCGGCGGCTCGGGGGGTCATGCACCCAGGGTTGAGGCCCGTTCACCTGGGGGTCTATGAGATTTCACGAGATTGCAGAAACTCGCGTGCCCCCTCGATCAGTTCACGGGCGGCGGCCCCGTAGACGGCCTGCTCTTGGAGCGCGGTGAATGCCTTGAGGAAGAACGCGATGTCCTCGGCCCGTGTCGTCTGGAAGCGGCCCGTCCACAGTTCACTGCGCACGAGGGAAGTGTCGAACATGTAGAAGCATTCGCCGCCCCAGAGCCTGCGAAAGCCTGGCGGAATGATCCCGAAGGCCACGTTGGGCAGACGGGTGACGCGCGAGAGGAAGTCGAACTGCTCGTTCATGGCGGCCAGGTCGCCGAAGGCGTAGGTCAGGACGGCGGCCTCCATGACGAAGCTGTACATGTGGGCGGTGCCGCCCGTCACCAGATGCTGGCGCTCCAGCCGGGCTTGGACAGCTTCCTCTACCCCGTCGAGCGGCAGTCCGTGAAGGATCGCGTTCGCAGTCAGGACGCCGCGCAGGTAACCCGATGTTTGCAGAATTCCGGGCACCACGATGGCCTCGTAGGCGCGCAGGAGCTTGGTCTGCTCGTAGAGGGGGGTCCCGGCCGCCTGGATGGCCTTCTGGCTCTTCTTGCGGAAGTCCTCCCGGTACTCCTCCCACATGCGCTGCACGTCGCGGTAGACGGCGATCAGCTCGGGGATAAGCCGGTCCGCGCCGCAGGCGATGCACCACGCCCGGATGTCGTCCTCGGACGGGTTCTGCCGGGCGTGCTCGATGCGCGAGATCTTGGTGGGGTGCAGGTCGGTGAGGGCCGCCAGTTGCCTGCCGTTCAGCCCGGCGTCCCGGCGGAGATCCCGCAGCCTGATCCCGAACGCCTTCCTGGCTTCGGCCGACTGGTCTTGCACGGCTGGGTGTCTTAGGCGGGCTTGTATTCGTGGTGAGGGACAGCCAGCGCCCAGGCAGCCTCGAAGGCGTCCAGGCACAGCTTGACCACCTCAGGCTCGGTGTAGAGCTGGATCTCGGCGCGATCCCCGTTCCCGTCCATGACGTTGAACACGGCGGTGTGACCGTCCAGCACGAAGAAGTCATTGCCGGGAAGGGGCAGCGTGGAGGTCAGCCGTCGGGGTAGCCAGCGCAGATCCTCGCCCGCCTCGACCGCCGGGCCGCTGAATTGGACGGCCATCCGCTGATAGTCCGACAAGGGCTCAGAGATCACGCGAATCCGCCGCAGGTGCTCCCCGGCCCGCTCCATCTCCGCAACGCTGTCAGCCCATGCCTGGTATGAGGCAGCCACGGCGTCGAGATCGCCCGCACGGAACAGCGCCAGGTCCTCGGCGTCTACAGCGTAGAAGTCACACTGTTCAAGCTTGAGGGTCTCGCGTACGCCCGTGAGCAGCTTGGATCGCTGCTTGACCGAGATCAACTCCATAGCGCTCCTCGACGTACATGTGCACGAACCGCTCGGCCAGTGCCTCCGGGATCTCTACGAATGTCTCGTCGTCCCGCAAGGCATGAAGTTGGACGGCGACGCTTTCGCCTTGGCGGTTGCCCTGCACCACCCAGCTTCCACGACTCGTGCGATAGAAGCTGGGGCAATCGTCCTTGGTCTTGGAGTCGGGGTCCTTGCAGTAGAAGGTAAGCCGCATGTCGTCGCCAGTGCCGGGGGATTGCATGAGATTGCACCTCCGAAGGTCGCGAGTCGCCTCACTGAGGGTGCATGCTGTGCCGATCCACGTCAAGCGGCCTGAGCGCAAGCTGACGGGCGGGCTTCCTGCGCTGGCGCAGTGGGTGGGATGCGGGCCAGCACCCGTTCCGGCCTGAGGTGCCAATGGGTGTCCCGTTGGAGACCCAGAACAGACCCATGCCGACGGGGCCGAAGACGAAGTAGTGGGTATTCGGTCCTCAGGGACGTCCGCCGTCCGCGGCCCGACACTGCGTCTCAAGAGCGCACGGTGCCGACGTTTTCCCAGGTGAGACCGCACGCGCGCAGAACCTGGCCAACAGCCGGCGAGGGCATGCTCCCTCTCGGCCTGGCCAAGGGCATGGTCCCTCACGGTGGCGCGCTGCGCGCGCTCGGGTTCGGGGCTGTTCTTCCCAGGGGCTTTCCAGCCCCTTCGACCCCGGTCTTGGCCGCCTGGAGGACACGTTGGGAGATCGGGATCGGGTACCGCTCCTGGATCTTGGCCGGACATCGAATTGAGCTCCTGCGAGGACTGTGATTGTCGAGAGCGGTCAGCCGGACAAAGGAGCTTCGTTGCCTGCTCATGGCTGTCACATCGCGCGACTGGTCGAGGCGTGGGCGCGATGACCCATTGCCCGAGCGCCTGCGGGTCGCGTCCTCGGAGCGGTGTAAAAGGCTCAACGAGGTAGGTGCCGTGGGTTGATCTTAGGCGGCTGCTGTTTCAGGTGTCGAGTCGGACGGTG
>NZ_JBHZBH010000087.1:0-8605 GCF_042754765.1 Nonomuraea sp. NPDC059194 | reverse complement strand
ACCAACATCGCCGCCGCCACCGATCATTACCGCAACCATCCCGCCGACGGACTTCAGCTACTTGGTCTCACCACGTGAGAACGCATCAGCCCTGGCGGCTGACCAGCCGACATCTGGCGAAGAAAAGCGGTTGCGGGTGAAAGGCGAATACCGGGCTGCTTTCTTCGTGAACAGCGCCGAAAGCGGTATTTCGTTTCCTGGCGTTTTCATGAGTGGGTCCCGCGCGGCGATCAGCATCGCGGGCAGCGCGTACGGCGGCGCCTGGCGTGCGTCGTACGCGGGGGTGCGCACACCGCCAGCGAGGCGTCACTGGTCAGGATGGCGACCTCCAGGCGGCGCAGCTCCGCGCCGGGCTCGAGCCCGAGATCTCTGGCCAGGAGGTGCCTGCCCGCCCGGTAGACCTCCAGCGCCTCCGCCTGGCGGCCCGTGCGGTAGAGGGCGAGCATGAGCTGACCACGGAAGCGCTCCTGCAGCGGGTGTTCGTCCACCAGCACCGAGAGCCTGCCGATGAGGTCGGCGTGGCGGCGTAGCCGCAGGTCGGCGTCCATGCAGTCGCCCAGGGCGGACAGTCGTTCCTCGTTGAGCCTGGTCGCCTCCTGGTGGAGCGGTGGCAGGTCCTCGAGCCCCGACAGGGCGGGCCCGCGCCACAGCGACAGCGCGGCGTGCAGGAGCTCGCTGGCCTGGGCGGCCCTGCCCGCGGCCAACGCCTGTCCGCCCTGGTGGGCCAGCGTCTCGAAACGGCGGGCGTCGAGGGCGGACGGCGGGATGTCGAGCGTGTAGCCCTGGGCGCGGTGAACGATGGCGTCGGCCGCGCCGAGCGTGCGCCGCAGCCGGTGCAGATGGAGCCTGAGGCGTTTGACGCCCTGGTCGCCGGCCTCCTGGCCCCACAGCGAGTCGACGAGCACGTCGCTGTGGACGACCCTGCCTGCCTGGCAGAGCAGGAGGGCGAGCAGCGCCTGCTGCTTGCCGGACCTGACCGGTAAGGGGCGATCGTCCTTTATGACATCGAGCGCGCCCAGAATTCTAAATTCCATGGCGCTCAAGAGCTTTTCCACGAACGGAGGATAGAAGCGCGGATCGAGAAATGGAGGAGAAACCGAAGAGAAATCCTCCGAACCCACACTCAAGCGAGAAGTCACCGGCCTCGCGGGCTTAAAATCCACCAAGAGAGGGCATGTCATGAAAAAGGCCTGGTTTGTGCCGGTCGCGGTCGGCCTCATCGCCGCCTTCCCCGCCACCTCGACCGCCGCGCGGAAGCCTGCCGACCCCGCCACGCCACCGCGCCCGACCGCGACAGGGCCGGCCCAGGAGCCGCACGCCCACGGCGCGCCGCTGCGATCCGACGTCGACCGCCCCAAGCCTGGCAGGGCACGCCCGCTCCCGAAGACCACCAGGGGCGCGATCGCCGTCGACGAGGGCCTCCAGGCGGCCGAGCAGAACGGCAGGACGGCCCGGCCGCGCGCGACGACACCCGGCCCCCGTGCGACCACCACTCCACCCCGCGCCACCACGACCGGCCAGAGCCCCGGGGCGGCCGAACCCGAAGCTACGACGACCGGGCGGAGTCCCGAGTCGGGCGAATCCGGCGTCACGTCCACCGAGCGGAACCCCGGGGCGGCCGACTCCAAAGCCGCGACGACCGAGCAGAACCCCGGGGCGGCCCAAACCGCCGCGACGGGTGGGAAGGTCGCGCTCAGGGCGCTCGTCATCGCCGTCGACGCCGACGACTTCGGCCTGGCCACCTGGAAGGCCACCCTCGACCGGGTCGGCATGCCGTACGACGTGGTCGAGAGCAGGTCGCAGCCCCTGCCCGCGCTGGTCAGACAGGACGGCGTCGGCAGGTACGACGCGATCCTGCTGACCAACAACGCGCTGCTCCACGACGGCGGCAACGGGTTCGTGAGCGGCCTCGACGGCGACGAGTGGAACGCCCTGTGGGCCTACGAACGCGACTTCGCGGTCAGGCAGGTCTCCCTCTACACCGCCTACGGCACCTTCCCCGAGGACTACTGCCTGCGGCAGGGCAGCGAGGGCGGGATCGGCACCACACCCGTCAACGCCACGCTCACCCCCGCCGGCGCGGCCGTCTTCGACCACCTCAAGGGCACGGTCCCGATCAGCCAGTCCTACGTCTACCGCAGCGTCGTCCAGCAGGGCTGCCAGGCCGACCCGATCCTCACCATGGGCAGCGATGTCCTGGGCGTCAGGAGCACCTCGGCCGACGGGCGCGAGCGGATGGCGCTGACGTTCACCTCGAACCAGTACCTGCCGCAGGCCGACCTGCTCACGTACGGCCTGCTGCGCTGGGCCACGCGGGGCGTGATGCTGGGAGAGCGCCGCCACTACCTCAATGTGGACGTCGACGACTTGTTCTCCCACACCTCGCACCTCAGGACCGACGGCACCGTCGACGACAACCCGGGCTTCAGGATCAGCCGCAACGACGCCGACAGCACCTACAACCAGCAGCGCAACTTCCGCGCCACCAACCCGCTCGCCGCGAACTTCAGGCTCAACCTGGCCTTCAACGGCGAGGGCGCCAACCCCGCCGCGCCCAGGACGTGTGTGCTCACCCTGCTCAGCCCCGACCCGCTGACCAGCTACTCCAGGTGCAGGGCGAGCGCGTTCGCGTGGATCAACCACACCTTCACCCATCCCAAGATGAACGCCACCGACTACCAGACCAGCTACAACGAGATCGTCGACAACCTCGCCAGGGCCCAGCGGCTCGGACTGGCCGTCGACAGGACGGTGCTGAAGACGGGCGAGTACTCGGGCCTCGGCGTCTACCACCCCGACCCCGGCAACGACATCGACCCGCCCACCGACCACGGCCTGGCCGCCTCCAACCCCAACCTGCTGGCGGCGGCCAAGGCGGCGGGCGTGAAGTACCTGCACGGCAACATGTCGTTCGCCAGCCACCGGCCGGCGTGCTTCAACTGCGGGACCTCCCACCCGCTCGAGCCGTCGCTGCTGGTCGTGCCCGACTGGCCGACCAACGTGGCCTATCACGTGACGACGCCCGCCGAGCAGACGTACTTCTACAACTCCTACTACGGCCCGAACGGCAAGTTCCCCTACTGGCCCGTGAACCAGACCTACAGCCAGATCGTGGGGCACGAGAGCGACGTCGCGCTCCAGCACGTCATGTCGGGCTCGGTCTACTCGCACACCTTCCACCAGGGCAACCTGCGCGGAACGCCGAACCTGGTCTTCGACTGGCTCAACGCCGTGATGACCAAGTACAAGGGCTGGTACAAGGTGCCGGTGCTCACTCCGACCTGGGGCGAGCTGGCCGCCTACGTCGAGGCGCGCAACGCCCACTTCGCCGCGCTCCCGCACGTGGACGCCGTCTTCGACCGGCAGGCCGCCACCATCACCTTCACCTCCGACGCGGCGGGCGGCGTCTTCGCGACCAACGCCGACGCGAGCGCTGTGCCGTACGGGACGGACAAGGTCGCCAGGATCGCGCTCAGCCCCGGCGCCCCGCTCACGGTCCCCGCGAGCGTGCGCCCGTGAGAGTGACGCTCGTCTCCGAGGGCACCTACCCGTTCGCCATGGGGGGCGTGAGCGTCTGGATGGACCAGCTCATCCGGGGCATGCCGGACTACCGCTGGGACGTCGTGACGCTCACCGTGGACGGGGCCGAACGCCCGGTCTGGGACAGGCCGGGCAACCTCGACAGGGTGACCGCGGTGCCGCTGTGGCGGCAGCAGGCCAGGAGGCCCGCGCCCGTCCCCGCGGCGTACGAGGAGTTCCTGCGGCTCATCCTCACCCCCACGGTCATGGGGGAGGGCAGCCGCGCCTTCCTCGCCGTGCTGCGGGAGCTGTCGCAGTGCGGCGACCTGCTCGGCGCGCTGACCGGGCCGCGGGCGCTCACCCTGTTGATGGACCGCTGGTACGGCCAGCGCATGGACGGCATCAACCTGGCCGACGCGATCACCGCCGCCCACCTGCTCGGCCACATGCTGCGACCGCTGACCGAGCCTCCCGTCCGCACCGACCTGACGCACGTGGCGATGAACGGCCTGTCGATGCTCGTCGCGATGGCGGCCAAGTGGCGGTACGGCACGCCGATCGTGCTGTCGGAGCACGGCGTCTACCTACGCGAGCGGTACCTGCAGTACCTCACGGAACCCGCCTCGCACGCCGTACGGGTGCTGCTGCTCAGCTTCTTCAGGCGGCTGGCGGGCGCGTCGTACGCGATCGCCGACCGGATCGCCCCGCACTCCTCCTACAACAAGCGCTGGCAGCTGCGGGGCGGCGCCGACGACGGCAGGATCAGGGTGATGTACAACGGCGTCGACCCCGCCGACTTCCCCCTCGCGACCGGCGAGCCAGACCGGCCGACGCTGGTGTTCATGGGCAGGATCGACCCGCTCAAGGACATCCACACGCTGATCCGCGCCTTCGCCGTCATCCGCGACAAGCTGCCGGAGGCGCGCTTACGCATCTTCGGCGGCGTGCCGGAGGGCAACGAGTCGTACCACGCGAGCTGCGTGGCGCTGACCGCCGAGCTCGGCCTCGACGCGTCGGTGGTCTTCGAGGGCAGGGTCGCCGCGCCGCTCGACGCCTACCACGCGGGCCATGTGGTGGCGCTGACCAGCATCTCCGAAGGCTTCCCCTACACCGTGGTCGAGGCGATGGCCTGCGGCAGGCCCGTGGTGTGCACGAACGTCGGCGGCGTCTCCGAGGCGGTGGCGGGCGCGGGCTACGTCGTCGCGCCCCGCGACCACCTGGCGGTGGCCGAGGCGGCGCTGCGGCTGCTGACCGACGGGCCGCTCAGGCGCAGGCTCGGCACCCTGGCCAGGGTCCGCGTCATGGAGCGGTTCACGTTACGGCAGTCGCTGGCCGACTACCGGGGCGTCTACCAGGAAGTCGTCGCATGAAGATCATCATCGAACCGCTCGACGAACTGGTCGAGCAGGTGCGCCCCAGGCTCTCCCAGGCGGTCGAGCCGCTGCAGGTGGCCGCCGCGCTGGAGTCGGAAGGGCTCAACGACAAGGTGGCGCGCGAGCGCTACGGGCACCCGGACGTCTTCTCGCTGGCCGAGGCCGTCTACGCCAGGCTCGGCAGGGACGAGCCCGCGCCCCCGCCCACCGAACTGCCCGTGGCCGCCTGGCGCTCCCTGGTGCACGGGCCGCTCTACGCGATGCCCGCCGCCCTGCTGCCCGCCGTCACCGCGCTGATCGGCGTGCAATGGCTCATGCCGGGGCTGGTCGTCACGACGGGGATCGGCTGGGTGCTCGGCTCGGTGCTGTCGCGGATCGCCTACGGGCTGGTCGGGCGCGGCTCGCCCGGCACGGCGGCCAGGACGCTGCGGTGGGGGCTCGTCGCGGGCGTGGTCCTCGCGGGCGGCACGGCGATGCTGTGGGACGGCCCGGCGTCGACGGTCGTGCTGGCCGTGGCCCAGCTGACGTTCCAGATCTGCTCGGGGATCCTGCTGTTCCACCGGCGCGAAGGGCTGCTCGCGGCCCTCATGCTGCCCGCCACCGGCGCGGGCGTGCTCTATGTGGTCACCGGGCATCCGCTCGTCGCGCTGGCGGCGGTCACGCTCGGCGTGGTGTCGATCAGCGCGGTCGCCTGCGCCGCCGTCCTGCTGACCAGGCCGTCGCGGCCGGACGGGCCGGTGCCCCTCGACCGCGACCTGGGCGTCGCCGCCCTCTACAGCGGCCTGACCGCGGCCTTCCTGCTGCAGGCCGAGGCCGCCTACGTCGTGGCCAGGCCCGACCTGGCGATCACCGGGGCGGGGCTCGTGCTCGGCATGGGCGTGCTGGAGTGGCAGGCGCACCGGTTCGACGCGGCGGTGCGCGGCGTGGTCAGGCAGGTCTGCTATCCGGCCGAGTTCACCGCCCAGGGCCACCGGCTGCTGGTGCGCGGGCTCGGCGGATCCATCGCGGCGCTGGCCGTCCTCACCGCGGTGCCCGTGGCGTTCACGCAGGTCAGCCTGCCTGGCGTGGTGATGGCCGCGGCGCACGTCGTGCTCGGCGGCGCCTACTTCATGGCGTTCCTGCTGGCCAACCAGGGCAGGCTGGTCGAGCTCTGCCTCGCGCAGGGCGCCGCGCTGCTGCTGCATCCGGGTGCGGGCCTGCTGCTGCCGCGCGACGTGCTGGCCGACGTCCTGCTGTTCCTGGCGGCCGCCCTGCTGTTGCTGTCCGTCCTGCTGGCCCTGATGTCGCACGGCCTCAGGGACGTCTGGTACTACCGCTGAACGGAGCGCGCGTGAAACCGATCTGCTTCTACTACGGCGACGGGCGGCTCGACCGGCTCGCCGTCTACGACAAGGTCGTCCTGCAGGCCGACTTCTACGACGCGGCGCAGCTGGCCGTACTCAAGGGCCATGGCGTGCACACGCTCGGCTACCTGTCTCTCTCAGAGGACGTGGGACCGCCCGCACCGTGGCATCGGAACGAACGCAACCCCGACTGGGGCGGTGCGTTCGTCCACGTCGGCGACCCGCGCTGGGTCGGTCACGTGGTCGACCAGGCCAAGGCGGCGATCGCGACCGGGTTCACCGGGCTGTTCCTCGACACGCTCAACCTCGAACAGACCTATCCGGAGGACCTGCCGCACCTGCTCGCGCTCATCGCCGCGATCAGGGAGGAGGCCAGGCCCGACTACCTGCTGGCCAACCGGGGCTTCGGCCTGCTGCCCCGGATGGCCGAGCTGGTCGACGGCGTGCTGTTCGAGTCGTTCTCCGCCCGCTGGGTCGACGAGCACACCTACGCGCCCTGGCCCGACGACGTGCTGGAGGTGCACGCCACCGTGGCCGAGCAGCTCCTGGAGTACGACCTCGACCTGTACGCGCTGGACTACGCCGACACCGCCGAACTGTCCGAGTTCGCCCATCGGCGGGCCACCGAGTACGGCATGCTCTGCTTCGTGAGCGACCGCATCCTGTCGCGGACCTAGCGGGGGGCCGTCTCGCGCCTGGCGCGTCCGTAGTCGGCCAGGGCGTGGAAGGCGGCCTTGGGCTCCCAGGGCAGTCCCGGGTACGCGGCGCCCGTGCCGTACTCCAGGATCTTGACGACGCCGAAGGCGGCGGTGTCGAAGTCCCGCCCGGGGTCGTCGGAGGCCGGCAGGTGCCGGCTGGCGAACGTGTTGACGAACGCCGTGTCCGCGCCCACCTCCGTGTAGCTGCCGAGGAGTTCGAGCACGTACCCGGCCTGCTCCTCCTCGTCCCTGGTGACGGCCGAGACCAGGCGGGGGCGGGCGCGCTCGTCCCATTCGACGATGGAGTCGCCGCGCCCGCCCAGGGCAGCGGCTCCCCGGTGGGTGGCGCAGCCGAACTCGGTGACGGCGAACGGCTTGCCCTGCGCGATCTGCGCCCGCAGGCCCTCCATCCAGCCCGGCGGCGTCGACGCGTCGCGGTAACCGGCGTCGGTGGCGATGAGGTCGAACGGTGTCCAGTCCACGCCCTCGAAAGGGAGGGAGGCGTAGCCGACCTGGCCGCCGAAGCGCTCCCGCACCCCGGCGACGGCTCGGGAGAGGAAGGCGTTGATGCCGGCGTGCAGTCCGGGGAGGGCGGCGCGCATCCGCTCGGGGTCGGTGACCACTGCCAGCCGCTCCTCCAGGCCGTCTCCGGGCAGGAAGCCACCGGTGAACAGGCTGATCTCGGAACCGGTGAGGAACACGACGCGCGCCCCCGCCCGGCGCAGGCGTTCGGCTCGCTCGGCGCCGTCGAGGAGGAACGCCATCAGCTCGTCCTGCGTCAGGCCGTTGGTGAACGGCGAGTACCAGACCTCCAGGCCCGCGTCGGCGGCGTGGCGCGCGGCGGTCTCGAGGCGGTCCTGCACGCCTCCGGTGATGCGTACGGCGTCGCAGTGCAGGTCGTCGTGGATGATCCGCATCTCGCGGCGGACGGCCTCCGGGTCGAAGGGCTCGTGGGTGGTGGACCCGGCGGAGGTGAAGCCGGTGTCGTAGGTGATTCCGTAGGCACGCATCAGAAGCCCATCTCCGCGCCGCCGGGCATGGCGGGGCCCCTCTCGGCCCGTTCGGGCTTCTCGGCGATGACCGCCTCGGTGGTCAGGAACAGCGCCGCGATGGAGGCGGCCTGCAGCAGGGCCACGCCACCACCGGGGACGATGCCCTCCTCGACGGCCGCCTTCGCGTTGCGAACGGCGTCCTCGATGCGGTGCTTGCGCTCCTTCAGCTCGTGCCTTGACCGCGACCGAGCGGAAGACGCCCTTCATCTTGTTGACGATCAGGGTGGCCAGGGCCTCGCCCTCGATGTCCTCGGCGATGACCAGCAGCGGCCTGCCCGCCTGCACGACCTTGTCGAGCAAGGGGATCACGTCCCTGTTCGCGGAGATCCTGCCGCTCACCAGCAGGACGTACGGCTCGTCCAGGACCGCTTCGAGCCGGTCGGAGTCGGTGATGAACAGCGGGGCGAGGTAGCCCTTGTCGAAGCGCATGCCCTCGGTGAGCTCGAGGTCGAGGCCGAAGGTGTTGCTCTCCTCGACGGTGATGACGCCTTCCTTGCCGACCTTGTCCATCGCCTCGGCGATGAGGACGTCACCGGCGGAGATGGAGGCGGTGGAGGCGATCTGCTCCTTGGTCTCCACGTCCTTGGCGAGCTTGGAGAGCTCCTCGCTGACGCGCTCGA
>NZ_JBHZBH010000086.1:0-9079 GCF_042754765.1 Nonomuraea sp. NPDC059194 | reverse complement strand
CTCGCGTACCTGGGGGTCAGGGATCGGTAGATCCTGTTCGCTTGCTCCCACGAAGGGATGACTCCTTCCCCACCCTCAGCACAGAGTTTCATGTCCGTTTGTTACCTATGTCTATTTTGACAGGGAGGGGTGCGGGTCGGGGGGTGTGTGGGACGGGGCGGGATGGGGGTCGGCGTTGGCGGGGTGGTGGCGGGTGTGGGTGTGACGGTGACGGTTCGGACGACGGTGCCGCTGCTGTTGGCGACGTGGAGTTGTTGGGGGGTGGCGGGTGTGGTGATCTTGGGTGGTTCGTGGGGAGGTGTCGACATCGGGGGTGTCACTTCCTGACGGTGGCGGCTTTTTCGGCCGCGATGTAGATGTCGGCTGAGCGGAACATCTTGCCGCTGTCCTCGGTGAGTACTTTGCCGAGGATGCCGGCGCTGTCGCGCCAGGTGTTGGAGATGTTGTTGAAGCGGCTGACGAAGAGGAGGCCGACGATGGGGATGCCGGCGAGGGGGGCGAGGTTGGCGCCTTCGAAGATGGGGGTGTGTTCTTTGAGCTGGTGGACGCCTGTGGCGGAGGCGTCCATGGTGTGGCCGAATTTGTAGATGTAGCCGGCTTGGATGTCGTAGCCGTTGGCGGGGCGGTCGGGGTCTTTGGGGGTTGGGTGGGTGCGGGGGGCTGTGGCCGGCTGGGCGTTGTGGGCGCTGAGCAGGGTGGGTGGTAGGCAGGTCGGTGGGGGGCATGGGGGTGTGTGGGGGCAGGGGCTTGTGAGGGGTGGCGAGGCGTGGGTGCGCTCGGGGTTATCGGTCGGCACGCGGTTTTTCTACCTCATGAAGATCAACCGTTTTAGGCCATTTGGGGATTGGAACGCATGATTTCACCGTGGCTTAACGTTGGCGTCGGACGCGTGACGTTCACGGGCCACGCGCCGGTCATGGTGGGGCCGGTGGCGCTTCTCCCCTGCTGGGCGGCGTCACCGTAGGTGGGCGGTGGTAGGCGCGTTCGCCCCTCTCCCCCGCCAGGTGGCGTTGCTGGTGGCGGCCCCGGCCCCGGCCCCGTGGTGATGGCGGGCTTGGTCGGGCGCCGGTACCACGGTCGAGCCCCGTCGGATGGCGTCGCAGCCGCGGGCTCCTCTCCCTGACGGATGGCGTTACGGCGGGCGGGGGTGGCGGGCCCGGCTCCTCTCCCCTGTCGGGCGCGTCAGTGTGTGTGAACGGTGGTGCGCGCGCCCCCAGCCGGTTCGGGAGGCGTCACCGCTCCTCTCCCCCGCCGGGTGGCGTCACTGCGGGTGGGGGCTGTGTTGCGGTTCGGTGTGCCAGTAGTCGCGGGTCTCTACGGCCAGGCCGTCGGGGTCGAATCGGGCGAAGACGCATCCGGCCAGGACGACGGGCTGCTTGCCGTCGAGGGCGTGGACGCGGAACTCGATGGCGGCGCGGTCGCCGTCGACGAGGGGTGGCTGGAAGGTGACGGTGATGGGTGTCTCGCCGTCGAAGGACCAGCGGATGTAGTCGAGGATGGCGGCCTTGCCGTGGTGGGGTGGGCGGAAGGGCATGCTGGTGTGGACGGCGTGCTCGGCGTAGAGGGTTGCCAGGGCATCGAGGTCGTGGTGGGTCCAGCCGTGCTGCCAGGTGTCGGCGAAGCGCTGGGCGGCGGTGCGGGTGTCCATGGTGGTGATTTAATCGGTTGCGGTTTTGTCGGTGCCGTTGGCTAGTGTTCCGGCTCGTGGCTGCTCTTCAACCTCTCATCTACGCGCGCGGGCTGGTCAAGCGGTTCGGTGAGTTCACCGCGGTGGACGGCATCGATCTAGAGGTGGCGCCTGGCGAGGCGTTCGGGTTCCTGGGTCCCAACGGGGCCGGTAAGTCGTCGACGATGCGGATGGTCTCGTGTGTGTCGATGCCGTCGGCGGGCGAGTTGCGGATCTTGGGGATGGATCCGGTGCGGGAGGGGCCGGCGATCAGGGCGCGGCTGGGTGTGTGCCCGCAGTTGGACAATCTGGATCCTGATCTGACGGTGCGGGAGAACCTGACGACGTATGCCCGGTATTTCGGGTTGTCGAGGGCGCAGGCGCGGGAGCGGGCCGAGGAGATGCTCGAGTTCGCGCAGTTGACGGAGAAGGCGTCCAGCAAGGTGGAGCCGCTGTCGGGTGGGATGAAGCGGCGGTTGACGATCGCGCGGGCGATGGTGAACGACCCGGATCTGGTGTTGCTGGATGAGCCGACGACGGGGCTGGATCCGCAGGCTCGGCATCTGCTGTGGGAGCGGTTGTTCCGGCTGAAGCAGCGTGGGGTGACGTTGGTGTTGACGACGCACTACATGGACGAGGCCGAGCAGTTGTGCGATCGGCTGGTGGTGATGGACGGCGGGCGGATCGTGGCCGAGGGGTCGCCGCGGTCGCTGATCGAGACGTATTCGTCGGCCGAGGTGGTGGAGTTGCGGTTCGGGTCGGAGCCGCTGGAGGGGTTCGTGGAGCGGTTGTCGGGGGTGGGTGATCGGGTGGATGTGCTGCTGCCTGATCGGATCCTGCTGTATGCCAAGGACGGCGACGAGGCGGTCTCGGAGGTGCATCGCAGGCTGTTGGCGCCTTCGAGTGTGCTGGTGCGGCGTTCGTCGCTGGAGGATGTGTTCCTGCACCTGACCGGCCGGACGTTGGTGGACTGATGGCGCATCCGACGGTGGCGGTGCTGGAGCGGCACCTGACGTTGTACAAGCGGTTGTGGCGGGCGTCGGTGTTCTCGTCGTTCCTGCTGCCGTTGCTGTTCCTGGTGAGCATCGGGCTGGGGGTCGGTGGTTACGTGGGCACGGTGGAGGGCGTGCCGTACGTGGAGTGGATCGTGCCGGGGGTGCTGGCTTCGACGGCGTTCCAGATGGCGGTGGGTGAGTGCACCTACAGCGTGCTGAGCGAGTTCAAGTGGACGCGGGGCGCGCACGCGATGTTCGCGACGCGGGTGTCGGCGTGGGACATGGTGCGCGGCTGGATGCTGTACGTGGTGTTCCGGGTGGAGGTCGCCGCGGTGGTGTTCCTGGCGGTGGTGGCCGGGTTCGGGGTGCTGTCGTCGGTGTGGTCGGTGGCGACGGTGCTGGTGGTGGCGTTGCTGGCGGTGGCGGTGGCGGCGCCTGTGTCGGCGTTCGCGGCGTCGATCGATCATGACAGTTACTTCGCGTTGCTGTTTCGGTTCGTGATGATCCCTTCGACGTTGTTCGCCGGGGTGTTCTTTCCTGTGGGGCAGTTGCCTGAGCTGGTGCGGCCGTTGGCGTATGCGTCGCCGTTGTGGCATGGGGTGGAGTTGTGCAGGGCGGCGACGTTGGGGGCCGCTCCCCCGTGGCCGGTGTGGGTGCATGTGGGGTATCTGCTGGTGTTCGGTGTGGCGGGCTCGTGGTGGGCCGCCTATGCCTTCCGTAAGCGACTTCAGGACTGATGATGGTGACCTTGATGGTGGCCCGGCAGGTGTCGGCGGGCCGGGTGGGTGCGGTGGTAGGCCGCAATCTGGGGGCGTTGCGCAGCGGGGCTTCGTACTGGCTGGTGCTGGTGTCGGGGTTCTTCGAGCCGTTGTTGTATCTGTTGTCGATCGGGATCGGCGTGGGTGCGCTGGTGGGGCGGATACCGCTGGGTGATGGGCGGGTGGTGTCGTATGCGGTGTTCGTCGCTCCGGCGATGTTGGCGGCTTCGGCGATGAACGGGGCGCTGGCGGAGACGACGTTCAACTTCTTTTTCAAGATGAAGTACGCCAAGACGTTCGAGGCGATTTTGGCGACGCCGGTGCGGCCGATCGAGGTGGCGCTGGGTGAGCTGACGTGGGCGATGGTGCGCAGTTCGTTCTATACGGCGGCGTTCTTGCTGGTGATGGCTGTGATGGGGTTGGCCGAGCCGTGGTGGGCGTTGGCGGCGTTTCCGGCGACGATGCTGGTGGGGTTGGCGTTCGGGGCGGCGGGGATGGCGGTGTCGACGTTCTTGCGGGGGTGGCAGGATTTCGATCTGCTGACGGCGGCGCAGTTCTCGTTGTTCCTGTTTTCGGGGACGTTCGCGCCGGTGGGTGGTTATCCGCCGGTGTTGGCTGCGGTGGTGCAGGTGACGCCGCTGTATCAGGCGGTGGAGTTGGTGCGGGGTTTGGCGCTGGGCCGGCTGGAGTGGGCGCTGGCGGGGCATGCGCTGTATTTGGCGGTGTTGTGCGGGTTGGGGTTGTGGGTGGCCTCGCGGCGGATTCAGCGGGTGTTGTGTTCGTGAACGGCGGTCGCTGAGCTGGTGGGGAGCGGGCCGTACAGGTGGGGGAAGGTTTCGTCGCTTCCTTCGGGGGTTTCGTAGCGGATGTCGAGGCCGGTGGGGTCGATCTCCAGCAGGAGCAGGGGTTGGGTGACGTCGGCGTAGAAGCGGTCGGTGACGGCTTGGGCTTGGCGGTGGTCGTGGCTGAGGTGGATGAAGCCTTCTTGTTCGAGGGTGCGGCCGCGGGTGGAGATGCGGTATTCGCCGGTGTGCTGGGCGTGGTGCCAGTCGGTGGCGTAGGCGATGTGCAGGACGCTCATGTGAGGGCTTCCAGGGCGAGGTCGACGTCGTGTTCGGTGGTGTAGAGGTGGAAGCTGGCGCGTAGTTTTCCGGCGCGTACGGCCATGCGGACGCCTGCTTTTTCGAGGCGTTGCGGGGTGTCGGGGTGGGTGGTGTCGAGGCTGACGATGGCGCTGTCGGCTGGTGGTTGGCCGAGGCCGGTGCGGAAGCGGTTGGCCAGGGCGAGGTTGTGTCGGCGGATGTCGTGGATGTCGAGTTGGTTGAGTAGGTCGAGGGTGGGGGCGGCGGCGACGTAGGAGAACCAGGCCGGTGACAGGTCGTAGGCGCGGGCGTCGGGGTGGGTGGTGAGCGGCATGCCGTACATGTTGGTGCCGGAGTACCAGTTGGCGGCGGTGGGTGTCATGCGGTCGCGCAGGCGGGGTGACAGGTAGCCGAAGGCGGCGCCGCGGGGGCACATCAGCCATTTGTAGGCGGCGCAGACGAGGGCGTCGAGGCCGTTGGTGGTGATGGGTAGCCAGCCGCAGGCTTGGCTGGCGTCGGCGATGACGAGGGTGTCGTGGGCGCGGGCGGCTTGGATGATGTCGTCGAGGGCGGCGAGTTGGCCGGTGGCTGACTGCACGAGGCTGAAGGCGACGGCGGTGGTGTCGGGGGTGATGGCGTCGGCGAGGCGGTCGGGTGGGGCGGTTTCGACGTGGGCGGCGACGGCCCAGGGGTAGACGTTGCTGGTGAATTCGATGTCGGGGATCAGGACGCGGGCGTCTTTTGGCAGGGCGGTGGCGATCTGGGAGATGATCTGGGAGGCGGTGGAGCTGATGGTGATGTCGGCGGTGGGTGCGCCGATGAGGGTGGCGAAGGCGGCGCGTGAGTGGGTGACCTGTTCGTCCCAGGCCTGCCAGTCGGTGCTGCCGTGGCGCCATTGGGTGAGTGCGGTGTGGAGCTGGTCGTAGGCGGGGGTGGGTGGTAGGCCGTAGCTGGCGGTGTTGAGCCAGCCCGGGGTGGGTTGCCAGAGTTTGCGGGCGGCGTCGAGGTGCATGCCGGTCAGCTTAGGCAGGCGGGAAAATGTGTCGCTTTCGCGGGGTGTGCTTCCTACACTGCGGGGATGCTCAAGCCTTCGTTTCCGATCGTGACCGATCGGCTGGTGTTGCGGCCTTTCCGTCCTGATGATCTGCAGGTTGTTCATGCGTGGGAGCGGCTGCCTGAGGTGGCGCGGTTCTTGTACTGGGAGCCGCGTGATCTGGAGGCTTCGCGTGAGGTGCTGGGCCAGCGGGTGACGCGGGTGGCGCTGCTGGAGGAGGGCGATGTTCTCGATCTTGCTGTCACGTTGCGGGAGACGGGCCAGGTGATCGGGCAGGTGCTGCTGATCTGGACGAGTCGTCAGCACCAGCAGGGTGAGATCGGGTACGTGTTGCATCCTGACTTCCACGGCAAGGGGTATGCGCCGGAGGCGAGCAGGCAGATGTTGCGGCTGGGGTTCGAGGAGTTGGGGCTGCATCGGATCGTGGGCCGGTTGGACGGCCGGAACACGGCGTCGGCTCGGGTGCTGGAGAAGCTGGGGATGCGCCGGGAGGCTCATTTGGTGGAGAACGAGCTGGTCAAGGGCGAGTGGAGCGATGAGGTCGTGTACGCGATGCTCGGCTCGGAGTGGGCTGGCTTGTCGCGGGAGCGGTGAGGCGGCCTGGGTGAAGGGCGGACCTGGCCAACCGGCGCCCGTCCAGCGCCGAGGAGCTCGCCGACCGTTGCCGCGCCGCCGGGCTGGTGCTGGAGCGCCCGGTCACGCCGCAGGATCTGGACCGCACGCTGGCCGCGCTGCGGGCGTGGGAGCAGGTCGTCGACGCCTGCGACGAGCGTGAGCGGGCCGAGCTGGTCAACCGGATGCTGGCGGCGGCCGCGGCCTACCCGCGGCTGACCGACCATGCCGGCGACGGCTGGCATCTGCACTATCGAGCCGAGCGGCAGCCGCTCGGCTCGGTGTTGTTGTCTTTGATCTCGGTTGGTACGGCGCTGCACCTGGCGGGGCGGGGCATGCACCGGCTGCGGCGGTGCGCCGTGACCGGGTGCGCCGTGATCTTCGCCGACACCTCACGCACCGGGCGGCAGCGCTACTGCTCCCAGCGGTGCGCCAACCGCGACGCGGTACGGCGGCACCGGGCGCGAGCCGGGTGCGCTGTTGGTGAACCCGCCTGAGGGGCTCGTGTTCGCCGTGCTTGGGTGTCGGGATGGAGATCCTGGTTCTGGGTGGAACAGCATGGGTGGGCCGGCAGGTGTCGCGGCAGGCGATCGAGCGCGGGCATCGGGTGACGTGTCTTGCGCGCGGCCACAGCGGAGACGTCGCGCAGGGAGCGAGGCTGGTGGCCGCCGACCGGCGTGATCCTTCGGCGTACGAACCGCTGCTCGACCGCGAGTGGGATGCGGTCATCGAGGTGTCGTGGCAGCCGGGCTTCGTTCGTGAGGCGCTCGCCGCGCTGGGCGGAACGGCCATGCATTGGACGTATGTGTCGTCCGTCAGCGCCTACGCCTGCCATGACACGCTGGACGCCGACGAGTCGGCGGCCCTGCTCGCCCCGACCGACCGCAGCGAGGTCGGCCGTGAGGTGTACGGCGAGGCGAAGGCCGCCTGTGAGCAGGCGTCGAAGGCCGTCGTGGGTGAGCGTCTGCTCATCGCGCGCGCCGGACTCATCGGCGGGCCGGGCGATCACACTGGGCGCTCCGGCTACTGGGTGGCCCGTGCCGCACGCGACCGGCAGGGGCCGATGCTGGTTCCCGATGCGCCGGCGATGCCGACGCAGACGGTCGACGTGCGGGATCTGGCCGCCTGGCTGCTCGACGCCGCTGAGAAGGGGACCGTCGGCACGTACGACGCCGTGGGTCCGGTCGTTGCGTTCGGAGAGTGGATCGAGCTGTGCCGCGCTGTCGGCGGGCACGCCGGTTCGGTGGTCACCGCCGACTCGGCTTGGCTGCTCGCGAGCGGCGTGGCCGAGTACATGGGGGCCGAGTCGCTGCCGATGTGGCTGGTCGAGCCGGGCTGGGAGGCGATGTCGGCCCGCAACGGGTCGGCGGCGCGCGCGGCGGGGCTGCGTCATCGGCCCCGGGCCGAGCTGCTGGCCGACACGCTGCTGTGGGAACGCGAGCAGGGCCTGGACCGGGTACGACGTTCCGGTCTGAGCGCCCGGCGTGAGCGGGAGTTGCTCGACGCTCTCGGCTGACTCGTTTTCTGCGCTGATGGGGGCGGCATGGGCGACGCCCGACTCCCCCGCTCCACCGGCTGGGACGTGGCCCGGCTCATGTCGGTATCGGGCAGTGCGACAATGGCGGCCATGTCTCAGGCAACGCTGGGAACCAGCCGTATCCTGCTCGTCCCGCTGTCCGACGAGCACCTCGAGCACGAGATCGAACTCGACTCCGATCCCGAGGTGATGCGTTATCTGGGCCGGGCGCGTACCCGTGAGGAGGTCGAGGACTACCATCGTCGTCGGCTCGCCGCTGCCGGCCGTGTTGCGGGGCTCGGGTTCTGGGCTGGTTTCGTCGACGGCGAGTTCGTCGGCTGGTGGATCCTGGAACCCCCGGCGCGCGCCGACCAAGGCCCGGTGGAGGGGCAGGCCGAGCTTGGGTACCGGCTCCTGCGTCGGCACTGGCGCAAGGGCTTGGCCAGCGAGGGAGCTCGTGAGCTGGTGCGGCACGGGTTTGCAGACCTTGGGCTGAGGCGCATCTTCGCCGAGACGATGGCGGTCAACGCCGGCTCCCGTGCGACGATGGCGGCGGTCGGCATGCAACACATTCGGACGTTCCACATGGAGTGGGATGAACCGCTTCCCGGCAGTGAGCTCGGGGAGGTCGAGTACGCGATCTCACGGTCGCAATGGCTGGCCCGCCAAGCGAGCCGGAGCGCTTGAGCACTCGGATCCGCACGACCAGCCCGGGCGGCGCTGCAGGACGGGGTCCCGGGTAGCACTACTACGCCGGCCACGACGAGCTGGTCGGCGCGGTGACCGCCGGCTTCTTCCGCGAGCTGGCCGCCGCGATGGAGCAGGCCCGCGACGCCCGCGCCGACGCGCCGGTCGGCGAGCGGATGCTGGCGGTCTGCCGCGCCATGCGCGCCTGGGCGATCACCCATCCGGCCGAGTTCGGCTGGATCTTCGCCTCCCCCATCGCCCCGCCCAACCGGCAGCCGGACTCGGTACGCCACCAGGCGGCGCTGCGTTTCGAGCAGGTCCTTTTCGAGCTGACGGTCGAGGTATGGCGGACGCGGCCGTTTCCGGTGCCCGACCTGGCCGATCTGCCCGGGTCGCTGCGCGAGCAGCTGGCCGCCTACTCGGCCGCCATCGACGGACGGCTGCCCCTGAGGCCGCGCACGTGTTCCTGACGTGCTGGATCCGGCTGTACGGCCTGCTGTGCATGGAAGTGCTGCACCAGCTGGACTTCGCCTACAGCGACCTGGAGCCCGTCTTCGAGGAATGCCTGCGCGATCTGGCCGGCATGCTCGCCCTGGACTACTCCGGCGGACCGGCCGCCTAGATGAATGAGTCCAAGGGGTCTGGTCAAGTTCAGTGGTCGTAGGGGATCAGAGACCGTTTGATCGGCTGGCCGGTCTTGTCGTTGTGC
>NZ_JBHZBH010000085.1:0-9678 GCF_042754765.1 Nonomuraea sp. NPDC059194 | reverse complement strand
GTGCTTCGGTGTTGCGGGGGGGGTTCGTTTTTGTTAAAACCCCCCCCCCTGCGACTCGCGGCCCCCCCCCCGCGTACCCGGGGGGCCCCGCCTCTCTTGTTCACTCCGGTTGTCTACGGCTTCCTACGGCGATCTCCGGCCACTCACGGCAAATACGCGGCCACGTTTTTCAGCGCTTGGTCGCCTCCCAGATTCACCTCATAGCCTCGTCCCTCTGCCCATGCACGCACTTGGCGTAGACGCGCAGAGGAACTCCAGCGGCTCGCTGCCGCGCTGCCATCTCCGAGTGCCGTGGCGGCAGGCGAGCATACGTTCGACGAGTAGGTAAGAGGGGACGGCGGTGCGCCAGGGTTGAGCTGCATCGGAACGAAACGCGCTACTTGGTCCTGAGGACCGGGCTTGGCGTGGGGTGTCGTTCTGATGTGTTCGAACTGCGCACGCCCTGGCCCGCGGGAGAGCCCAGCAGGGGAGCATGTGGGATCTGACCTGCGGTGACCCCGGGCCCTATGGCTAAGGTATCGGCTCGCCGAACAGGAAGCCCAGGCTCAGCGGAGCCTCACAAGGTGACACCTGCTTCCGGCGAATTGCCGAGTTCTCGCGATCAAGTGTCGGCCGCTCGTGAGATGCTCGCGCGGGAACGCTCCCCCACGCGAAAGCAGCGACATGGCCGATCAAACTCTGCTGGGCTCCGACGGATGGCCCCTTCCGCTTCCTCCCGATCCCCTGAGTCCGGTGCCGGACGAGGTCGAACGCGGGCTGGCGGCGTACAGGGCGGGTGACGTCCCGGCGGCTCGTGCCTTGCTGACCACGATCGCCGGCGCGGGACGTACCGCCGTGTCCGGGCATGCGGCCATGGCGCTGGCGGGCATCGAACTCAGCGAGAACGGCCTGGACGGCTCCTGCCGAGGGTGGCTGGAGCAGGTGGCCGCAGGAGAGGACCCCTGGCTGGGCCCCTTGGCCGCCGTGATGCTCACCCCGGACTTCAGGTCGTCTTCGGACCGAGCGCTCCTCCAGAGCCTCGCGGCCCAGCTCACCGGCGACCTGGGCGCGGCCCAGGATGGATTCGAGCAGGCCGCGGAGGTCCGCAAGGGCACCGAGATCGGGGATGTCGCCAGCCTCCTCCTCGGCAACCTGCTGCTCCAGAGCGGCGACCAGACCGCGGCTCTCGGGCCGCTGACGTACGCACGAGAGATGTGTGACGGCTTGTTTGCCGGCTATGCGGCCCATCTAGAGGGGCACATCCTCATCGGCCGGGACGCGAAGGAGCAGGCGGGCGAGGTGCTCCAATACGCGCACGGGGAGTCCCACCCGGCCAGGGGAGGGAGCAAGGGGCTGCACCCATGGGTCGCCGTCCGGTTCGGCGAGTTGCTGGCGGGCGATACGTGGCTGGACCTCGTCTACGACCAGGTGGAGCGCAGCGGTGTGAGTGAGGGCGAGGTGGTGCGGGAGCCCTTCGAGTCCGCCCGCTACCAGACGGAGGTCAGCAATCCCGCGCTCGTCGACATCGGCCTGTATCTGTTCCCCGCGACGTTCGGACCGGTACACGCGGGTCTGGAGCGTCTGAAGACGTGGAGCGATGAACGGTACGAGCGCGGCCGCAGGCTGGTGCTCGCGCTCCACACCCATGTTGAGGACAGCCGCGATGAGGAACGCACGCGAGGGCTGACAGACCTCCGAGAGAGGTTGGGCCTTCCCCGGCCCCACTGAGTGCCCGTGTACAACTGATCCTTGAGTCCGCTAAATGGGCGAAAATGGCGACGTAGCGCGAATCTTCAGCGACATAGAGCTACCTTCCGGTAGTAACGGCAGTTATCGAAGCCCCGTCACCACCGGAAGGTCTGACGCTCGGCGAGGTTGAAGGACTCAGGTCAGCCTGGCTGGCGCCGAGGAGAAGCTCCGCCAGCCCGATCGGGGCCACGGGCAGCATACGGCCGTGGACCTTGGCATCCCCACCACGCGTGGTGATCGATGAACCCCACGAAGGTGGGCTGCCACATGGCCCTCAACCAAGATCGAGAACAAGTTCAAGAAGCGTGCATCAAACGCCCTTCAAAACACGATCAAGTGCCGCCCGGCCGGCAGGTCCCCAGTTCGGCTTGCCGCCGGGAAGGTCCCGATCTCCGTTCTGCCCCATGAGCATCAGGAAGAGGCTCTTCATAGCGGCCAGCCCGCGGGCGCGCCGGATCGTTGCCTCGTCCGCGTGCGCGTACGCGTCGAAGAACCGTGCGGCCGCGCCCGCGGGGAGCAGCACCCACGCGGCGCCGAGGTCCCACGCGGGATCGCCGGCGAACAAGGCACCGAAATCGATCACGCCTGTGAGCGTCCCGTCCGAGACGACGACATTCGCGGGATGGAGGTCACCGTGCAGCCACATCGGCGGGCCCTCCCACTCGGGGGCCGCGACGGCATCGGCCCAGACGGCCCGGACGGCGCGGACATCGCCGACGGCGTCGGGGTCAATGGCCTGCAAGAACTGCTCGAAGCCGCCCGTGCACCTCTTGGGGTGAGCGCCGAGGTCCGAACTGGCCGGGGCCTCGGCGGGCGCCTCCACATGGAGCGCCCTGAGGAAGCCCGCCAGCGTGTCGGCCGCGTGGGCGTCGCGGCTGATCGAGCCGTGGTCCAGCGGCTCGCCGGGAACCCACGTCATCACGGTCCAGTGCTTGGGGAAGCGCTCGGACGGTTCGCCGAACCGCACCGGGGTCGGCACCGGGAGCGGCAGGCGCGGGGCCAGCACAGGTAGCCACCGCCGCTCCTTGAGCTGGAGCTCCGGGGTAGGGTCCATGCGCTGCATGCGCACGGCCAACTCGTCCCCGAGACGCCACATTTGGTTGCCCCAGCCGCCCGCCACCTCGCGGATGGCCAGCCCTGCAAGATCTGGATGTTGCTCCTGCAGCAAGTCGCGGACCAGGTCTGCGGTGATCTCGATCTCGGTGTCGGTCATGCGAAGTCACAGTACTGAGGCGGCAGGCGGAGCGGCTCTCGCTCTCCGGAACATCTCGCTGTCATTCCTCTGGCATCACCAATTCGGTCTCAGAGAGCTGCAGATCAACGGCTTTGGGACGGAACGGCTCCATAGTTCAGAGAAGTCGACAACGGCTGCAAATGGCGCAATCTGCCCGCCGACTTCCCGCCCTGGCGCACCGTCCACGCGATCTTCACTCGCTGGTGGACCGACGGCGATCTCTACGCCCTCCACAACGACCTGCGCGAACACCTCCGGCTCGCCGAAGGACGCCAAGCCGAACCCAGCGCAGGCATCATCGACTCGCAGTCGCTGCGGGCGGCCGAGAATGTAGCCACTGACTCCCGCGGATACGACGCGGCCAAGAAAGTGCAGGGCACAAAGCGGCACGTCGTCGTGGACACCCTGGGCCTGCTGCTGGTCGTCATCGTCACCGCCGCCAGCGTCCAGGGCCGCGACGGCGCCAAGCCTGCGCTGGAACGCCTGCGCGACTGGTACGAGAGGATCTCGCTGATCTGGGCCGACAGCCCGTCCTGTCTGATCATTGGCACCGGGCGGATACGGCCGAAGCATGTCGTGCGTGCGGCGTCGGACGTTTCAGGTGGCGCGCCCCCACCCTCCTCGCCGACGGGGGCGCGCGGCCAGGCCGCCGGCCGTGAGGCGTCAGCCCTGTGGGCCGAGGCGCACGGCCAGGCCGTCGAGGACGCGTTCCAGCCCGTAGCCGAAGTTCGCGTCCCGCGTCTTCGCCGGGTCCTCCTCCTGCATCGCGGCGTAGAGGTCGGTGAGCATCGGCTCGTCGCGCACGGCCTGCTCGGTGAGCGGCCGGAGGCCGGCGATCCACTCCTGCTCGGTCTTGCCGCTGCGCGCGATCATCGACAGGTAGGCGGCCTCGCTGGTGGTCATGCCGATGACATAGGCGATGAGCGTGTCCATGGCCTGGCCGGCCTCGCCGCCCTGGAAGCCGGCCTGGCTGAAGTGCGCGAGCATGCGGCTGGACTGGCGCATGAGGTTGGGTCCGAGGGAGGCCAGGCCGACCTGGCCGAGGACGGCGGCCACCCAGGGGTGGCGCAGGATCATGGCGCGCAGGCTGTGGGCGCCTTCGGCGATGGCGGCCCGCCAGCCCGCGGGGTCGTCGGGGTCGGGCACCCGGACCTCGCCGTAGACCTCGTCGACGACGAGCTCGATGAGCTCGTCCTTGTTGGCGACGTGCCGGTAGAGGGAGGTGGCTCCGGCGTTGAGGCGCTGGCCGAGGCGGCGCATGGAGAGGTTCTCCACGCCTTCGGCGTCCAGGAGCCTGATGGTCTCGGTCACGATGGAATCGCGGCTGAGCGTGGGCTGCTCGCGCTGTTTGCGGGGCCGTGCCCACACCGAGGGGATGGACTGGTCGTCAGGTGCCGGCATGTGAGCTCCTCTCTTCCGGCACCCAGCATAGCGCACACTGTGCGCGCATGCGTACGGCATGACAGTCGGATTGGTGCCCGCTCCTCCGCAAGGGCGGGCTACTCCGTGGAGAAGGCCGCGTCGAACGCCGCCGCCGGCGGGGTGATCGCGTTGAGCCGCTTGATGGAGAAGTCCCAGCCGCGCCGCAGGTTCGCCCACGCGGACTCCGGTGTCCTTGCAGTCGACGTGGTAGATCCGGTCGGATAACCCGACGGGGTCGAGGGGTCCCAGTTGAGCCCGAAGGCGGGCCGCCTGCCCAGGGCCTCCAGCGCGCGCTGGGTGGTGACGTGGTCGTAGGCGATCTCGGACGGATGCACCTCGTGCACGAACCGCACTCCCACCTCGTCGAAAACGCTTAACGGCATGATCGGCCGATGTTCCTCCTGTGCTCAGGCTGAATGCTTGCGTCCGCCGCCAGATGCGACACAAGGAAGCTGAACGTGGGCGACGTGGCAGCATCCAGCCGGTTCTTCACCGGGCACCTGGGCTTTCGCGAGGTGTTCGTGGCGCTGAGCCGTGATGACGGGGCGGCCGACATTCTGCTGCTGCAGCGCTCGCCCGAGGCGCCGCCCGGCTCCGGGTTCGCCGATGTCATCGTGTCGTTCGCGGTCACCGACATCGCCGCCGAGTACGCGCGACTGCGGGCGGAGGGTGCTCCCATCACCGTCCCACTGCACCACGAGCCGTGGGGCGAGTGGGTGCTGCAGCTCACCCGATCCCAAGGGCTGACACCAGCGCGGAACATCGTTCGCAGTTGCACGCACCATTCCCCTCGCGTACAGTGTTCGCATCGCGAGAACATCATTCGCAGGAGGCTTTCGTGAACCCCAATCCCCGCCGCTGGCTGATCCTGGTCGTGCTGTGTCTCAGCACGCTGGTCCTGGTCGTCGACAACATGGCGCTGACCGTCGCGGTCCCGTCGCTGGCCGCCGACCTCGGCGCCACCGCCCAGGACATGCAGTGGATCCTCGAGTCCTACATGCTGGTCTTCGCCGGACTGCTGCTGACCGCCGGCTCCCTGTCCGACCGGTACGGCCGGCGCAAAATCATGGTCATCGGCCTGGCCCTCTTCGGACTCGCCTCCCTGGCCGCCACCCTGGTCACCAGCCCAGGCCAGCTCATCGCCGCCCGCGTGGCGATGGGCATCGGCGGCGCGCTGGTCATGCCCAGCACCCTGTCCATCATGATCACCGTCTTCGCCGACGAGAACGAGCGCCGCAAGGCCATGGCCGGCTGGGGCGCGGTCGCCATGCTCGGCCTGGTCGGCGGACCGGTCCTGGGCGGTGCGCTGATCGCCTCCTACGGCTGGGAGTCGATCTTCTGGATCAACGTCCCGATCGCGGTCCTGGCCATCCTCGCGGCGGGCACCCTGATGCCCGAGTCCAAGGGACCGCAGGTCAAGCCCGACCCCCTGGGCGCGATCCTGTCCATGGTCGGCATGGTCGCCCTGGTGTGGACGATCAATGAGTTCGCCCACGGCATCAACTGGATCTCACTGGGCGTCGCCGTGGTCGCGCTGGCCGCCTTCATCGGCTGGGAGCTGCGCACGCCGTACCCGATGGTGCCGCTGAAGCTGTTCCGCGACCGCGACTTCGCGGGCGGCAGCCTGTCGCTGACGCTGGTGCAGGTGGGCAACGGCGGCCTGCTGCTGGTCCTCACCCAGTACCTGCAGTTCGTCCTCGGCTACACGCCGACGCAGGCCGGTCTGGCCTTCATCCCGCTGGCCATCGCCTCGCTCATCTTCAACGGCGTCGGCGCCGGCCTGGGCGCCAAGCTCGGCAACAAGCTGACCGCGGTCCTCGGCATGCTGGTCATGGCGGCCGGGTTCGCGCTGCTGGCCACCACCTCCGGCGCCTTCGTCATGGTGGCCGTGAGCCAGTTCGTCCTCGGCGCCGGCGCCGGCCTGGCGATGCCGACCGCGATCGCCGCGCTGATGGGCGCCATCCCCGCCGAGCAGGCCGGTGTCGGCTCGGCGCTGAACGACACCATCCAGCAGGCCGGCGCGGCGCTCGGCGTGGCCGCCCTGGGCAGCCTCGCCACTGGTAGCTTCACCGCCGCCATGCCCGCGGGCTCCCCGACCTCCATCGCCGAGGCCGTGGCCAACCCCGCCCTGGCCGCCGCCGCCCGCGAGGCGTACGCCTCAGCCATGTCCTCGACCTCCCTGGCTGCGGCCGCCGGCGTCCTGGGCGCCGCCGTACTCGCTCTGATCCTGCTGCGCGGCCGCCAGGTCGGCGCCCATGCCGCCAGTACCCCCGTTTCTGCCTGAACTTCTGGAAAGGAAGCACTCTGATGAAGACCACTGTCCGCGTTGCCGGTTCCCTCGCCCTTGCCGCCAGCGTGATCGCCGGGAGCGCCGGAGCCGCGACGGCGGAAAAGGCGCCTGACCGGGCCGGTGTCCAGCAGGCGCTGGAGCAGGTCGTGGCCGCCAGCGGTATCCCCGGCATGGTGGCCGAGGTCCGTGACGGCAAGAAGACCTGGTGGGGTACGGCAGGCGTGGCCGACACCAAGACCGGTCGCAAGCGCGAGAAGGGCGAGCGGTTCCGGATCGGCAGCGCCACCAAGGCCTTCACCGCCACCACCGTGCTGCTTCTGGCCGCCGAGGGCAAGCTGAGCCTGGACGACACCGTCGAGAAGTGGCTGCCCAGCCTGGTCGACGAGAACCGCAACGACGGCAGCAAGATCACCGTCCGGATGCTGCTCAACCAGACCAGCAGCCTGGACAACCCCTACCTGTTCGAACCCCTCAACAGCATCTACGACACGCCCAAGTTCCTGAAGTACCGCCATCGTCAATGGAAGCCGGAGCAGCTGGTCAAGCACACCCTCGCCAAGGGCCCCTACAAGGGCCGCAAGCCGGGTGAGGGCTGGTGGTACTCCAACACCAACTACTACCTCGCCGGCCTGATCGTCGAGAAGGCCACCGGAAAGACCCTGGCCCACGAGATGAAGCGGTTGATCATCCGCCCGCTCGGCCTGGGCAGCACCTATATGCCGGGCAAGAACGAGACCAAGATCCGCGGGTCGCACCCCGAGCTCTACTCCAAGCTCAGCACCACGGCCAAGCCCGAGGACAAGGTCTACCACCTGCGCGACTACAACCCCTCCTGGGGCTGGGCCGCCGGCAACATCGTCTCGACCACCTCCGACCTCAGCCGCTTCGTCAACGCGCTACTGACCGGCAAGCTCCTGCCGAAGAAGCAGCAGGACGAGATGTGGGGTCACATGGTCGACACCACGGGCAACCTGTGGATCCCCAACACGCACTACGGCACCGGCGTCTTCTCCCAGAAGCTGTCCTGCGGCGTCACGACCTACGGAGTGGCCGGCTACATCCAGGGCACCTACACGTACCTGATGGCCAGCCGCGACGGCAAGCAGATGGTCGCCGTCAACACCAACGGCGACTGGAACAACGCGATCGGCGGCGCCCTCGGCGTCATCGAGGCCAAGCTCTGCGCCAAGAAGTAAGGGCGCCCTTAACCTCGCTGCGGGGTGCCGGGTGTTCGGTGACCTTGGCGATCCCGAGCGCGGCCACGGTGCGGTCGATGGCCGAGGCATAGGCGCGGTGAGAGTTCGGGTTCACGTACATGGCTTGCCGTCGGCGGCGCCATCGGAGCCGGTGACGAAGCCGCGTCGGGCGGCGCGCCAGGCCGGCGGAGGTCCCGGCGGCGAGTCGATCATCACCGAGGCCCTGCCTGCCGATTCGCCGCCATCAGGACCGTTGACCGGCCCACCCGGAGTCAGGAGCAGAACCCGGCCGTGTCCCTGGTCCTCTTCCTGCTGATCCCGCAGGTGCACCTTCTCGACGTGGCCGGTCCCGCCCAGGTCTTCTCCACCGCCGATGACCTCGGCTATCCCCACACGATCACCTATGTCGCCGAGGAAAGCCAGGTCGCCAGCGCGCAGGGACTGATGCTGCGACCCACGACCGACTGGCCGCGTCTGACAGCCGACGACCTGATCATCGTGCCGGGCTGGCGTGGCCCGACCCGCCCGCCGCCCAGGCAGACCCTGCGCCGCCTGCGCGAACACCACGCGTCAGGCACGGTCGCCGGCGTGTGCGCGGGGGTCGACGCGCTCGGCCGCGCCGGGCTGCTGGACGGCCGCCGCTGCACGATCCACCACTGCGTCCAGGACGAGTTCGGGCGCGTGTACCCACGGGCGGATGTCGTCAAAGGGCCCCCGCCAGGTGCCGCTCAAGCTCACCCGATCGGTCACCTTCGGCACCGGCGTGCTCGACCTGACCTACCAGCCGGCCTGATCAGCGATGACGAGAATTCTTCTGGCCTGCGGTATCGCCGCGGGCCCGTGGTTTCTGGGCGTGGCGCTGGTCCAGGGGCTCACCCGCGAGCCCTTCGACTTCACCCGCAACGCCATCAGCCAGCTCAGCCTGGGGGACCTGGGCTGGATCCAGGTGACCAGCTTCGTCATCACCGCCTGTCTGGCGATCGCCGGATCGATCGGGCTGCGCCGGGCGCTGCACGGCGGTCCCGGTGGCACCTGGGCTCCGCGGCTGGTGGCCGTGTTCGGGGCGTCGTTCCTGGTCAGCGCAGCGTTCAGCGCCGATCCCGGGGCGGGGTTCCCCGACGCCGGCCATCAGGCGGCGGTGCTCAGCACCCAAGGCGGCATCCACATGGCGGGCGCCATGGTGGGTTTCCTGTCGCTGTGCGCGGCGTTCGTGGTGATGGGCCGACACTTCGCCGCCCGGGGTGAGCGCGGGTGGGCGATCGCCTGCCGGCTCGTGCCGGTCGGCGTGCTGGCCGGGTTCGCCGGCTCCTCGGCCAGCGTGATGGCGTTCACCGCCGGGGCGGGGCTGGGGCTGGTGTGGCTGGCCGTGCTGTCGGCCCGCGTCCGCGCCTCGGCCGAGGCGTAGGCGGTGCCGTACCCCTGAAAGGAGGGCGGCCGGGTCCCTGCAGGGGCCCGGCCGTCTTTGCTCGCCAGAGAGTGCCGAGATCGCGGACGACCTGGGCGAAGGCGCGGATCATGTCGTTCTCCGCCTCACCGCGCCAGGCCAGGCCGTAGATCAGCGCGGGTCATCACGTAGGTGAAGTACGCCGTCGCCTGCGCTCCGGCACCGTGCACGCACACGCGGGCGGGTTCGGCACCGGCGGTCTCCACCCATCGCATCCTTGAGCCGTCAGGCCCGGCTATCGCGTCTCTCAGGCGGGCTGGTAGTGCAGATTCACGACACCGGACTTGAAGGTGGTCGAATCGACCAGCTTGACCGGCAGGCGACCGGTGTTCTCGTCGAACAGCCGGGTTCCGGTGCCGAGCAC
>NZ_JBHZBH010000084.1:0-9928 GCF_042754765.1 Nonomuraea sp. NPDC059194 | reverse complement strand
CATCGCAGGAGCCACCAGGCCGCAGCGCGCAGGCACCACTTTAGGCAGCGCCTGCGCCTTCAACTCATCCCGATCTAGCTATGTAGTACTAGCCCTTGACGCTGACCTTGTGGTGGGACTGCTGCTGAGCGTTCATGTCGAAGGCCCACGGGTCGCCCTGCGCGGCCTGTTCGCGCAGATTGCGCCAGCCGGAGTCGAACTCCAGGGTGCGGGTCATCGTGGAGGCGACGACGCCCGAGCGTGACCTCGCGCCTGACCGCGTCGACCTTGCGGAGGTGTTCGGCACGCTGTGCATGCTGATCTCGGGCGAGCTGACGACGGTCAGGGGATGAGCAGCCCCTGGGTGTGCAGGGTGTCGAGGACCAGGCGGTTGGCGGCCGAGACGCGATGGCGGTCGCCGTGGGTCAGCCAGGCGATCTCCGCGATCTCGGCGCTGGGCCTGAGCATGCCGACGTAGTCGGCGGTGTAGCAGGTCATCCGCACGGTGGCGTCGGCCCGGCCGTGGGCGGGCGCCTCGTAGGTGCCCACATGGTGGAAGGTGTCGGGCACGAGCGCGACGGTCAGCTCCTCGGCGATCTCGCGCACGAGTGCGTCGATGTCGCTCTCGCCCGGCTCGCGCTTGCCGCCCGGCAGGTAGAAGGCGTCCTTGCCATGGGAACGCGTGCCCAGCAGCCTGCCGTCCTCCAGGAGGACCCACGCGACCTTGTCGATCATCAGCTGCTCCCTCGGTCGGCAATCGTCGCAGGTGGTCGGCCTGGTGAGGCCCTTTTACAGGGTAGCCGCCCCGGCTCAGCGGCCCGGCTCAGCGGCCCGGCTCACCGGCCCGGCTCACCGCCCCGGCTCACCGCCCCGGCTCACCGCCCCGGCTTGCCGGCCTGGCGAGGGCGGCCGACTGACTAAGGTGGCCGGATGCATATCGACGAGTGGCTGCAGGCGATTTCGCCGGTGTGGATCTGCGCGCTGGTGGGCCTGGTGATCGGGCTGGAGAGCCTGGGCATCCCGCTGCCCGGTGAGATCGTGCTGGTCAGCTCGGCCCTGCTGTCGGCCAAGGGCGTGGTCAGCCCCGTCTGGGTGGGCGTGTGCGCGAGCGTGGGCGCGATCGTCGGCGACTCCATCGGGTACGGCATCGGCCGCAGGGGCGGCAAGCCGCTGTTCGACCGGCTCGGCAGGCGCTTCCCCAAGCACTTCGGGCCGCCCCACATCGCCAAGGCCGAGCACTACTTCCACCGCTACGGCATGTGGACGGTGTTCTTCGGGCGGTTCATCGCCCTCCTGCGCATCCTGGCGGGGCCGCTGGCGGGAGCCCTGCGCATGCCGTACTGGAAGTTCCTGGTCGCCAACGTGCTGGGCGGCATCGTCTGGGCGGGCGGCACCACGGCGGTGATCTACTACCTGGGCATCGTCGCCGAGAAGTGGCTGAAGGGCTTCTCCTGGGTGGGGCTGGCGGCGGCCGTGCTGTTCGGCATCGGCACCACCTGGTACGTCAAGAGGAAGGCGAGCAGGGCCTCAGCGCTCGATGAGGGTGACCTCGAGGGAGTAGTGCGAAGCCCGGTAGACGTGTGAGCCGTGCTCGACGGCCTTGCCCTGGTCGTCGTAGGTGGTACGGACCATGGTCAGCAGCGGCGCGCCCCTGCGCTCGTCGAGCAGCTTGGCCTCGGTGACGGAGGCGGCGCGGGCGCCGATGCGCTGGTTGGCCACGCGCATGCGGACCCCGGAGGCGCGCAGCAGCTCGTACAGGCCGCGCCCCTGCAGGCCCTCGGGGGTGAGCGGGGCCAGGCCGACGGGCAGCCAGTTGTGCAGCAGGGCCAGCGGCTCGCCCGAGGCGAAGCGGAGCCGTTCGAGATAGAGGGCCTCGTCGCCGGGGGACAGCCCGAGGACCTGGGCGACCTGCTCATCGACCGGACGCGGTTCGAGGGCCAGGACCTGGGTGGCGGGCTCCTGGCCGGCGCGGCGCAGGTCGTCGTAGAGGCTGGTCAGCTCCACCGAGCGCTTGACCTGGCCATGGACGACCTGGGTGCCGACGCCGCGCTTGCGGACCAGCAGGCCCTTGTCGACGAGGTACTGGATGGCCTGGCGGATCGTCGGCCTGGACAGGCCCAGCCGGTCGGCGAGCAGGATCTCGTTGTCGAGCCGGGAGCCGGGGGCCAGGTCGCCACGCCTGATGGCCTCGGCGATCTGCTCGGCTACCTGGAAGTACAGGGGGACGGGGCTGGAGCGGTCCAGGTCGATCGCCAGGTTCGCGGTCATGCGATCAGGTTAGCGAGGTCAGAATGTCCTGACAAATATTTCGCTTTGCTCAGTCGCGAGGGCGAGCACCGCGCGCCGGTCGTCGGGACCCGTTCGCCGCTCGATCAGCCCCTCCCGCTCCAGCGTGCGCACCGCGTGCCGGATAGTTTTGGCCAAACCAATTTCCATCCGACTCGTGAGGCCCGCGATGCCCGTCCACTCCCGCGCCGACATCGTCCGCCGGTACCTGCACGCCCTCGACGCGGGGGACACCCGCGAGATCGTCAAGCTTTTCGCGCCCGAGGGCGAGGTCATCTCGCCCTTCCTCGGCCGGATGGGGGCGGCCGCGTTCTTCGCCAAACTCGCCGAATCATCGCAGAACAGCGAGATCACGCCGATCGACGTCTTCGCCAGCCTCACCGAGCCGCGGGTGGCCGCCTACTTCCGCTACCGGTGGACGCTGAAGGACGGCTCGGTCATCACCTTCGACTGCTGCGACATCTTCGACTTCGCCCCGCAACCCGAGGACGACGTCACCTTGCCCCGGATAGCGCGCATGACGATCATCTACGACACCGCGCCCATCCGCGACGAGGTGGGCGACAAGTACGCATAGAGCGGCGTGAGGCCTAGCGCTTCAACGGGCCCGCAAGGCGCATCAGGGCGGGCACCCGCACCGCCCTGAGCATGATCGCGTCCACCAGTACCGCCACCGCCATACCGACCCCGAGCATCTGCACGAACGACATCTGCGCGCTCGCCTACGCGGCGAACGAGACGGCCAGGATGCCACCCGCGACCGTGATCAGCGGCGCGCTGCTCTGCTGCCCCGTCGCCACGGCGGCGGTCGTGTCGCCGGTCGCTGCTGTTCATGGCGCGCAGCGTGCTCATCCCGGTCAAGGCGACGCTGCTGAACGTGCTCAGCCTGGGCGTCATGTTCGGCGCGATCGTCTGGATCTTCCAGCAGGGAGACCTGTCCGGCCTGCTCGGCTTCACCCCGACGGGCACACTGGACGCGAGCATCCCGATCGACGGTCTGATCACCCGCTCCACCGACGACAGGCAGCAGTTCTGGGCTGCGCGAGCTGATCGACCTGCTGGTGGAGGAGAGCGTGGCGTTCAAGACGCGCGCGCCCGCCTACTGGGCGCTGCTGTACGGCTCGGCGACGGCGACAGGCTGGCCGAGGGTGCGGCCCGGCTGCACGGCGCGGCTGAAGACGGCGCTGGTCCGATACCTGAGCTCAGCCCTGACCTGAGCGCGGGCGTCAACCATCCCGATGGCGTCGACACTCTGAATCGGGACCAATTGTCAGCGTGTTCGGGCGCCACCTCTTGGAGATCCTCCGACTTGGCCCAGGGGAGGCGTGGTTCGGTTGGAGGTCTGATTGCCGCCAGCGGAGGCATGTCGGAGCCGGTGATGCTAGTGCCATGAACACAACGGACGTGGCGGGGGATCCCGTTGGCGGATCGCGAGCGGACGAGCAGTCACTGGTCGACGCCTGGACGGTAATGGAGAGGTTCTACGCGGCCGAGGCCGCGTATGTGGCTGCAGGCGGATTCGGTAAGGCGAGCTATGATCACGTCGCCGTTTACCTGGATCCTGAGGTGATCTTGCATCAGGCTCCCGGGCTGCCCTTCACCGGCACCGGAACATGGCGCGGCCATGACGGCATGGAGCGCTTTCTGGCCCGCTTCAGCGAGGTCTGGGAGTCGATGGAGTTCCTGGAGCAGGAGCATTGGGGTGACGAGGACACTGTGGTGGCGCGGAACCGGGTGCGCTTTCGCGCCCGTGCCACCGGCCAGGAAGTCGAGACCTTGATCATGCAACTGATCACCGTCAGGAACGGACGCATGCTCGAATGTCGCCCGTTCTATTGGGACCCCGAAGCCATCGCCGACGCCTGCCGACGACGTGATGCCGATGTGACTCCAACGGCTGGATCAAGTGCCTGAGCGACGCCAGGCCGTCATCATCCAGCAGCCGTCTGGCGGGTGACAGCGGTGCCATCCGCTTCGGCGCGGGAGCGAGATTGCTGTTGAGCGCCAGGTTCGTGACAGCGGGAGCGACAAGTCGGTGACAGTGACTCGCGTCAAGTTGATGTAGTGGGGCTTACGCGCTGTGATCCTCTGCAGGAGGCCGGTCGTCGAGCCACGACAAGTCCGGTGGTGATGGATCCGGCCATGGCTCCCCTTCGGTGTCGCTGCTGCCGTACAGCTGCTCCTGGAGGTGTTGCCCGTCGTCGAGGCGTGGCCGGCGCCACCACGGCGGTTCGGCGAAGGGGTTCTCGGGGTCGCCCAGGTGGTCGCCTCGGGTGAGGCGCAGGCTGTACTGGACGTCGGCGGAGGCCTCCGCCTTGGTGGGGACGCCCTTGTCGCGGATGAGGCCACACAGCCTCAGCTCGCGTTCGAGCTCGAGGTGCCGGGCGCGGTAGGCGGCGTACTCCGGAGAGCGGTCGGCGTAGATGGGGTGATAGCCGCGCATCAGCGTCGGTACCTGGGCGCGTTTGATCGCCTGGAAGGGCAGGCGGCGGAAGACGCGCGAGCGCAGCATCGGCTCGCGCGAGAGAACTTCCCAGCAGCCGTCGCCGCCGACGTAGAGCAGGGCGAAGCGGGTGTCGGGGTGGTCGTGCAGGTGCCGCAGGAGTTCGATGCAGTCGCCGGTCAGGCGCTGGGCTTCGTCGACGACCAGGCGCGGAGCAGCGGTGAGCAGGTCGGTGAGGGCGGCGGTGAGGTAAAAGCGGCTGCGGCTGGAGGGCGCTTTGGAGCCGGTCAGGGCGCGCAGCAACTCGTCGGCGACCAGGCGCATCGTCGGGCGGCTGGGGAAGGCCAGGCTGACTGTGGCGATGCTGGCGGCGGCGCCGTCGCGCAGTGCCTCCAGCGCGGCTTCGACCGCGTACGTCTTGCCGGTCCCGGCCGGGCCGTGCACGACCCCGGTGGCCTGGAAGTCGACCAGGTCGCCGATGATCCGCCCGACCAGCTGGAAGTGGTTGGTGGGCAAGATGGCGGCGCCGCGCAGGCCTGCGAAGTGCCGGGGCATCAATCCTCCCGCGGTTGCGGAGCGTCGTCGGATCGCGGCGCCGGGGCGCCCGGGGCGCGGGCGGACACGGTGGGGTCGGTGGGGTCGGTCAGGCCCAGCAGGCTGGTGCTGGCCCGCCGCCGCAGCTGATCATCGCGAGTCCGGGCAGAGGCCGCCGTCGCGGCGGCGGGTGGCAGGATTCTCGACTCGGTTGGCGGGCTGCCCGCGCTGGTCTCGGTGAGCGGCACGAGTTCGGCGCGGGCTCGGGCGGTGGCCCGGCGCCGCTCCTGGCCGAGGCGGCGTGCCTCCTGACGGGTGTGTGCGCGGAAGGCCTCGGTCTGCTCGGGGGTGAGGCGTTCGGCCGGGTGCGCGGTGCACAGGTGGCGGCCGTCGAGGTTGACCTCGACGAAGCGGTCGTCGTGCGGCATGTAGCGGATCTCCACGCGCTGGCCGCCGCGACCCTGGAGCTCGGGCGCGATGTAGGCCAGGCCGTTGAACCGGATGCCGTCCTTGCCGATGGTGCGCATCGTGGCGGCCAGCAGGAGGTGCCGGAGCTTGTCGGCGCCGATCCGGTACAGCGGGGCGGTGTCGGACTCCCCTGCCTGCAGCGGGGTGCGCCCGTCCAGCATCCGGTGCGGGCGTTCGGTGTTGTACCAGCGTGCCCAGGCGGCGAACCCCGCGTGCCGCCGGTGAACCCAGGCAGGGCGCGCAGCAGGGTCTCGTCGATCATGCGGTGGATCCGCTCCACCTTCCCCTTGCGGTAGGCCTTGCGGGAGGGCAGCCGATGCCGGTCGATACAGAGCGCGGCGAGCACGTCGTAGACGGCGCCCGCGGCGAACTCCAGCCCGCGGTCGATGCGCACCAGCGCCGGGACGGCGCCGAACGGGCCGCGCTCGACGTCGTAGACCAACGCCATATGGAAGGCGGTCAGCACCGTGCCGGCGTGCGGAGGCAGCGCCAGCGCCCACCCGAGCAGGGCGCGGGTGCCGTCGTCGACCACCGTGGTCAGCCACGGCTTGAGCGCCGGACCGCGCGGCGGCAGCACCACGATGGGCAGCTGCTTGTGATCGGCCTCCCAGGTGTGGTTGCGCGAGGATCGGGGCCGAGTCAGATACACCGAGGCCTTGCGGCGGCCCTCCTCGCCGGTGCGCCAGGCGGCTCGCTCGGCCGGGGTGAGCTCGCGGTCGAAGGCACGCTGCAGCGTGCGCAACGCCACCGGCGCGTCCCCGCTCCACCCGGCGCGAAGGAAGTCCGGCACCGCGACCCCGGCCACCGTGCCGTTCACCACGGCGACCCGGGCGCGATGGACGGCGGCGATGTTTCCGCGGAAGTAGGCGAAGGCCTCGCGATCGGTGATGGACAAGACGTAGGCCGAAGGCCCCGGCGAGCGCAGCTCGGCGTGATCGTCTTCGAGCGCTCGCCACATGGTGCGCTCGCTCACGCCCAGGCCGCTGGCGGCCAGCCGGACATGCTCGGTCGTCAGCTGGCCAGCCTCGCGTAACGCGGTCAGCCGCGCGACGGCCGCAGCGCGGCGCTCACGATCTACGGCCATAGCTGCCCTCCGGCTACGGCTTTCCCGGCTACCTCAACGGGGGTGAGGCGTTGGCGTGACCGCCCCCTGTCACAGCACGGGAAGCAGCACGCTCAAACGGACCGTTGCAAGCGGACTACAGATCGTCTCAAGATTGATCCAACCCGGACGAACTCACGTCGCGGCCAGCTGCAAGTGATCAGCATCCAAGGCGGTGGCCAAGGCGTCCTGATAGAGCAGCCACCAGCTCACCCGGCTTCGCGAGCGTCGCCTATGATCATGCGGATGAGCGACATCACCGGCCCCCCGATCGCCCGAGTGGACGTGGTGCGCGACGTCCAACACGGCATCACGCTCGACGATGCCTACCGGTGGATGGAGGCGGACGGCGAGGAGTTCCACCGCTGGCTCGACGGCCAGGCCAGCCATGCCCGCGAGCAGCTGGACACCCTGCCGCGCCGGGAGGAGCTGCTGACCCGGATCCGCGAGCTGGGCGGCGCGCTCCCGCAGTACTCGAACTTCACACCGGCGGGCGACAGCATCTTCTACCTGGCGCGCGAACCGGACACCCGCGTACCCGTGCTGATGGTGCGTGAGCCCGAGGGAGCGAGCAGGGTCCTGTTCGACCCGGACACCGTGCCCGGCGAGGCGCACCACGCCATCGACTGGTACGTGCCCTCCCACGACGGCCGCCACATCGCCTGCGCCGTCTCCCCGTCCGGGTCGGAGGAGGGCACGATCCAGGTCATCGACGCCGGCTCCGGCGCCATCCGGGAGACGCTCCCGCCCACGACGCGCTTCGCCTTCCTGAGCTGGCTGGAGGATGGCCGGTCGTTCGTTTACCACCGCTTCGTGGCTCCTCCGGCGGGCGCCCCGCCGGAGCAGCGCCGCCTGGACAGCCGTTCCTTCCTGCACCGGCTGGGCACCGACCCGGCGCAGGACCAGGTGGTGCTGGCGCGCGGGCTCAACCCCCACGTCGAGCTGACCCCGCAGGATCGGCCCTTCCTGGTGGTGCCGCCGCACGGCGAGTGGATGCTGGCGATCGTCTCCCACAGCGCACTCGGCCCCTGGACCAACGAGCAGCTGAGCGACTGCTCGCTGTACGTGGCGCCACGAGCCGCGCTCGCCGATCCGGCCACCTGCCCGTGGCGGAAGGTAGCGGCCGCGGCGGACGGCGTGACCGCCTTCGCCACCAGCCACGACACCCTCTACCTGGTCTCCCATCGGGACGCGCCCCGCTCCCACGTGCTGGCCGTTCCGCTTGCCGTACCAGATCTGTCTCAAGCCCGGGTGGTCGTGCCCGCGGGTGAGCGCGTGGTGGAGGCGGTGCGGGTCGTCGGCGACCGGCTGCTCGTGCGCGATCTCGACGGCGGCGTCCATCGGGTACGGCATGCGCCCCTGTCCGGCGGCGAGCCCGTCGACCTCCCGCTGCCGGTGGAGGGCGCCATCTGGGAGTGGACCACCCACCCGGAACGGCCCGAAGCCCTGCTGCTGGCGGCCGGTTGGACAGACGCGCCGCGGCTCTACCGCTACGACGGCGAAACCCTCGAGGACACCGGGCTGGCGCCCCGCTCACCGGTCGACTTCGGCTACGTGCACGCCCGCATCCTGCACGTGCCCGCGAGGGACGGAACACAGATCCCGCTCACCGTCATCCACCGCAAGGACCTGGAGCTGGACGGCGACAACCCGGCCCTGCTCACCGGCTACGGCTCCCATGGCGTCACCGACCTGCCGCAGTTCCGTCCCGAGATGCTCGCCTGGTACGAGCGCGGCGGCGTCTACGCCATGGCGCACCTGCGCGGTGGCGGCGCCTACGGCCGGGAGTGGCACGAGGCCGGGCGCGGCCCGCGCAAGGAGGCCACCATCACCGACTTCATCGACTGCGCCGAGCACCTCATCGCCCTGGGCTACACCCGTCCGGGACGGCTGCTGGGCGAGGGCGCCAGCGCCGGCGGCATCCCCACCGGCGGCGCGCTGGTGCGCCGGCCGGAGCTGTGGGCTGCCATGGCGATGCAGGTGCCGACGGCCAACGCCACACGGACCGAGTTCAGCGAGAACGGGCCGATCAACGTCCCGGAGTTCGGCAGCGTCGCCACCTCGGACGGCCTGCGCGGCCTGCTGATCGCCGATGCCTACCTGCGGGTTGAGGACGGCGTGCCGTACCCGGCAGTGCTGCTGACCGCCGGCCTGCGCGACGCGCGGGTGCCGCCGTGGCAGCCGGCGAAACTGGCCGCCCGCTTGCAGGCGGCCACGTCCTCCGGCCTGCCGGTGCTGCTGCGTGTCGAGGAGCACGGTTGGCACGGTGCCGGCTCGACCCGAGAGCAGGAACATGCCCTGCTCGCTGATGTGCTGGCCTTCCTGTTGCATGCTTTCGAGGGGTCACGATGAGTACCGGCTGAGCAGCGAGCCCTTCGTCATGTCGCGTCGCTGTCGTCCGGCGGGCCGCTCGATCCCGGCCTGCGGGTGACGCCCCCGAAGTGACCGCCTGGTGCCGCCGTGCCGTCGCTGAGTACCTCGTGCCCGCTCCCGACCCGGTCGCGGCTGGCATCGACGGGCACTTAGGGCGGTGGCGAACGGCGGTACGCGTCTGGCCATGGTGTGGTCCCACGGTAGAGCACGGCGGGGACAGAACGGTCGGTGTTTCATAGGCGGTCGGTCCCGGCAGGCTCGCCCTGCCGCACCGGCCGGGGGCGGGTGGCCGCGCAGTACCACACCGCCCGCTTCCGGCTCGTGCCCGCACTGGCCAAGACCCTCGCCGTGGCGGTCCCGGCGGTGCGCAAGCCCGGCACGGCCTGGACCGAGCTGCCGCGCCCCGCGGCCGCCGGTACCGCGCCGACCGGGCACGCGCGCATCGGCTACGCCCGCGCCTCCACCGCGCGCCAGTCGCTCGACACCCAGCTGGATGCGCTCAAGGCCGCAGGCGTCGCCCGGGTCTTCGCCGAGAAGATCTCCACCCGCGCCGCGACCCGGCCGGAACTCGAGCGGGCCGTCGCCCTGGCCGGCGAGATGCGCGCCTCCGGTCTCGCCGTCACCCTCGTGGTCCACGAGCACAAGCGACTAGTAGTACTTCGTTAGGTTACGAAGTGTTGTGGGGCGAATACGGCTGGCAGCAGACGTGACAAGCGCCGGTCCAGGTGGCGAGTAAAGTCTGC
>NZ_JBHZBH010000083.1:0-10179 GCF_042754765.1 Nonomuraea sp. NPDC059194 | reverse complement strand
GTCTCCTCACCGCATCTAAGACGCTTCATGCTGCGGCCATGACCAGCAATAGCGCCCCTATTTCGCAGCAGGGGTTGACTCAGGGAACTGCCGCGGGCTTCGTTCCTCAGCCCTTGCCGCCGAGTTTCGGGATGGCCGTGGGGGCGTCTGGTCGTGGAGGCATCGATTGCGACATATCGTCGATGGCCAAAGGCCTTACCCATCAAGACACCAGGCCACGCCTGCACAGAAGCCGATTCGACGCGATCTTCCTGAGGGTTTCCTGTGAGTGTTGATCACGGTTTGATCTCGACCCTCCACGCGTGACCAGCGTTGTTTACAGACGGTCACAATTGACGGCTTGTCCAGCGAGCTGTCCACCTGACCGGTTTGCCCTTGTAGGTGAGGGTTCAACTAGAGATTGAACAAGTGTTCGCTTCGCCCTGGTGATCACTATGCGTGGATCTTGACCGAATGTGCGGTTTTCTGGCTTGATCAGGTCGCTTTTACATCCGGCTTATCTCCTCATGAGCGGAGCTTGCGTGCGCGTGTTACCCCCCTCCCGTATCCATCGATCTCAACGATCCACTCCGCCCCGTCGCACCCGGTCAGCCGGTCGACGGCTGCGCCGAGCCGCCGTGCTCGTCCTGACCCCGGTTCTGCTGGTCACCTCGACCCCGGCCTTGCCGGCCCACGCACAGGCTCCTGCCTTCCCCCACGAGGCAGGATTCGTGTCCCGGGTCGCCTCCTGGGTGACGGGCGGCATCGCCGGGCTGTTCGCCGAGGACCCGCAGGGCGAGATGCGCCCCAGCAGCAAGCAGGTCACCCTGCCCGGCAGTCAAGCCGCCAAGCCTGCTGAGGCGGCAAAGCAGCCGCCGGGCAAGCGGGTCAAGGAACAGACCGGCAAGCGGTCGCAGTTCGGCAAGGTCTACGAACTGGAAGACGGCCGCTCGCAGGTGGAGCTGTCCACCCGCCCGGTGCATTACAAGGACGCCGACGGCAACTGGCAGGACGTCGACACGCGGATCGAGGCCGTCTCGGAGGACGGGTTCGTCCAGGGCAACGACAAGGCCGGCTTCTCCAGCCGGTTCGGCGACAAGACCGACAAGCTCGCCAAGATCAAGCTGGGCGAGCGGCATCTCACCCTCGGCGTGGTCGGCGATGCCAAGCAGGTGTCCCCGGCGGTGAACGGCTCGACGGTCACCTACCCGGGCGTGTGGGACGGCGCCGACCTGGTCTACAAGGTCACCCCGGAGGGGGTGAAGGAATACCTCGTGCTGTCCAAACCGCCCGCCTCCGGGACGGCGTACTCCTTCACCGTCAAGACCGGCGGGGTGACCGCCCAGCAGAACGCCGACGGGTCGATCGCCTTCACCGGCGAGGACGGCACGCCGGTGTTCACCGTGCCGAAACCGTTCATGATCGATTCTGAGGCGGACGTCTCATCGCCGTACGGCAAGCGCTACTCCGAGGCTGTCACCCAGAGTGTGACGCAGCAGGGCAGCGAGGCGACGATCACCCTCACCCCGGACGCCGGCTGGATGGCCGCGCCCGAGCGGAAGTGGCCGGTGGTGATCGACCCGACGATCAACCTGCCCGACTGGTCGCTGGCCACGCAGGACACCTACGTCGACGCGGGCGCGGCCACGAGCAATTTCGTCTCCTCGTGGATGCTGCCGGTCGGAAAGTCCGCCACCGGGGTGAAGCGATCGCTGATGTACTTCAACCCGCCGGACGCCGACGTGCTGCCGATCGGGACGCGTATTGACCAGGCGCAGTTGCAGATGTACTTCGACCAGTCGCTCGGCGATGCGGCGCCGGTGACGATCGAGGCACGGGAGATCACCTCCGACTGGGTGACTGACATCGGTTCGACGACGTGGAACCGGCAGCCGACCTTCTCCTCCACGGTGGCCGCGTCGGTGACGCGTAACGCGGGTGAGGTGTCGCGCTGGCATTCCTTCGACGTGACCGGGATGGTCAACGCCTGGTATGCCACGGTCGAGGCGCCGATGCACGGGATCATGCTGAAGGCGGCCAACGAGGCGAAAACCGCCCCGGTCGCTGGCGTGGCGTATCACGCCAGCGAGGACGTCTTCGGCGGCGACGGGATGCTCGGCGACCGGACGACCTTCCCGCGGCTGGTGGTCACCTTCGGTAAGCCGTCGGTGAGCTTGAAGCCGGTGACCACCGCGACGTCGGTGGGCGCGTCGCTGGAGTGGACGCCCTACGCCGACCCGACTCCGGCCGATGCTTCGGATGATCTGGTGGAGTATCGGCTGCGCCGGACCTGCCCCTCGGACTGCTATGACACCAGCACCACCAGACGTGGCGTCGACACGCTGGTGGCGGCATTGCAGCCGGAGACCACCTCGTATGTGGACACCAGCAGCGGCGCCGACCCGAGCGATGCCGCCGCCGACTGGTACATCCACGAGGCCACCTACTGGGTGGAGGCGGTGCTGAAGAACGGCCAGGTCGTGCCGTCGCAGCAGCTGCGGGTGCCGCTGCCCAAGCCCGGCATGATCTCCAAGGTGCTGCCCGGCAGCGTCGACACCACCCTGACCTCCGGCGAACCCACCACCGGACACGACCAGCTTTCCGGCGCGAAGTGGGTGCGGGCGGGCAACACCGCGACCGCTCAGGGCAACACCCGCGCGGTGGTGAAATTCGACGACTACGCCACCCAGATCCCCGCCGACGCGCAGATCAGCGAGGCGTCGCTGTCGCTGTGGCAGACCACGGGCACCGGATCAGGGGTTAGCTTCGACGTCCACAAGTTGACCAAGGCGTTCGACGAGTCCGCGACCTGGAACAGCCCGTGGTCCAGCCCGGGCGGCGACTTCGACGCGGCCGTGCTCGGCAGCGCCTCCGGGATGACGAGTCAGCCGGGATGGCGCCGGTGGACGGTCACCGACGCGGCCAAGGCGTGGACCGCCACCCCGACCGGCAATCACGGCGTGCTGGTCAAGGTCGCCAATGAGGCGGGTACGGCCAAGCAGTCGGTCTCCTTCCTCGCCTCCGAGGGCGAGGAGAGTCTGCTGCGGCCCAAGCTGCGCGTTACCTACGTCGACCCGGCAGCGGTGCGCTCGTTCTACGCGCCGGGGACGCCGGAGCGGATGGACACCACCTCAACCAAGCAGATCTCGGTGATGGTCACCAACACCACCAGCGAGACCTGGCCGGCCGCCTCGACCGCGGTGTCCTACCACTGGAAGCTGCCCGACGGCACCGAGGTGTCCACCCCGGACAGCCAGCTGAAGACGGCGCTGCCCTACGACCTGCCGCCGGGAGCGTCGGTCCAGGTGGACGCGGACGTCAAGGCGCCGACGGTGAGCGGCGACGGCACGAACAAGGCCGAAGGCATGCAGTTGGTGTGGGACGTGCAGGACACCGTCACCAACAACTGGAAGTCGGCCACCCATCACCTGCCGGAGCTGCCGCAGCAGATCCGCATCGACTCCCCCACCTCCGACCTGCTGGGGTCGGAGAAGTTCTACGCCTACACCGGCAAGAACACCGGCGCCGGGTCGACCGCGCTGGTCAACCCGTACGCCGGGAACGTGGTGTGGAACTACAACGCCTTCACCAACCCCTCGCGGGGTGTGCAGACGTTCGCGCGGATGACCTACAACAGTCTGGACACCTCCACCGCCTCGCTCGGCTACGGCTGGAGCCTGCAGACCTCCACGCTGCAAAAGCTCGGCTCGCAGTTGCAGTTCCACCCTCCGGGCAGCCACCGGTTCTGGCCGGGACAGGTTCGGCTGGTCGACGGTGACGGCACCACGCACGTGTGGACGCTGAACACGCACGGTTTGGACGTGTCGCAGTGCCGCCCGAACAGCTGCGACTACACCCACCCGCGCGGCGTGCACCTGTACCTGCAGCGAGTGGCCGACTCCGCCGATCCGGCCCGCTACTCCGAGGACCCGGCCCGGCAGTGGGTGTTCACCAAGCCCGACCGGACCCAGTTCGTCTTTGACGAGGAGGGCTTCCAGTCGGCGATCGTGGACAAGAACGGCAACACCATGTCGTTCACCTACGAGCGACGCAAGTCCAACAACAAGCCGACCAAGTTCCTGACCTACATCACCGACGCCGCCAGCAGGGAGACGCTGCGGCTCACCTATTACAAGAAGGGTCAGGACTACACCTACATCAACGACGCGGGCGCCGAGGTCAACGACACCAAGCTGACCAACCCGCACATCATCGACAACGTCGCCTCGATCACTGACATCGCCGGGCGGAAGGTGACCTTCGCCTACACCGACAAGGGCCTGATGGCCAAGATGGTCGACGGCGCCGGTGATGATCAGGCGAAGACGTTCCGGTTCACCTACGACGCGTTGCAGGGCAACAAGAACGTCAAGCTGGTCGCGGTGAAGGACCCGCGCGGTAACACCACCGCCTTGAAGTACTACACGGCTCCGGTCGACCCGAAGGACCTGTGGAAGGTTGAGACCCTCACCGACCGGCTGCGGCCTGTCGGCGGGGTGACGAAGTTCGCCTACGTCGACCCGGACGGGCCGCAGGGCGGAATGATCCATGCCACCGTCACCGACCCGCTCCTACATGAGACCAAGTACGTGCTGGACGCCTACGGGCGGCCCGAGTCGATCCTCAACGCCAAGCAGGAGACCACGGCGCTGACCTGGGACCCGGACCACAACGTGGTCAAGCTGACCGAGGACAACGGCGCCTACACCTCCTGGGAATTCGACCAGAACACCGGATACCCGCGAAAGATCTGGGATGCCGAGGCGAACGCCAACGGTACCGCCCCCACCGTGTTGGACTATCAGACCTTCCTCAACGGGAACGTCGCGGACCTGGTGGGGAAGACGTCGTCAGAGGGTCGCAAGTGGGCCTTCACCTACGACGCCAAGGGCAACCTGAAGACGGTCACCGACCCGCTCGGCGTCGCCTCGACCACCGTGGACGGCGACTACACCACCACCTATGAGTACGACCCGGTCGGGCAGCTGACCAAGGCGATCGACGCCAACAAGAACCCGACCGTCTACAGCGACTACCACCCGACCGGCTACCCCGAGAAGATCACCGACGCCGACACCAACGTCACCACCACCGCCTATGACGTGCGCGGCAACGTGCTGTCGGTGACCGACGCGCTCGGCAAGAAGACCACCCAGACCTACGACATCTTCAAACGGCCGCTGGAGAACACGGTCCCCAAGGACCAGGACGCCTCCCCGCCGGTATTCATCGTCACCCCGGCGCCGGTCTACGACGTCAACGACAACATCACCAAGATGACCGCCCCCAACGGGGCCGTCTCCACCGCCACCTACGACAAGGCCGACCAGCTCACCGAATCGTTCCTGCCCAAGGACAGCGACAGCGGTGAGGAGCGCAAGGCCAGCTTCACCTACGACGCGGCCGGCAACCTCAAAACCCAGACCGAGCCGAAGGGCAACCTCACCCCGTCAGTTCCGGCCGACTTCACCACAACCTACGTGTACGACCCGATCTACCAGCTGACCGACGTGCTCAACGCCGACCAGCACAAGATCACCTACGAGTACGACAACGTCGGCAACACCGTCAAGGTCGTCGACCCGCGCAAGAACAACACCGCCGACACCGGTGACTACACGGCGAGCTACACCTACGACTTCAACCACCAGGTCACCAAGGTCAAGGACGCCGCGGGCTTCGAGACCAGCACCCGCTACGACCTGGACGGCCTGGTCGTAGGCCAGACCGATCAGGAGCTCAAAGAGACTCTCATCTTCCGAGACAAGCGCGGCGCCGTCGAGGAAACCCGCGTCCCCCACTCGGAGACCGACGGCGTGATCAAGTACACGGTCACGCAGTTCAAGTACGACGAGGTCGGTAACCGCACCAAGGTCGTCACCCCGCGCGGCGTGGAGACCACCGACGACCCGACCGACTTCATCGCCGAGACCAAGTACGACAAGCTGAACCGGCCGGTCGAGGAGGTCTACCCGTTCGACCGGGACGACCCGAAGTACAACACCCTCGACTCGGTGACCTACGTCTACGACCAGGTCCACCGGTTGAAGGAGATCTCCGCTCCGCCCTCGCACGGGCAGACCGTCCGCAACGTGACGACGATGTCGTACTGGGACAACGGCTGGTCGAAGACCACCACCGACCCGTGGGACATCAAGACCACCTACGACTACAACAACCTGGGCCTGCAGACCAACCGCACCGTCACCTCGGCGGGCGGCTCCAGCCAGCGCGCGCTGGACTGGGACTACTACCCCGACGGCAAGCTCAAGACCCACTCCGACGACGGCGTCCCCCTCGGCCTGGACGTGGTCCTCGGCGACAACTCCGACACCGGCCAGGTCACCGCGGTCGGCTCGTGGACCCTCGGCGGCACCGGTAGCGGCTCGTCGTCGAACATCGTCGGCCCCACCCTCGCCACGTCGGCGACGTCCGGGTTCGTCGGCTACGACTACGCCACCGCCCCCGCCGGAACCGGCCAGTCCTCCTTCACCTGGGGCCTGAACACCCCCACCCCCGGCAGCTACAAGGTGCAGGTCAAATACCCGGCCGGCGCGAGTGCGACCAACGCCAAGTACACGGTCAAGCACGACGGCGGCCAGCAGGTCGTCACCGTCGACCAGACCAAGAACACCGGCGACTGGGTCGACCTCGGCAGCTTCGCCTTCACCGCGGGCAACGCCCACGCCATCACCCTGACGGATGAGGCCAACGGCAGCGTCGTCGCCGACGCCGTCAAGCTGGTCCGCGACAACAGCGGCGACACGGATGCGGAGAAGAAGGACTTCGCCTACACCTACGACGCCAACGCCAACCTCACCCGGATCGACGACCGCTCGCCGACCGCGAAGATCGACGTCTGGGACATCGCCTACACCGGCCTCAACCAGATCGAGTCGGTCAAGGAGAAGCTTGGCGGCGTTCTGAAGAACACCACCACCTACACCTACAACGAGAACAGCGCCGTCACCGAGCGCACCCACGACAAGACCCTGGCGACCTACCGCTACGACGTGCGGGACCTGGTCGACCAGGTCGTCAACAAGAAGTCGGCCACCGACCCCGCGCCGAAGGTCACCGGCTACACCTACACCCGCAAGGCCGAACGGCTGACGGAGACCAAGGCCAACGCCAACACCGTCACCTACGACTACTTCCTCGACGGCCTGCTGCGGCACTCGATCGAGAAGAAGGCGAACGGGACGGTGGTCGCCGAGCACACCATCGGCTACCAGGGCAACCTGCACCGCGCCCGCGACCTGACCAAGATTCAGAACGCCGACAGCCCCGGCGCCTACCTCGAGCACGACTTCGCCTACACCTACGACCCGCGCGACCGCATCGCCAAGACCGTCAAAACCCCGGTCGCCGGCGGCACCGCGGCAACCGAGACGTACTGGCACGACGCCAACAGCAACGTCTACGAGGAAGAAGTCCTCGGCAAGAAGACCACCTTCGCCTACGACCGCAACCGCCTGATGACCTCCGTCACCGACGGAGCCACCAGCACCTACAACTACGACCCCTACGGCCGGCTGCGCACCATCACCGGCGGCGGCAAGGTCCAGGAGAAGTACAGCTACGACGGCTTCGACCACGTCGTCCGGCACGAGAAGCTCGGCGGCGACGGCGCCACCACCGTCACCAGCTACACCTACGACCCGCTGGATCGCACCACCAGCAAGACCGAGAAGGAAGGCTCGGCGCAGGCGAAGACCACCACCTACTCCTACCTCGGCCTGTCCGGCGAGGTCCTGGACGAAGAGGTGGCTGGCAAGCTCACCAAGTCCTTCCAGTACAGCCCGTGGGGCGAACGGCTGTCCCAGGTGAAGGTGACCGGCACCGGTGGGGAGGAGTCGTCCTACTACGGCTACAACGCCCACACCGACGTCGAGCAGATCACGTCCGAGGCGGGCGACACCCGCGCCACCTACGGCTACACCGCCTACGGCAAGAACGACGACAAACTCTTCACCGGCGTCGACAAGCCCGACCCCGTCGACCCGACCGCCAAGGAGGAGTACAACCCCTACCGCTTCAATGCCAAGCGCTGGGACAACTCCACCGGCATGTACGACATGGGGTTCCGCGACTACAACCCCAACCTCAACCGCTTCCTCAACCTCGACAGCTACAACAGCGCACTGGCAGACCTCAGCCTCGGACTCGACCCCTGGACCGCTAACCGCTACGCCTTCACCGGCGGCAACCCCATCAGCGGCGTCGAAATCGACGGACACAGGGTTGACACCGGAAATAGCGAATCCGACAAGACCTTCGCCGAAACACATCACGCAAGCGGAAAGAAAAAGTCGACCCAATGGAGGGTGCAGGAGGTAGCAAACAAAGTTCGACAGGTCGCCGAACAACTTAGTAATGATCTCTGTGATGCAAATGATTACTGCAAAGCAGAGAAGGAGATCAATGAAAAGCTGAAAAAGCATGGCACAACGCTTGACGAAGTCCAGGCGCAGGCTGATTGGGGCATGCCTGGGCGCAGGCTGGGTGGTCGCAATCCGCTTGGGCTAATTCCACCTAAAAATAAAAGACTCGATAAGAAGATCGACGGCCCCGACAGTAACGAAGTCTTCTATCGGGCAATGAGCCTAAAGGAATTCAATCAGCTGGGGCCAAATGGCGAGATCACCGTGAAGGGAACGGAGAACTTCGTCACGCAATCTCGCGAATACCTTGAGGGCTTGAGGTGGCAGACTGCCCGAAAGGGAGGCAGAAATGTCGACAAGTACGCAGTCCTGGTACGCTATGTAATGGCGCCGGGAACTCGTGACGCACTGATCGCTGTGGGTAAGACGCCGGACAAAATCGGCCACGACCTCAATTCGGTGCACCTGAAGGTGGAACACGGAGCGAACACTTACGGCCTGAGGCCGGGATCCGTCGGCGTGTTCAACTCGAGGATCGTCGGATCTGGAAGGGTAGACGACTGGTGAACATCCCGAACGACAGCAGTTCCTCGGTCGATATGGTGGATTCCCTTGCGGTGGGATTTATCACCAAGCAGCACGCCCAGGCTATCGCGGCCGAATGTCCCGAGACGACGGAATCCATCGCCGCCTGGATCCGGGAAGCAGCTCGTGCGCGCAACTGGCGCAGAGTGGAACGGCTCGCCAATCTGGCTGCCCCTCTCCAGGCACCAGGGCTCGGCGAGGTTCTCCAGGAAATCCTTGATGCGGATGTCCCTGGGCTCAACAACGAAGACCTCGTCGACATCCTGGGTGATATCCAGGCGACGGACGCGGTCGCGTGCCTCTTCAGAGTGGCCGAACGTTCGGTGCAGACGGATGCGCCTGCGTACTGGCTGTGCCAGAAGGTGATTTTTTCGTTGGGTGCGATCGGCACGGTGGAGGCGCTTGGCCGCGTTCGGGCGATGACGGAGCCGTCATGGCCCGACGTTGTCCGATGGCACGCCGCAGTCGAGCTGGAGATAGAAGAGGAACTCGGCTTCGACGAGGATCGAATGCTGGGATAGCACGCGTATCCCGCCCCAGAGTGCCTCGGACCGTTGACCGGTCTCGAGGCACTCTGGGAGCGTCCGAGGAGGTCGCGGCGGCGTGGGCGATATTCGCCCGTCCGGCCAGGCGGAAGGTGCTGATCGCCAGGTTGCGGAAGGACACGAGAGCTCGCGGTGCGGTACCCGATCCTGAGCTGAGAATTAGCCTCGCCAAACTTCACATCGCGGACCAGTGGAGACGGTTCTCGCGGGCGGCGGAGCGCACCCGCTAGGACGGTTCGTGGCGGACCCGCTGGTTCCGTGACCGTTCCGTGAGGAGGTCCAAAAGAGCGGAATACGATGAGAGATCATAGAAGCTATTCGGGCTGGTCGGCGCCTTGATCCTCACTCAAGCCCAGGTGACTGGAGGGTGGCCTGGAGAACACCCAGATCTACGAGGGCATGCTGTACAGCATCCCGTACAGCAACACCGCCCCACCTCGCCAACCTCCAACGCTTTTCGGCGCATGCTCGATCAGTGAGACGAGGTCGTGACCATGAGCGTGCCACCAGTTCGCATCGAAGTGGTCAGCGCCTTGACGATCGCTCACTTCGCTACTCGCCGACCGTGGCTGGGGCGATCGACGCCGAGGCCCTCCTAATGAGTCTTAGGAGCAGGCCATCCGGCAGACTCCATGGTGGATAGCGGCCGCCGGTGGGTGAGCACTCGGTCCTCCTGGGCGTTGAGT
>NZ_JBHZBH010000082.1:0-14178 GCF_042754765.1 Nonomuraea sp. NPDC059194 | reverse complement strand
TACAGATAGGACACCTGCGCGGAGTCGGCACACAGGATCGCGCCGGCGAGCAAGCGGACCAGATCGCGGGCCGCTTTCGTATGCAGGTGCTTGAGGACCCAGCTCTCGAGCGACTCGGCATCCCACTTGCGTGCGTTCTTCGCCCACCAGGGAGCGCCGTCGGGCAGCGTTTTCATATCGCGTTCCAGCAGATGTGCAGCGGCGCCGAACTCCAGGAGCGATGTGATGGGCAGCTTCGGTATGCCGGATCCGTACGGCTTGATCTCGCCGCCAACGCTCATGAGGCTGTTGCCGGCGGTGTACTGCGGGTGCATCTCGACACCGACCTCACGGGCCTCGGCCCGCAGCAACTTGTGGGAGGCGCCTACCCACTGGCCACCCAAGTCGATGACTTGGCCTGCGATTTCCCCAGGCATCGATCGGCCGCCGACCCGGTCTCGGGCTTCCAAGATGAGGACCCGTTTGCCGGCGGCCCTGAGATCCTTCGCAGCCTTGAGGCCGGCCAATCCAGCACCGACCACGATGACGTCAAGAGTCTCGTCGTGTGAAGACATGTTCACCCCTTCAGCAGGACGGCGGATGGACTCCCTGAGGGTCGATCTGACCGTCTCGAATTGACGCTACCGAACGCGTTCGGTAGCGTCAATTTATGACGCGACGGTCCGCAATCAACTCCCCTCCTCAGGAAGGTCGACGACGCCGTCGACAGGCTGAAGAGAGTCGAGCAATAATCCTTCAGGCGGCTCGTGAGCTGTTCGCTTCAGAGGGATATGAAGGTGTCTCGATGCGAAAGGTTGCCGAGCGGGCAGGATGCGCCCCGGCGACGATCTACTCCTTCTTTCCTGGCAAGCGTCAACTGCTCCACCAGATCTGGGAAGAAGTATTACAGGAGTTGATGGATGAGCTGAAGTACAGCTATGCAAAGGATGCAGATCTGGAAAAGCTCTGCCTGACCTATCTGGAATTCTGGCTGAACAGGCCTGACGACTACCGGGCGATCTTCCTGACTCAGGATCGGCCTCCGGCCGATAATGACGATGCAGGATACTTCGTCGACAACTCGGACGCCTTGCCAGATCTGGACATCTTCTGCGTCGCTCTGTCGGAGGCGCAGGACAGAGGTGAAATTCAACCAGGCGACCCCGTGGAAATGCGGAGCATCCTGTTCTGCGCCATGCACGGCGTGGCACTCGGCCTGGTCACGATCCCCGAGTACGGCTGGGGAGACCCAACTCACCTCAAGGTCAACACGATCCGCACTCTTGTGCGAGGGATGCGACGCACCGACTGAGTGGCAGCCTGCCGACATGAACGACACGCAAGAGCCGCGCCGGGATAGCAACTGAAAGACGGGAAGCCGACATGCACTCCAAGGAATTCACCAAGGCATTTGAGTACGAGCTCCAGAATCGCGCTTTCGCTCTGCGTGCCATGTTCGGCATCGCGAGGCGCCTTCATGGAGATCCACAAAATGACTTCTGGGGAGGGTACGCAAGGCTCGAGCGATTCAACGTCCCCCGCTACGCAGAAGCGGCACAGCGGTGGGGTCTGGACCCCCAGCCGCAGACATGGACCAGGATCCGCGGGACAGTTATCGGAGCTACACCGAAGTTCATGCTCCGGTCGCTTCTGAAGTTCGCGTACCCCAAAACGGTGGAATACCTGGAGGAGCTCCGCCGTATGCGCGGACTCGGCCCTGACGATGGCAAGGCATTTCTTGACTATGTGGTCGACCAGGAGGTCGTCCAGATTGAGATGATGCAGCTCGCGCTGAACGAGCGCTACCCGGAGATCACACGGAACCTGGAAGCTTTTTTCCAGAAGTACAGTGACAAGGATTTGTTCGACTGAATGCAGTGCTCCACGAGGACCTGCCTGAGCTGCACTCCTTCGTCGCCGGGCTACGCCGCGACCAGGACGCCGTCACGCCGGACTCACCCTGCCCTACAGCTCCGGCCCGGTCGAAGGCCACGTCAACCGGGTCATTAAGTTCTTGAAGCGGCTCATGTTCGGGAGGGCCAACTACGACCTGTTGAGAAAGATGGCCCTGCTGAACTGACCCTCAAACTCACCTACCGTGACCGCTCCCTATCAAGTGCGCCAGACCCATCTATCGCTGTGAGTCACACCCGCGTCCTATTCGCCGAAGACGCCGCCGCTCCACCCACCGCCGTCGGCGGGCCGTGTCCGCAAAGGCCGCCAGCCGTTGTCGAGCTTGGCGAGCTCCGCCTCGACCTCGACGGGAATCGCCCCAAAGAAGTTGATGTTCTCGCTGCGGCCGGGTGAGATGTGGGCGAGCAGCTCATCCTCGACGGTCCTGCCGTCCGCACGCAGCTGCTGCACCGCGAGCCCGAAATACTCTGTCGTCCAAACCACCACACTGTTGGTCAAGATGGTCAGGCACCAGGCCTGCTCGGTCTGGTCGGACAGGTACGGCCGGGCGGTGATGGTGCCCTGCTGGGCGTAGTGCAGGTCTCGCCTCAGCGCGTGCAACGATTCGCCCTTGTTGAGCTGCCGGGAGATGCGCCGCCGGTAGACCGGGTCCGACAGATAGCGCGCGGTGTGCAGGGTCCTTCTGAGCAGTCCCCACTCCTTGAGCGCGGTCGCCAGGGTGTTCTGGCGCGGAGCGGCCGACCATTTGCCAACCACCAGGGAGGCGGTGGCCTGCCCGTACTTCAGGGAGGCGCCCAGCCGCATCAGGTCGTCCCACGTGTGTTCCAACCAGCGCCTCGCCCCAGCGGGCGTTCAGCAGCGGCCCGGCGTTCGGATACTGCATGTTGATGACGGTGGGGGTGTCGTCCCGGATGAGGGTGACCTTTGTCAGGTCCCGCATCCTGGGGGTGAGGCGCTTGCCGACCAGGTCGAACAGACTGAAGTTGATCAACGTGGCGCCATGCGTATCGGTTGCGTGATCATGGAGGGGGAGATCGGTCTTGTTGCCGAGGAACTCATCCAGGGTGTACTGGCCCTCGCGGGTGGTCGGCACGAACTGCTGGGTGCCGAACGTCGACCACTGGTCCGAGACGTGGGTGTAGGACGACAGCACCTGCCCGCCGTGGATCGTCATGTTCCGGCTGGTCAACGACTTGCCGCGGACCGGGAACCGCTGCCCGTCGGAAGAGGACATGGTGCCGCCGCCGAACACCTTCGACAGCTCCAGCGCGTGGTGATGGTTCACGATCACCGTGTTGGCGTCCCGGAGGGTCTCCTCGCGGATGTACCACTCCATCGTCCAGGCCAGCACGTCGTACGACACCCCGCACGCCTCCGACATGCGCACCAACCCAAGGTTCGTGCCGAGCCCGATCAGGCAGGCCAAGATGTTCCGCTTGGTCTCGGCGGACTTGGCGAGCTTACGGCCGCCGGCGTGGGTGAAGCAGTCCACGAAGCCCGTCCTGGCGTCGAGTTCGATCAGCACCGAGGCGATCGGCGCGAACGGCAGCATCCCCGCCAGATCGTCATGCAGCTGCTTGACCTCGGTGGGGATGTCCTCGGCCGACAGCGGCGGCACGATCAGGTTCCCGTCGCCGTCCAGCCGGATCGCCCCGGCCTGGTCGGGCGGCGCGTTCCGCAGCGTGTCCTCCAGATCGGTGAGGGCGGCGTGCAGCTCGGTCTTGCCGACCTCGACCGCGTCCTTCCCGTTGAGTGGTTTGCGGACCAGCTGGGCGTACTCGGCGCGTTTCGGCTCCCACTGCGCGGCGGTGTACAGGTACGTCGACGGGTCGGCGTACCGCCGCGACCCGGGCACGAACACGTCCCCAGAGCGCAGCCCGTCCCGCAGGCACAGGATCACCACGAGTTCCCAGTAGTGCCGGAACGCGGTGTCCTCGCCGGACTTGCGGGCCTTGTCCAGGTAGTCGGCGTACCGGGCCGGCACGAACCCCGTCGGCGCGTCCGCGGGCACCTTGCGGCCGTTGGTCTCGTTCAGCCTCTTCAAGATCCCCACGGCCGTCATGAGCTCGTCGGTGCCGGGCCCGCCCTGAAAGTCGATCGCCGCCAGGACGTTCGGGGTGAATTGGCGCAGGTAGCTGTAGGAGGAGTCCAGCTCCGACAGCCGTCCATGGTCCTTCGGCAGCGGATTCCACGCATCCGAGGTGATCTCCCTCAGGCGCTGCATGCCGATCTGCTCGCGCAGCATGCCGCCGACCTGCTCGTCCGCGATGGCCGGGTCGGCCAGTACCGGCAGGATCAGGTCCATCAGCAGCTGCCGGGCCTCGCCCTTCTTCGCGCGCTCCACCAAGGCCTCGTCGGTCTTGGTCTTGGCCCGCGACTCACGCGCGGACACGGCCTGGTCGAACAGGGCAACGACCTCGTCCAGTTGGTCGATCGCCGCCTGCGCGACGAACGCCAGCAGGATCGGGTACTTGCGTTCCTCCCGCCGGTCCAGTGCCTGGTTCGTCGACCTCCGCGCCACCGTCGCCAGGAACCGGCGCCGCTCGTTCGGCAGCGCAGACAGATCCATGGTGTGCGCGTCGATCGCCCGCAGCCACAACAGCTTGTCGATCGACGTCTTCACCGCCGACGCGGTGGCCTCCCGTGCCCCCTGCCGCAACCATTCCAGCCGGGTCATCCCCAACCCCACGTCCACGATCAGCAGCCGCTCCAGGTCCGCCAGGACCTCCTCGGTCAGCAGCTGCCCCAGCAGCTCCGTGGTCAGCGCGGTCGCTCCGGTGCGGGCCTCGCCGACCATCTTGGCCAGCACCGTCGGACCCGGCCGCACCACGTGCGCCGACATCAGATACTCCCGCGCCAGGTTGAACAGCACCGTCGGGCTGTCGTGCTCCATCGCCCTGTCCAGCAGGAACTGGGTCAGCTCCTTCAACGCCTGGCTGCCCGGAGCGGTCGTCTTCCAGCCCAGATACTTGACCACCAGCTTCAGGTGGTCGGTCCGGGTATGGTCCCGCCGCCCGTATCCCTGCAACGCTCCCGGATGCAGCCGCAACTGCTCCGCCAACCGGGCCACCGCCGCGGGCGGCACCGACGCCACATCATCTGGCACGAACCCGAGCCAGGACAACGTTCCCAGCTGGACGGCAAGCCCCAGCTTGTCGCCTGGGCCCCTGCCCCGTCCCGGGTCCACGAACGCCTGATCCGCCGACGTCAACGTGAAATGCTTGATCAACTCCTCCCGGCTGATCTCCGGGAACGACTGCAGCTGCTCCAGCTGCTCGGCCGTGAACATCTTCTGTGACACGAAACCACTCCACGCACGAACCTGGACAAACGGTCCGAACGTAGTGGCAGCGCCTCCGAAGGCGATCACCGACCCCACGTAACCCCAGCTCAGGGGCATATCCGACGGAAATTCCTACAGGACTACCGGGACCCCGTACGGCGTCGCACCACGTGATTCGGGCATCGCCTCCGGCCTCGTCAACACCAGTCAGCAGATCGGCGGCGCCCTCGGCCTGGCCGTCCTGGCTGGCATCGCCGTCACCGCCACCACGAGCCAACCGCAGGGCACACCCCTGCACGACGCGAACGCGCTCACCAGCGGCTACACCGCCGGCATGCTCGGCGCGGGCGCGTTCTACCTGGCCGCCATCCTCACCGCCGTCCTCCTCCTGCGGCCGCGCCCGGCGAGCCATGGCACAGAGTCCACGCATTCCGCAGCCCTCGACGAGGTGCGAAGCACGCACCTGTGATCGGTGAGGGCGCCACCGACCGGCGGGCCTTCACCGATCACCTCTACCGACGGCACGATCCCGCAGGCCACCATCAGCCTGGTCCAGCTGCGCGCCGGGCAGATCGTCGGCAACACCTACCTGACCGTCCTGCACGCCGGCAACCTCCGCAAGGCCGGGGAAACAGAGGAGCGCATCACCGCCGTGGCGTCCTGGCGGGATGCCCCCTACTTCACCGATGCCGAACGCATCGCGCTTGCGCTGGTGGAGGCCGTCCTCGCCCCGAACCCGGCCGGCGAGCGCGTCCCCGACGAGCTGTACGCCCAGGCGTCCGAGCACTACGACGACAAGGCGCTCGCCACGCTCACCATGGCGATCGGCCAGGTGTGCTTCTTCATCCCCCTGGCCCTCATCGGCAAGCCGCTGCCCGGGGTGTCACCGGCGGGGCAGTGGAGGGAGTAACGCGGGGACCTCACTCAGGGTGAGGGCACGGCGCCTGCGCCTCACCCTGAGCACCGCCCGCTCAACGGCCCCAACGTGGCTGACCCTCAGAAGGTCGACCGCACCGACTTCCGCAAGGAGAGCAAATCATGCAAGCACGAATGACCAACCCCCGCCTACCTGATGCCGGAGACGCCTACGGCGACCTGTCCGGCCTGGAGGGCGCCCGCCGGGTCTGGTTCTGCCTGAGTTGACGCCCTGGGCCTACAGGTGGCAGCCGAGCGGAGGAACTGGCCGCGACGCTGCGAGCGCTCAAGAAAATGTCGGTGGGCCTATCTAGGCTCACCTCCCATGATGGCTGACCGCAAGCACGGAGTCCCTGCGCCGCCGACCGACTCGACCGTCCACGCGGCCGACTGGGACAGCAAAGACCTGTCGGGCGAGCAGCATCGCAGGGTCGCGTTCGTCGACGTCGACCTGACGGAGGCGGTCAGCAGGGGAGCGGAGTTCTTCGAGTGCACCTTCCGCAACTGCCGCTTCAACGCCTCCACCCACGAGGAGACCGGCTTCATCAACTGCACGTTCACCAGATCGTCGTTCTTCGACGCGACCTTCACCAGGTGCAAGTTCGTGGGCAGCATGTTCGACGGTTCCACCTACGACCTGATGAAGGTCGTGGGCGGCGACTGGTCGTTCGTCGGGATGCCGGGAGCCGACCTGCGCAACGCCGCCTTCACCGACGTGCGGATGCGTGAGGCTGACCTGACCGGGGCCCGCCTTGCCGGAGCCAAGGTGCGCGGCGTCGACCTGTCGGGCGCGTGGCTGAGCAAGGCCGATTTCACTCGGTGCGACCTGCGCGGAAGCGACCTGTCCTCGCTCGACCCCTACGGATGCGAGATCGCGGGGGCGATCATCGACCCCTTCCAGGCGGTCACCGTCGCGACCAACATGGGCCTGATCGTCAAGGACCAGGGCTGACGGGCCAGGTCGGCAACGTCCCGATCGTCGCGACGAGTGGGCCCACCACCCTCAGCACCTGCCAGCCTCAACCTGAAGGAAGGCGATCCGCGAGGCGGCCCAGGCCGCGGACGACCCGGTGAACCTGATCGACGTGGCGCTGGAGGAGTTGGTGCGGGCACGCGGCGGCCCTCATGGGGCGGAGGTCGCAGGCCAGCAGACAAGGACCACTCTCAACCGGACATTGCGGGGGTCGAGGAAACCGGCGCTCCCCCTCTGGCGACGGCGGACCGTCGTTGGAGGTCCGCAGGGCGCGCGTGCAGCGAGGGTCGCCGACCTGGATGTCGAGGTGCGGCGGGGTATCACGGCGATCCGTAGCTGGCGAGCCTCGTCGGTGGCTGACGTGGTACGGCGAGCATGGCCACGACGCTCCGGCCCCTCGACAAGACGGCGGGGGCGCCGCCTACCGCGGACGAGCTGCGGCGATGTCCGGATGTGACAGATAACTGTCGTTGCGGTCAATCCGTGGGGTCGGTGACAATCAGGTCATGTCCACGGCACACCGCGTCGTCATCGCGCTCTTCCCGAACGTCGACCTGCTCGACGTCACCGGCCCGGCCGAGGTGTTCGCCCTGGCCAACCGGATCGGTGGCCGCGCCCTGTACGACGTGCGGCTCGCCGGACCGCAGGCTGGTCACGTCACCACGGCCGCCGGAGTACGGCTCGTCGCCGACGTGACATTCGACGAGGTCGGCGACCGGGTCGACACCCTGCTGGTCCCCGGGGCCGTGGACGTCACCCCCGATGGGCCGCGCGCCCTGACGGATCCTGAGGTGGTGGCATGGGTGCGGCGGACTGCTCCCGCCGCGCGCCGTGTGGCGTCGGTGTGCGTCGGCGCGCACATCCTGGCCGAGGCAGGGCTGCTGGACGGCCTGACCGCGACCACTCACTGGTCCACCGCCGCTCAACTGGCGGCCGACCACCCGAATATCACGGTCGACCCCGACCCGATCTTCGTGCGGTCCAACGGCAGGGTGTGGACGGGCGCGGGCATCAGCGCCTGCCTGGACCTGACCCTCGCGTTGGTGGCTGAGGACCATGGCGAGGGGACGGCTCTGGCGGTGGCTCGCGAACTGGTCATGTATCTCAAACGCCAGGGCGGTCAGAGCCAGTTCAGCGTCCCCCTGGCCCATGCCGCCTCCGGCCGCCGTGACATCGACGACCTGCGCCTGTGGATCGCCGAGCACCTCACCGAGGAGCTCACCACGACGGAGTTGGCGGCTCGGATGGGGTTGAGCCAACGCCAGTTCACCCGCGTGTTCCGGCAGCAGACCGGCACCACCCCGGCCACCTACATCGAGTCCGCCCGCGTGGAGGTGGCGCGACGGCTGCTGGAGACCACAGACCTGCCGTTGCCGCAGGTGGCGACCGACAGCGGGCTCGGCTCGGTGGAGACTCTCCACCGCGCGTTCCGCCGCCGCCTGGGCACCGGCCCCGGCTCCTACCGCCGCCGCTTCCACACGGTGGCCTGACCCCTTCACCCCTTCACCCCTTCACCCCGTCCGCCGTGCATCCGACGGCGGCGCGAGCCTGTCCGAACGCGCGAGCCGTACACCCGACGCGGCGCGAGCCTGCCCGAAACCCGAAAGGAACCCGCTATGAGCACCACCGCATCGCCCACCCTCCGCCAGGTCATCGGCCTGCCCACCGATCTGCCCCGTCTGTCCGACGCGACCCTCGTCCTGATCGACTACCAGAACACCTACCGCACCGGCGTCATGGCCCTGCCCGCCGCCGATCGCGCCCTCGCGGCCGGAGCCCGCCTGCTGGAACGCGCCCGCGCCGCCGGGACCCGTGTCATCCACGTCGTCAACGACGGCGGTCCCGACACCCCTTACGACGTCCGGGCCGAGGTCGGCGCCATCAGCCCGCAGGTCGTCCCGCGCGACGGTGAGCCCGTGGTGGTCAAGACGTTCCCCAACGCCTTCCACCAGACCGACCTGCAGCAGGTTCTGACGGGCCTGGAGGCCGGACCCGACCTGATCCTGGCGGGCTTCATGACTCACATGTGCGTCACCTTCACCGCGCAGGGAGCCTTCAACCTGGGCTACCGCCCCACCGTCGTCGCCGACGCCTGCGCCACCCGCCCGCTCTCCGGACCCGACGGCGCGCTGCTGTCCGCCGACACCCTGCACGACGCCGCCCTGACCACGATCGGTGACCTGTTCGGCGTGGTGGTGCCCACCGCCGAGGTCCTGCCCGTCTGACGCGCGTCAGGTCAGCTGGTCCGTGGGAGCAGAGGAAGAGTGGCTCTGAGTGACGGTCGCGTCAGGTCGTCATCCTCAGAACCTCTCCGGAACTCCCAGGGGAGTGGGCTCACCGTCGGGCAGTCCGCTGACGGGGGTGGGCCGGTGGCCGAGGCCCAGATGGCCGAGGATGAGACGGGCCACCTCGTGCGGGGCCTCCAGGTGCATGTCGTGGCCGGTGGTCAGGTCGGCGAGGGAGAGCAGCGGAGTCTGCTCGGCGGCCGTCATCAGCTCGCGGGCGAAGCCTCGGACGTAGGCGTCGAAGGCCACCGAGACATTCGGAGGCAACATCGCGCTCAGGTCCGCGCCGCTGGAGGAGACGACGAGAAGGGGACAACGGGCGGCCCGGTAGACGGCGATGAGGTCCAGCGCATCCATCTGAGCGATGAAGTGGGTCATATCTGGATCGCCCGCCGTCTGTTCGGCGAGGAACGCGCGCATCGTGCGCTCGGCGCCGACGGGGTCGACTCCGTCGAAAGGCCCGGTGGGATTGGTGTGCCCGTCGAAGTTGACCGCGAGCGGGCACTCGGGATGCTCAGCGGCCCACAGGGCCGCGACGATGCCGCCCAGCGAGTGCCCGGCCACCGCCGGATGCTCCAAGCCGTAGCGGTCGATCGCCTCGCCCACGGAGTCGACGGCTCCCGTCCAGGACCACGAGCCCAGATCCGGCAACTCGACCGCCACCACGCGCAACCCCGCCGCCTCCAGCAACGGCCCAGCGAGCCGCCAGTCCGTGGACGTCCGCCCACCGCCGGGCAACAGCAGAATCTCGGTCATCCTGGCACTCTCCCGGCCAGGCAGCCGCCACCGCAACCCGGTTTCGGCCCTTGGCTGGAGCGGAGGCCCCCGGCGCATCTGTACGGACCACGCCCGCCAGCGGGTCACATGCCTGAGCACTCAGTCAACGGTGTCGAGGATCATAGGAGGCGGGAGCGCGCGCGGATACAGGCGGCGACCTCGGCGTCGGTCAGGTCGCCGCCGAGGGCGCGGGTCTCAGGCGCTCTCGACCGGCAGTGCGGCCGTCGCCCAGTCCTCGATGCCGTCGGCGTACAGGCGGACGTTGCGGTACCCGAGCCTCTTCAGCTCGCCGACGAAGGCGGGCCCCCGCCGCACGCGGCGTCGGTCGAGTAGGCGACGATCGGCGCGGACAGGTCCGGCAGCAGTTCGCCCGCCGACCGTGCGGCGCCCGCCGCGGTGAGGTTCAGGGCGCCGGGTAGATGAGCAGGAGGCCCGCTACGGGCGGTTCGCCACGGAGCCGTCGCCCGGCGAGCTGGAACAGTTCTTCCGCCTGAACACCAAGCGGCCACGAGACTGGGATGGGCGGTGCAGTGGGGCACGGTGCGGATGCTCGGGACCTTCCTGACCGAGGACCCCACGTCGGTCCCGGCCTCCGTGGTGCGGTTCGTCGCCGAGCAGCTCGGCATCGATGACGAGCACTTCGCCGAGTACGGGGCACGCTCGCAGACGGCGTACGAGCACGCGCGGGAGATCCGGGACTACCGGGACTTCGCCGCGGGTGAGGCGGCGCGGGTGTGGTCGTCGCTGGAGGGGCCGCGCGTGTTGTTCGGCCGGGGGGTGGTGTGGCTGGTGAACAACCGGGTGCTGCTGCCCGGGGTCACGACGCTGGCTCGGATGGCGGCCGCGGTACGCCAGGAGGATGCTGCACGCCACGCCGTACGAGGCGGTGCCGTACGACCTGCGCACGGAGATGGTCCGGCTGCTGGAGGTACCGGAGAAGAAACGGGCCTCGGAGCTGGAGCGGCTGTGGCTGGGGCCGAGGCGGGTGCCGGGCAGGGCCATGGAGCTGGCCCTGGACCGGGCCCGTGAGGTGCGGGGTATGGGGGCTGGCATGGTTGAGGTCGGGGGATCGCGGTTGCCAAGCCTCAGTTCGAGATCCGGCACCGGCGGCTGGCCCCGGCCGCCAAGGTCGGGAAACACGTGCGCGACCCGAACCTCGTGATGGGCAGGTTGGACTTCCGCGCGTTTGAGGCAGCCACCTTGGTCTGATCGTCACAGGCCGGGGCCGGGCACGGTTCGCTCGAGCTCCACGAGGACGACCGGAGGGCCCTCGCCGAAGTCGTGATTGTGTCGCCCGCCGGTCTCGCCGAAGCTGTTCTTGGCGTAGAAACGGCGCGCCTGGGCTGAATCCCGAAGCGTCCACAGATGCACACGGCCATAGCCGACCTCCCGCAGCCGGTCCAAGGTGGCGGTCAGCAAGGCCGCCGCGAGGCCGCTGCCCCAGACGTCTGGGTGGGCGAAGAAGGTGTGGATCTCCGCGAGGCCGGGGCGGGAGGAGGAGGCCCCGAAGCGGGCGAAGGCGCCTGGACGATCGTCCAGGCGCGCGAGCAGAATTGTGTCCTTGCCCTCGGCCAGGATGGCGTCCCACTTGGTGCGCCGCTCCTGGATACCGGCGGCAGCGACCTTCGGCGTGCACAGCGGGCCGTGCGAGACGCCCCAGGAGATTGCGTGGATCTCGCCGAGGACGTCCCCGTCGCCGGGCCCGGCCTCGCGGATCGTGATCATGCCCTGCATGGAGGAGACTCTACGCGGTGGCGTCGAGGGATGAGCCTCGCGGTTTCGCACCTCGCCCCTGCCGGTGATTTCTCCCGCCGGACAGCCCTGTGACGCCCTCATCGTCGACGTCAGTGTGATCTGCGGCCACCAGCCACGAGTGAGGGTGACACGCCACCTGCATTGCCCCGCACCTTCCCGCCAGCGGCAACTGACTGTGTTCACGCTTCGGCGAAATCTAGATCAATTACCCAGGCTTCGGGGTCAAGGACGGTTGACCGGTGCGAGCCGGTGGCGGGTTCAGGCGATCAGCAGGCGAAGGCCAAGCTCTGCCGCGTCGAGATCGACGAGGTCTCGGTTGCGTTCGGCCCACCGACCGGATGCGAGGTCATCCCGGAGGCTGTGCACCGCGCGCTGCTCGGCGTCCGGCCCGACTCTCGCCCAGACCGATACCCCGCGACGGACATTCTCGTCCAGGTATGCCTCGGGCCGGCGCCAGTAGGCCTCGAAGAAGCCGTCAGCGCAGTCCCACGGGATGAGCACCGGCTCCATCCGGGCTCCGATCGCGCGGGCCTGCTCGGTCACCGCAGGCCGGCCGGCAAGAAGGTCCGCGACCTCAGGCAGGTAGTCGCGAGTAAGCCAGAACCGACCAAGCCATCCGGTGTCACTGGTGTCGTGCGTGAACACCACCACGCGGCGAGCAACCCGCCGCATCTCGCGCAGGCCGGCAATCGGGTCCTGCCAGTGATGAACGGAGGAAACAGCCATCGCGGCGTCGAAGGACTGGTCATCGAACGGCAGGTTCTCGGCAGATCCAACCAGGCACGGCGCCGCGTCCGGAAGGCGCTGCGAACGCATGAGCGCCGACGGTTCCACCGCGAGGACGTGGCGGTCGGGGGGCTCGTAGGACCCGGTGCCCGCCCCGACGTTCAGTATGGTCCGGGCATCGCCGAGCGCAGCCCAGATCTGCGCAGCGATGCGCGGTTCAGTGCGCCGTGTCACGGTGTAGGTGGCTCCGATGGTGTCGTACAACTGCGCGCTGGACATTGACACTGCCTTTCCGGCTGTCACCCATCGTCCCCGCACAGTGCCTTGGCCTGGGTAGCGTGTCACTACGCGGGATGTCGCTTGATCGCTATTTCACCATATTGATCGGCATGTGAGGAGCTGTCATTGAGTGGCGCACATGTCTCGCGGTGGACCATGTCACGGGGCGCATCCGCGTAGGCCGTCAGGTCGAAGCGGGGTCGTGGTCATATTCCAACGAGACTTCTCGATAAGCGCTGAGCCTTAGGTCAGCGGGGTTCGTCTCGGGTGGTCCAGCCGTGTTTGGTGATGAGCTTGGCCAGGGCGTGGCGGAGTTGGTTGATGCGGTCGGCCGCGTCGGGTCCGCGGATGCCGATGGTGATGGTGGTGTCGGTGGCGTGGTAGACGGTCTGGCGTCCTTCCGCAGCGGTGCGGGCGGCGGCGTGGATGCGGCCGCGCAGCGCGATGAGCTTGCGTGGATCGCTGTGCTCAAGGCCGTCGATGGTGAGGTAGCACAGGAACGGGCCGCACTCGGTGAGCGGTCCTTCGGGCAGCCCGGCTTCGAGGGCTTTGCGGATCTTGGCCCTGTCGTCGCTGGTCATGGGACGTCGTCCGAGCCAGTCCGGCCAGCCGTCGGGCCGGACAGGCACGGTGTGGGTGCTGGGGCCTTGAGCTTGTTGATTCTGCTCGGCGGGTTTGGTGTCGTCCGGATCGGTGGTCATCTCGCCCAAGTTGGCTAGCGGTCAACGGTGAGGTGGCGCAGGGCGGCCTGTTTGTCGTCGTCGGTGGGCTGGCTGTAGATGCGCAGCGTGTCGAGGCGGGAGTGGCCGGCCAGTTCAGCGACGGTGACGAGGTCTTCGCCGCCGCGAATCAGCTGGGTGACGAAGGTGTGGCGGCCGATGTGGGCGGTAGTGGGGTCCTCCAAACCGGCGGCCTGGGCGATGGCGGTGAAGATGGCCGAGGCGGCGCGGGTGGACAGGCGCCCGCCGCGGCGGTTGAGGAACAGGGCTCGCTGGGTGGCGGCGCCCGGCCAGGTTAGGCGTACGTCCAGCCAGGCGAGCAGGGGGTGGCGTAGCTGGGGGTGGATAGGCACCTCGCGCACCTTGCCGCCCTTGCCGTACACGATCAGCATCCCCTTGCGGGCGGAGATACGCACGTCGGGCACGTCCAGGGCGACGGCGTCGCCGATGCGCAGCCCGGCATAGAACCGGAGTAGGGCTAGTAGTACTTCGTTAGGTGGTTGATCACTTCGTGTGATCAACCACCGCGCCGGATTCGAGATCATGGTGCGGTGACACCTGACGAGATGGCGC
>NZ_JBHZBH010000081.1:0-14828 GCF_042754765.1 Nonomuraea sp. NPDC059194 | reverse complement strand
CCAGCGCATCAACCGCCCCCCAGGTGAAGGCGTCGATCGCGTTGAAGATCGCCTTGGATACTCCGTGTCGGAAGTAGTTCGCCCATCCCCGCAGCATCCGGTTCAGGCTGAGGATCAGCTCGGCCGGATCCTGATTGCGGGTTGACCTGTGGGTCTTCGCCGACACCTTGTCCCTGACCGTCTGGACGGCCTTCTTGGACGGCTTGGTGTAGACGTAGTACTTCGAGGTTCCTCGTTTCCGCAGACGGCGGATGTGGTGTCCAAGGAAGTCGAAGCCCCCCTCGTCGACGTGGACCACGCGGGTCTTGTCCGGAGCCAGCCGCAGCCCCAACGGGGCGAGGCGGTCGGCATCATCGACGCCGATCCGGACGGCGTGCTGCGGCCGGGACAGCAAGTCGCGACCCTGATGGGCGGCATGAGCCGCACCTTTGACGGCGGCTACGCCGAGTACACCGTGGTGCCCCGCGCGCAGGTCGTGCCCTTTCACTCCGAACTGCCCTGGGACGTCAGGCGCCATCCCAGAAACCTTGCAGACCGCCCACGGCTCGTTGACCATCGGGCTTGACTTGCGGCCGCGACAATCCCTGCTGATCCGCGGCGGCACCTCCGCGCTGGGCCTCATGGCGGTCACCCTGGCCAAGGAACTGGGCGCGACCGTCCTGGCCACCACCCACCCGCAACGCCGACCGCGCCCAGGCGCTGGCCGACCACGGAGTTGACGTCGTCACCGACGGCGTCGATGCCGCGCTGGAACTGGTCGGCACCCCAACCCTGCCCGACACCCTGGCCGCGACCCGCCTGCACGGAACGGTCTGCTTCACCGGCATGCTCTCCAACCAGTGGACGGTCAAAAACTTCTACCCGATCGCCTACCTGCCCCGCGGAGTCAGGCTCACCGCCTACCACGGCGAGGCCGCAGACCTGCCAGCCGAGGTGCTTCAACGCCACCTCGACCGCATCGACTCCGGCCAGGCCATCCTCGGGCCCACCCACGTCTACCCGCTTGAGGACATCCGCACCGCCCACGACGACCTGGAACACGGCCGCAGAGTCGGCAAACTCGTCAGGCGATTCTCGCGGACTCGGGGCGAACCACCGGCGTCCGGTGGCCAACGCGGACTCTCCCTGGGCTAACAGGGTGAACGCGCTGACGACGTTCAGGATCCCCTTTTCGGGGATGAGCCCGACGGCCGCGTCCCGGGGGTCAACGAAGACCACCGGGAGGGGGCTCGTCCCCGGCGGCCCGGCTCTGCTCGCTGACCCAGACCGCGATCTGGGCGCGGGAGTTGAAGTCGAGCTTGGTCAGGATGTGCTCGACGTGACCCTCTGCGGTGCGCCGGGCGATCACCAATGAGGCCGCGATCTCCTTGTTGCTCAGCCCCTGGGCGACGAGCCGGGCGACCTCCATCTCCCTCCGGGTCAGCGGCGAAGGCCGCCCGGCCTCCTCGGGCCGCCCGTCCCCGGGTGTGTCCTCCTCAAGGGCGTAGGCGAGCGCCTCGTCGTAGGAGAGCCCGGCGCCTCGCTTGACGGTCGTGTGGAAGGCCGACTCGCCGAGAGCTCGACGGGTACGGGATTCACATTCCTCGTGGCAGCGGGGGGCGTACATGTATATCGACACATTGACCGTTTGCCGGATCCTCTGCAGGATCCCCAGCAGCCCGGCGGCCCGCTGGTACTGGCCCTCTGAGGCGGCGATCCAGGCCAGCACCTCCAGCTTGATTCCGACCCCCAGCGGATCGTCGAGCGACCGGTTGAACCGCAGGCCTTCCTTCACCAGTTCGGCCGCGTGCCGGGTGTCGCCCCGGCGCCAGACCTCGATGCCGAGCGCCATCGCCGCGTACGCCCTGTGCCAGCCCTCTTCGTGGGCGTCGCACATCGCGAGGCACTCCTCGCCGACGGAGACGGCGCGCGGCGCGGCGCCGTAGAAGGAGTGGGCGAGGGCGAGCCGGATGAGCGCAAGGGCCAGGCCCGTCAGGTCCCCGGTGGCACGGTGGCGGGCCACCGCCTCCTCATAGAGCGCGAGCGCGGATTCGGCGTCCCTCCGGTACATGGCGACCACCCCGCAGTAGAGCGCGACGTAGGCGAGGACCTGCTCGTGCCCCAGCCGTTCCCCGATGGCCCGGCTCTCCTCGAGCATCGCCGCGGCCGAGGCGATGTCGTCCTGGATGATGGCCAGCCAGCTGTCAGTCCACAGGGCCCGGGCTCGGACCTCGCTTGGCTCGGTGTCGGCGGCGAGCCCATGGTCCAGCCAGTGACGGCCCTCTCTGAGGTAGTAGCCGGCGACCCAGTGGTAGAGCAGGTCGGCGGCCATGTCCAGGCCTGTCCTGGCCTCCGCGGGCTCGGTGAAGCAGTACTCCAGGGCGGCGCGGAGGTTGGCGTGCTCGAGGTCCAGCCGGGTGAGCCAGGCGACCTGCGTCGGGCCGAAACGCTGGGCGTACGCCTCGGCCGCCAGCCCCCGGTAGTGGTCGCGGTGCCGCCGCCGCAGCGCCGCCTCCTGCCCGGACGCGACGAGCCGCTCCCTGCCGTACTGCCGGATCGTCTCCAGCAGCCGGTACCGCACCGCCGGCGAATGCTCCTCCCGGGACAGAATGGACTTGTCCACAAGACCGGCCACCAGGTCGAGGACCTCCTCGCGGGCGATGCCGTCCCCTGAGCAGACCGCCTCGGCCGCCTCCAGGTCCAGGCCGCCGGCGAACACCGAGACGCGTTCCCACAGCAGCCGCTCCTGGTCGGTGCATAGGGCGTAGCTCCAGTCGATCAGCCCGCGCAGCGTGCGATGGCGGGGCGACACGTTCCGCGGCCCCGTGGTGAGCAGCCTGAAGTGGTCGTCCAGCCGGTCGAGCAGCTGCTGGGCGGAGAGCGCCTGCAGCCGCACGGCGGCCAGCTCGATGCCGAGCGGGAGGCCGTCCAGCCGCCGGCAGATCCCCTCCACGGCGTCCCTGTTGCTCTCCGTGACGGTGAAACCCGGCAGGACGGCCCCGGCCCGCTTGGCGAACAGCCGTACCGCGTCGCACCGCTCGGACATGCCCGTGGCGTCGGAGTCCGGAAGCGACAGCGTCGGCACGGTCAGCGTCTGCTCGCCGGCGATGCCGAGCGCTTGCCGGCTGGTGGCGAGGATCCGCAGATGGGGGGCGGAGCGCAGCAGGGTGTCGGCCAGCATCGCGCAGTCGTGCAGCAGGTGCTCGCAGTTGTCCAGGATCACCAGTGCCTGCTTGTCCCGCAGATGCTCGACGAGCACCTCCATGGGAGGCCGGCTGGAATGGTCGCAGATCTCCAGGCTCTCGATCACGGTCTGGACGAGCAGTTCCGGGCTGTCCAGCGCGGCGAGTTCTACCAGCCACACGCCGTCAGGGAAGGCCCGCCGCACATCGGCGGCCACCTGCATGGCCAGCCGGGTCTTGCCGATCCCGCCCGTGCCGGTGAGCGTCACCATGCGGGATTCGGACAGGAACTGCTTGACGTCGGCCATCTCGCGCCGACGCCCCACGAAGCTGGTCACCTCGCTCGGCAGTCTGCCCACCTGCCGCCGTCTGGAGGTGCTCAATGCCGTCGCACTCATCGATACCCCACACCGGCTTCGGCCAATGGACTGGTACACACCAGGCCTAAGTCGACAAATCCCATGTTACGCATGTGAGCTGCGCCTAACCGTGCCAACGCTTCCATCGGTGGTTTTGTTGACTTGGGGCAGGGCGTGCGGCGGGCAGGTGACCATGTCAGTTTCAACAGCGCTAGTCGCCCAGATCCGACAGCACTCGTGATCTTCCAACGTGCGGAATGTCGGCGAAAGCAGCAGCGCCCAAGCCTTCGCTGCCGCGATGGTTGGACTACGACGCGACGCGCCGAGGGGTGACGAAGCGCTCTGCTGCGGCTGCGATGAACGTCGATACCGCAGCTTCGAACTCAGCCTCACGGATCTTGAGCTCGGCCTGGTCGGCGGCGTCGCGCAGCGCGTCCATGTGTGCGAACGCGGCGTCGGCATGGGGATCAGGCTGACCTGACACCAAGTGCAGCCGGAAGCGTGCGGCCTCGGCCAGGGCGCCCAGGCGATCGGCCTCGGCGCGCGCCTGGATGAGTTCGGCAGAATCCGACTGCCGGAGCCACACGGCGACGACAGCGCGCTTGAGCGCGCTTATCGCGGCGGCGAACTCAATATAGGCGGCCAGACGTTCCTGGCGCAGCCGCTCATCACGCGCGACCGCCTCAGTCCGCACGGCGGTCCGCTGCTGGAACAGGTAGGTGCTAAAAGACCCCAGGAGGGTCCCGAAGACCGCGATCAAACTCCCAAGAACAGCGCTCACCCGCAAGATTTGACCATACTCGGCACCCGAGCCAAAGCCAGAGGCATACGCAGACGGTCATCGTCTTCGGTGGCGCGCCCCGACCCATGACTTGATCGACGGCACGGCACCAATCGGAGAGGCAGACATGAGCCCGGCTCTTGGCCGGTGCGGAAGGTGCCGTCGAACCTCATCAACATGCCCGGATGACCGGGAGAAGTGCAATCGGTCCAGATCAACAAACGCTGTTCCTTCTCACCGACAAAGTCAGGCAGGGGTGGTGCTGCTCGGAGGTGGTCGAGGTGGTGACCGCGCGGCGGCCGTGGCAGGAGGCGCAGACTGAGGCGGAGATCATCGGCCCCGCGACGGCTGGTCCGGGCGAGGATCACCGGCGCCGGGGCAGCGGAACCGACCCCGGACTATCCCGTGAACTGTGCCAAAGTGGGGGCGGTGACGGGGAGCGGGTGGGCGCCCTGCGGTCGCAGGCCGTCGAAGACCATGCCCAGGTAGCGCTGCCATAGCCCCGGGGCCTCCTCGCCGATGCTGAGCACGGCCTGTGAGGCGGCGCTGAGCAGCAGCACGATGTCCAGGCCCGTAACGTCGTCACGGACGGCCCCGGCCTTCTGCGCCTTGGTGACCAGGGTGTCGGCCACCTCTGCGAGGCGTTCGCGCGAGGCCCGGACGCTGGGCTCGCTGCGGGAGAGTGCCGCGGCGGCCTGGCAGAAGGAGCGGTCGCGTGCCTGGATCTCGACGCCCACCGTCATGAACTCGAACAGCGCGGCCTCCGCGTCGTCGGACTGGGCGAGCCGGTGGCCGGCGGCGACCAGTTCCTCCAGCCGGTCGCTGAAGACTGCGGCCAGCAGCTGTTCCTTGGTGTCGAAGTGGCGGAAGACCGTCCCCTTGCCCACCTGGGCACGCCAGGCGATGCGTGTGATCGACACGTCCATGCCGTTCTCGGCGAACTCCGCCGCGGCGGCGTCCATCAGCAGGCGTCGGTTGCGCATGGCGTCGGCTCTCATCGTGCCGCCATCCTACATAACCGGACCATTCGGTCAAGTTGTGCTACTGTTAAAACATGACCGAGCGGTCCGCTTAGAGAGTGGAGCGCACGAGGACCTTGGCGAGCCATGAGCACGGCGCCCTCGGGCGACCGTGCGGCACGAGGCGTCTCGCCGGCCGAGTGTCGCTGGTCATGGCGCGCCCCTGAAGGCATGGAGGCGCGCTCCCTGAGGTCTCCCCGCCGTGCCGCGCTATCGCGGCACGGCCCGTCATGAACGGGATCGCCCGATCCGGGGAGCCTCACCACACAGTGCGAGCAAGAGAGGAAACAGCCATGGACGTCCGCGGCTACAAGACGGGCCCCATCCAGGCGGAGGCCGCTTTCACCTCCGACTTTGCCCTGGATGACAGCGTCACCACCCAGGACATCGTCGACATGCTGGAGCGCGAGCGCCCCAACATGGACATCCGCCCCGGCATGCGGCACAAGTACACCCCGCTGCGCTTCGACCCGGCCACCGGGACCAAGTACATCGGCGGCCGCTACCTGTTCGACACCTGGGAGAACGTGCTCGACTACAACCACTTCACCAACGAGGAGCTCTTCCCGGAGCCCGGCGTGAAGTTCTGGGAGCGCTTCATCGACGTCGACAAGCACTACTGGAAGGTGACCGGGGCCCACGACTTCAAGCCCATGGCCACCTCCCACCACATCAACCGCTTCGAGCGCTACGCCTACACCGACAGCAACGTCGAGGAGCTGCTGAAGCAGGTGTGGCCGGCGATCCGTGACGAGGCCGACAAGCAGGGCCTGTCCAGCGTCTGGCTGATGTTCCAGCCGGAGGAGAAGCAGATCGGCATCCTCACGGTGGCCGCCAAGACCGACGACACCGACCCGGCCATGGCCGCCTCCCGCGGCCTGGAGCGACTGGAGAACCTTCCGCCCTTCGGCCGCTACCTGCCCGCGCAGCTCGGGGCGGAGCAGCTGATGGACCGCACCAGCCTGATCATCTCCTCGTGGCTGCCTGAGTCCCGTGCCCTCGGCGGGGCTCACTCGTCCTTCGACGTCTCCCCGCCGCACCCGCAGCCGCGGGTGTAGCCACCAGGCCTTGCGCTATCGCTACCTTGGGCCCTGACCGGCACCGCTAGGAAGACGGCCACTGAGGCGGGGGTCCCGGTGTGCAAGGGGACCCCGCAGGCGAAGCCAAGCTCCCAGCGGCCATTCATCCGAACCGACCAGAGGAGGACTCCTCATGCGTGCCCTGATCGTCGACCACTCTGCCCCCGGCCACCTGCGCGTGGCCGAGGTGCCCGACCCTGTACCCGCGCCCCACCAGGCCCTGGTCCGGGTCCGGGCGATCTCGCCGAACCCGGCCGAGTTCCGTCTGATGCTGCCCAATGCTCCTGACGGAGCGGTGATCGGCTGGGACGCGGCCGGTGTGGTCGAGCAGGCGGCCGCCGACGGCTCCGGCCCGGCGGCGGGCACCCCGGTCGCCACCCTCGGCCTCAGCGAGGGGTGGGCGGAGCTGCGGGCCGTCGACACCGCGCTCATCGGCACCGTCCCCGAGGGCGCTGACCTCGGCGAGATGAGTACCCTGCCGGTCTCCGCCGGGACGGCGCTGCGCGCGTTGCGCAGGCTGGGCCCGATCCTGGGTCGGCGGGTGGTGATCACCGGAGCCTCGGGCGCGGTCGGCCGGTTCGCCGTCCAGCTCGCCGCCCGGGGCGGCGCGCACGTCATCGCCGCCGCCCGGAAGCCGGAGCTGGCCGACGAGCTGCGCGCTCTCGCCCCCCACGAGGTCATCACCGGCCCCGACGACATCACCGCGCCGGTCGACGGTGTGCTCGACCAGGTCGGCGGGCCGGACCTGGCCGCATTCTTCGACGCGCTGGGCGAGGGCGGCACGCTCGTGCTGACCGGGGCGGCCTCCGGCGGCTCCACGGCCTTCGAGCCGGGCAGCCTGCTCGCCGACCCGATGCGCCAGGACCGCTCGATCGTCACCTTCTTCGAGATGAGCGGTGGCGGCATCAACACGGACCTGACCTGGCTCGCCGCCGAGGTGGCCGCAGGGAGGCTGCGCCCGCACATCGCGTCGCGCGGTGACTGGACCGACGCCGCCGACACGCTCCAGGCCGTACGAGAAAGCCGCCTGCCCGGCAAGGCCGTACTGGACCTGTCCTGATCTGTCACAGGGGTCTTCTCCCGAACGTGTCCCCAGCCGCCAGCTAGCGGCCCCACCATGACGACTGCCCGCGCAGTGCGCGGCCCGTTCATGGTCGGGGTACGCGGGGCGGTGGTTGCCGGTGGCTGGGGCTGCCGGGAGTGCGGTCCTCAAAGGAACAAGAAGCCGATCGCGGCCGTGGCGATCAGGGTGCCCAGCGCGATGGCCAACGCGATCTCCGGGCTGCTGGCGCCGCATCCAGGCCAGGTAGTAGGCGGTGGCCGGGATGGACACCACGGCCGCGGTGACGGCGCTGGGTGAGTATTCACCCAGACGATCCAGGTGGTCGGGTGGGACAGGGGCGTTGACGCTGAACTGCTACTGGAACGCCGTGGCCAGCACCACCCAGGCGCCGTTTCGGCCGGCCGCCGACGCCCGCCAGGAGCACAGCAGGACCAGCAGCAACAGCGCAAAGTGTAGGCGGCGAAGGTGCTGGTGGTTTCGGGGCCGAAGTGGCGGCTGGCCCAGGCGGCAAAACCCGGCAGTTCTTCGAGCGTGTGCCGGACGTACACGCCGGACGGCATGGGCGCCGTGGCGGTGGCGGAGGTCGCGGGCTGGTCCAAGACGGCGTGGTTGTCGATGATCTCGGCGGTGACCAGGTAGGTGGGCGGTGACCAGGTGGGCGGTGGTCACGTTCGTGCCGGAGGTAGCGTCCACAGGTGCAGATCGTGCACGTCGCGGACGCCCTCGATGGCGGCCAGGTCGGTCGCGACCGCAGCGGGGTCAACGCCTTACCTATCCGGATTCTCCGAGTACGCCCAGCAGGTCCTGCAAGAAGAAGGGCCAGCACCCCCTCCCCAGCCACCGGCGATGCTCACAGCAGTGGAGGCTGTGCTTGCCGAGGTCACTTCGCTCCTGGTGGGGCGGCTTCGGTCGCGACCACGGCGGCGACAAGGATCAGCGCGATCAGCTCCAGCGGAACGAGCGTGAACATGGTCAGTGCCACCAGCACGGCCGCCACCAGGTACGACACGCTGCAGGCCGTGGGCGGGTGGTGCGGCCTGATGTGCACGAGCCACACGCTGAGCAGGAACACGGCGACCGGGAGCGCGATGGAGGCGCCCAGCACCGTCGCGTTCGGCTCGTCCATCCGTCCTGCCTTGAAGTCGACGACCGCGCCGAGCCCGGCGCCGAAGGCCGCGATCGAGCTGAAGATGAAGTAGTGGCCATAACCCCAGGCGAAGGCGGAGCGGCCGCTGCTCAGGAAGGGATGTGCGGGCCAGGAGTTGTACAGCCACCACATCGCGCACACGATGACGAACCCGCTGAGCCCGACCAGCAGTACGGTGCCTGCGCCGGCGCCCGCCGCCGCCCCGGCCTTGACGGCGATCGTCGCTGCGAGCACCACCTCGCCGAGGACGATGATGGTGAACAGGCCGTAGCGCTCAGCGATGTGGTGGGGGTGCCACGGGGTGGGACGTGCCCGCTCCGCCCACCACGGGACCAGCAGCTCGAGTACGACGATGATCAGGAAGCTCGTCAGGGCCCACGGCGCGGGTATGAGCAGGCGCACGATCCAGCACAGCTGCACAGCAGTGATCCCGACGGCGTACCGTACCGCTGTGGTCCGCAGCGCGGGGTTTGCCGCTCCGGCCCGCAACCACTGGGCCACCATGGCAAGGCGCATGATCACGTAGCCGATCACCACAATGGCGTAGCGCCCATCGAACGCCTCCGAGACCCCCGCCGCGAGCACCAGGACACCGAACATCTGCACGAACGCGGAGATCCGGTAGACCACGTCGTCGTTGTCGAAGGCCGAGGCGAACCAGGTCCAGTTCATCCAGGCCCACCAGATGGCCAAGAACACCAGCGCGTAACCGAGTAGTCCCTGCGACGCGTGCCGCTCGACGATCGCGTGGTGCAGGCTGGCCGCCGCTTGTCCGACGGCGACCACGAACACCAGGTCGTAGAACAACTCCAGAGTCGTGGCCGCCCGGTGTGGCTCGTTAGGGTCGCGCGCTGGCATCGCACCGATCACGCGAAACGGTCTCGTCCTCATGTCTTCACCCTGGGTTACTGTTGGCCTGTCGGTAAGGCTGATCCCACCAGCCGCCTTCTGTGACATTCCTTCACGCCAGAGTGCCCGCCGCAGGGGTTGCTAATGCGCTGACCTGTGACTTGGATTGCTTGATGGCGTGATTCTTTGAACGCTTTCTGTCGTCATTTTCGATCTTGCTGCGGGTGAAGGGTTGGCGGAGCGGGAGGTCACCGGTGCGCTGGCGGCGGTGACGAGGCGGATCACCATGTCCGGGGCCCTCATGTGGCTGTGCCGCGCCTGGGGAGGCCTTGCGGTTGGCTTGCGGCCGCCCGGTCGGCGGCGGCTTCGAGTTCGGCGACGGCCTGGTCGGTGGTGGTCTCGGCGGCGATCTCGGCGGCCAGCCGCTGTGCTGCGTGCTGGTAGGACGGGTCGTGCAGGACACGTCCGACTGCGTGTGCGATCGTGCTCGCTGAGGCGTTCTTGCGCACGGTGATCCCGGCACCGGCGAGTTCGACGCGGCGGGCCACCTCGGCTTGGTCGCGGCCGAGCGGCACGCAGACCAGGGGGACGCCGGCGGCCAGGGACTTGACGACGGTCCCGTGGCCGGCGTGCGTGATCGTCACCGCAGCGTGGCGCAGGGCCGTGCTGTGCGGCGCGGCGGTGGTGACCAGGACGTTGCCGGGCGCAGGGATCGTCGCCGGGTCCACGGCTGGGCCGGTCGTCATCAGCCCGCGTACCGGCAGCGTGCCGAGGGCTTCGGCGATGCGTCCCAGCAGCGGGGCCTGGCTCATGAACGAGGAGCTCAAGCTGACCAGGGCCAGCGGCGCGTCGCCGTCCGGCAGTTCCAGCTCCCCGGCCCAGGCCGGGTCGTCGAGCCGCGCGCCGACGTGACGCACGTAGTCGGGGAATCGCCGGCTGGGGTAGTCCAGCGTGCGCGGGGACAGCACGAGAAGCCGATCGATGCGGCCGAACGCGTCGATCACCGAGTCGATCGGCGGCAGGTCGTTGGCGACGCGGGCGGCGTTGAGTGCGGGCAGTCCCTTCTCCCACGGTTTCATGGTCAGTCCCGTCAGGACCCGATCGCGCAAGCGGCCCAGCGTGCCGGTGGCGGGTCTGAGCCCCGGGCCGAACGGCGGTGCTCCGGGGGTGGGGAAGGGATAGATGGTCGTCGCGAGCGCGACCACCGGGGTTCCGGCTGCTTCGCCGGCGGTGATCGTGCCGAGCAGCGGGAAGTCGGTGACCAGCACGTCGGCCGGTCGGGTGTGCAACTCGGCCAGGGTGTCCCGGGCGTAGTCCGCCGCGGGGCCGCAGACGATGCGATCGCGGAGCCGGGCGAACGCGCCCATCGGTGTGCGTGCCTCGAAGTCCTTGAGGATGTCCGTCGCTGGATCGGCGACGTCACCCTGGGGCGCTGTCGTCCAGGCGATCGGTTCCGCGCCGCTGGCGGCGACCTCGTCGTGCAGAGACCTATCGGCCAGCACCCGCACGCTGTGGCCCCGCTCGCACAGCGCTCGGGCGACCGACAGGACAGGCGGCACCACTCCGCCGCCGGACCAGAGGGTGAACAGAAAGCGCTTACTCATAGTGGCCCCTTCTAGGGTCGATCGAGATCAATAGGTCGCGCATGGCGCGTTCGGCGTCCTCGCGTGACAGCCCGAGGTCGCGCCGCCACAGTTTCCAGAGGGTGACGTCGGTGGCGGCGTAGTGCAGGTTCAGCGCGTGTTCGCGTACGGGCCCTGGGACCGGGAGGCGGTCTGCGAAGACCTGCTCCAGCCACGCCCGATGCAGACTGCGCGCTCCTGCGATCGCTCGGGCGATCGCAGGGACGTCTTCCTCCATCGTCCAGCGCACGTTGGCGTCGCCGTGGAGCTCGTAGTCCGAGAAGAGCACGGCCACGATCGCCGGCACATCGCCCGTCGGTGCCTGCCGGTCTGCCAGAACCCGCGATGCCATCCAGTCGGCGACGGCGTCGGCGAGCCCTTCCTTGCTGCCGAACCGGTTGACGATCGTCTGCACGGAGACATCCGCCTCGGCGGCGATGTCCTGCAGGGTGACCTCGGCGTACCAGCGCTGCATCCACAGCGATGCCGCCGCCTCGATGACGCGTGTGCGTGTGGCCTCGACAGCCGCGGCACGGGCGCCCAGGCGGTACGGACGTTTCCCTGCGCTCCCACTTTCCATGGACTGATAATTACATTCAATTGCATTATAAGTCAACCCAAAATTGGTTCGCCTTTGACCTGGCCTGCGGGCCGCGGCCTGCGCGGGGCGGGCTGGCCCGCACCCGCAGATCCGTCGATCCCCGCCTCGACCTCGACGAGTCCGATGCCAGCGGCGACGGTCCGGCGCCGAGGCGGTCTGACCTCGACCCCGCTGTCGAGAGGTGACCTGGCTCCTGCGGCCTGCGGACGCAGCACCTCGGTGCGTCGTTGGATGAGCCGACCCTGGGTCGGCTCATCCAGGGGTCCCGGTAGTCCTGTCGAAGAATCCAACGGAAATAGCCCCGACCTGTGGTGATGGCTGATCGGGCTGCCTCGTCGGCTGGCCGGCGAGCGTGGCCTGGAAGGTCAGTGCTCGGCGCGCCTTAGCGGGGTCGGCGTCGGGCTGCGGGGTCGGCGTCGGCGGTGATCCGGGCGGAGGTCTGTTCGCCGAGGTGGACGTAGCGGCCCAGGCTGCCCAGGTGCTGGTGACGGGATCTGGCCTGGAGTTCGGGGGCGGTGCGGCCGGCGGCGGCCAAATGCTGGAGCGCCGAAGGGCGCAACTGGTGGAGTGTCCAGCCGATGCCATGGGGGTCCAGGGCCACGCTGGCGGTCTTGAACAGGTACTCGGCGCGCGGGTAGGACAGTCGGCCGCGCCCGGTGGCGGGACAGACGTCGACGGCTGCCGGGGTGCGGCGCCCTTGTGCGGGGGCGCGGCGGTCGGCCAGGAAGAGCGGCCCGGTCGTGCGGCCCTGTAGTAGTCGCGGTAGGAGGCGGGCGGTGGCGGTGGCCCAGTGCACGTACTCGATCGCGCCGCCCTTCGAGTGGACGCGGGCGCGCCGGAACTCGGTGTCCAGGTCTTCGATGTTCAGGGACAGGAGTTCCTCGGCTCGGGCCGCTGTTTCGTACAGCAGCCGCCACAGCACCCGCTCGCGCAGGGCGTGCCGGTCGTTGGTGAACAGCGTGTCCAGGCGGGCGCGGGCGATGGCGCGGTCGCCGCGGCGGGCGGGTTTGCGCCGCTCCAGCCTGCGTCCTGGGTTGGTGGTCAGGATCTCCTGCCGTCCGGCCCAGGCGGTGAAGGAGGTGAGCGCGGACAGGTGCCGGTTCCAGGTTGCGGCCGCCGCGCTGTCCCATCGGTTCATCACCGCGGCGTAGTCCTCGGGAACGAGCGCGCCGACGGGCCGGTCGCCGGTGATGGCGGTCAGGTGAGCGAGGGTGGCGGCGTAGCTGTCGCGGGTGGTCCTGGTCTGGAGGGAGTCGAGGTAGCGGTCGATGGCGGCCACGATGCTTTCGCCGCCGACGGTCTCGGCAGGCGGGGTGGGGAACGGCACAACCGCCACAAGGACCTCCCACGCCGATGTGACACATAACGTTGCCGAGTCGGACCCGGCCCGGCTTTCGGCGACCTGGGCGCATCCCGGGCCCGTGACGCCAGTGTGACAAGTTCTGTGTCACAGATGTGCGGCGCCGTGGGCAGTGGCTAGGTGGTCGTTCGCAACCGGGCCTCGGCGGCCCAATGAGGTGCGTTCCACCGGTCGGCGATGGTGGCGGCCTGAGCGAAGTGGGCGGCGGCCTCGTCGTCGTGGCCGAGGAAGACGGCCAGCTCGCCGAGGGTGTGGGCGACCGGGCGCAGCTCCACCGACAGGCTCGTGGCGTCCGGCGGGGGGCCGTCGCGGCGCGCAAGCAGAGTCGCGTAGATCTCCTCGGCCGCGGCGCGGTCGTCCAGGGCGATGGCGGCCATCGCGCGGACGGTCGTGAGGAAGGTGAAGAAGTAGTCGGGCCGGATCGGGTCCGAGGTGCGTACCCGGCGGGCTTCGTCGATCAGGCCTTTGGCGTGCAGGGCGAGGACCAGCAGGTCGGAGGCGATCGGGCCGAACGCCTCGTGGAAGGCGCGCACCTCCTCCAGGTGCTCGCCGAGCGTGCCGTTGTTCACCCAGATCGCGGCCAGTGCGAGGCCGAGGAAGCCGACGGCGTGCAGGGATCCGGCGCGCCGCATGCCGTCGGCGGCCTCGGTGTAGAGCCGTTCGGCGTCGGCGAACCGGCCCTCGATGAGGGCCAGGGTCGCCAGCGCCACCTCGGCGACGCCGATCGCTTCGGGCAGCCGGTAGGTGCGCGCGAGGTCGAGGGCCTCGGCGGCCGCGCGGCGCATGGTGGCCGGGTCGTTGGCCGCGGCGGCGCAGGCGGCCTGGTTGAGCAGCCCGGTGACGCGATAGACGGGCAGGTCGTGCTCGGTGCCGATCGCCACCAGTTCGCGGCAGAGGTCGTCGCGTTCGGGCAAGCCGCCGTGGCCGCGGGTCAGGACCTGGAGGGCCGCCGCCCGCAGGCGGGGTGAGGTGGCGAGGTCGAGCGCCTCGCAGGCCGCCGCCAGGGCGGTGGGGTCGTCCTCGCCGACCAGTTCTTCGGCGTAGGCGGCGAGGAGGTGGCTGCGTACCTCCGGGGCCAGGTCGGTGCGCTTGAGCAGGCGGCTCAGCCTGTCGACGATGGGCCGGTCCACCGTGCCGTACTCGCGGGACTGCCATGGTGTCGGCTCGGTCCAGGCCGTGAACGCGTCGATCATCAAGTCGTCGCGTCCCAGGGACTCGGCGTACTCGACGGCTTGCAGGCGGGTCTGGCGCGCGGCAAGCAAGGCGCCGGCCCGGATCTGCGCCTGCAGCAGCCTGCCATGCAGGTCGATGCGTTCCTCCGGGCCGGTCGAGTTCGCGACCGCGTCGGTGAGGAGATCGGCTGCGACGTCGTGGGCGTAGCGTGCTTCGGCCAGTTCGGCGGCCCGGACGCAGTAGCCGACGGCCTTGGGGGATCCGGCGCGCGCGTAGTGGTGCGCGAGCGCCGGGATGTCGCCGGTGGCTTCCAGTGCGGCGGCGATGCGGGCGTGCATGCGGGATGCCCGCAGGCGGCTGACGCCGGCGACGAGGGTGTCGCGGACGAGGGCGTGGACGAACCGCACCCGTCCGGGGCCGGGCTCGCTCAGCAGCCCGGCGATCACGCCTGCGTCCAGTGCGTTGAGCACGCCGTCCTCGTCGGTGTCGGCGGCGTCCACGAGGACGTCCACCGAGCTCTCCCGGCCTGCGACCGCGGCCAGTCGCAGCACGGCCACGCCTGCCTCGGGCAGCCGTGCGAGGCGCCGCCGCAGCACGTCCCGTACGCCCTCGGG
>NZ_JBHZBH010000080.1:0-15085 GCF_042754765.1 Nonomuraea sp. NPDC059194 | reverse complement strand
CGACCAGGTACGACAAGCTCGCCGTACGCTACGAGGCCACCGTCCAGATCGCCATCATCAACGACTGGCTGACCTGCTTATGAAACACGCCCTAGTCGTTCGCGTCTGGGAGCGCGGCTTGTGCGGGGCGGCTGAGGTTGAGCGCGGTGAAGCCGATGAGGTCGATCAGGCAGTTGGCAGCGGTTCGGCCCGAGTCGGTGGGGCCGGTGGACAGGAACGCCGCGAGGAGATCGGCGGGTCTGCAGCATGCGATCTGGTCGGGGGTGTGTCCGCCGTCGGAGACCTGGATGCGAGCAGGGTTGCTTCGGAGGAACGCGTCCATCTGGGTGAGGAGTTGTGCGAGCGCGGCTCGCTCGCCGGGATGCAGGTCGGTCTGCGGGGTGCAGGACGAGGTCGGGATGTTGGATGGCGTCGTCATGCCGGTCAACCGGCGGCGGCGACGTCCTCAAAATCGGCCGCTCCACCGCCTACGCAGCACTCTCGCGACGCTGACCAGCACCCGTCCCATCCCGCATCCCTTTTCCGCTCGTTGGCGCCCCCAGCAAGATCGTTCTCGTCGATAACGGCGGGGCGCCTCCCCCAGTACGTAGTAACCCCCGGAGCAGGCGGACGCCGAGTCCGCCGTGCTCCAGGCGACGGACGCCGCCGACCTCACCCGACCTCGAGGCCAAAGATCGGAAGCGAGCTGCGTCGGTACCGGAACGTACGCCAACGCCTCCGAGCATGCCTCGTACCGTGCCCCATCCCGGCCTGCAGGAATGCGCTTACCGTACGAAACGGTTCCGTTGCAGGTCCACCCCCGACTGTTCTGCAACTCATCTGAAAGCGACAATTAAGGAGTATTCCGTACAAATGATGCGAAACCGCACACCACCTGCCTATCTGTCTGCCGGGTAGCAAACAAACCCTTTCCGGCAAACAGCCGCAGACCAACACATGATCGGGAACCCCATATGTTCGCATCCGAGAACCACATCGCCACCGGCAACTGGCGCAGGCTCACTGCCGCCGCCATGCTCGCCCTCGCGCTGGCGTCCGGCGCCATGGCCGCCACTTCAGGCAACGCCGACGCCGCCGTCGCCAAGCCCAGGCTCGATGCCACCATCGTCGCGACAACTACTGGGGCGCCCCACGCCGCCTCTGGCATCGCGCCAAACTTCGCATCCGCAAGTGGCAAGTGCCGGAAGAAGAAGAAAAACACCTGCAATGCGAACAAGCGCGCCAGGGCCATTGCCGGCGAATTCGGAAAGAAGCTAAAAAAGCTGGACATCGATAAGCTGCATAAGAGGAGCAACGAGCCCGTGTGCGACAAGTGCCGCACGGGGAACACGGGGAATGGGGGTGGCCGCAACATCAACAATATTGACCTCGACATGGACCGGAACGGCCCGGAGCCTAAGCATTCACGCCCAGAGGATATCGGTGTTCGCGGTCATGCGGGCTGACGGAGTTCTCGGATGTTGGGACGGCCAGATGAGTCGTTGTAGGTCACAGGTTGATCGCGTACGGCGTGGCGCGCGCGAGGTCTTCCCCCAGGTCCCGCAGCACCTCGCCAATGCGGGCCACGCCTTCGAAAGCCGCCCGAGTATCAGCACTCGCCGCCGTCATGGCGACCGCCTCGGCATAGGCAAGGGCCAGCGCCTCAAGTGCGCTCTCCAGGCCCCCGGCGGACCCGCCCGCTCGGCTACCGTCATGACTTGCAACCTTTCGCTGTCGAACGGGGGGACATGTGCGGACATGTGCCTTGTACCCACGCCAGACCTGCGTGATGCTGAAACGACGTCTCGCTGGTGACGAGGGTGAATCATGTCCATGCCACGCGAGAAGGGGCGTTAGGACTAATTAGTAGGCCGTGTTCAAAAGGGGTTTTGAAGGTTTGCGGCGTGGCGGTGATCGATAAACGACGAGGCCTCCGGTAGTTGGTTCAACGACCAAGAAGAGCCAAGTACCGGAGGCCTCGTGGCCAGCGTAGAGGTGACGAGGCGGCACGACCTGACCGACGGGCAATGGGCAGCGCTGGAGCCGCTGTTACCCGCCACCTCGGGCCGCGGTCGTCCGCCGAAATGGAGCAAGCGGCAGTTGATCGATGGGATCCGGTGGCGGATCCGGTCCGGCGCGCCGTGGCGAGACGTCCCCGAGCTGTACGCGCCCTGGTCAACCGTGTATGGCCGGTTTCGCCGCTGGCAGCGTGATGGCACCTGGGCGAAGATCTTGGCCGCGTTGCAAGCACGTGCGGACGCCGCGGGGAAGATCGACTGGACGGTGAGCGTGGACTCCACGATCAGCCGCGCCCACCAGCACGCCGCCGGCGCACGCCGGGACGGCCACCTGCAGAAGGAGCCGCCCGGCGGGGTGCACAACGAACCGGCCGACCACGCGTTGGGCCGCTCACGCGGTGGGTTGACCACCAAGACGCACCTGGCCTGCGGCGAGCGATCAAGGCTTGCATCCCGAGCAAGGCCGACCAGGATGCTCACCAGCGTGCCAAGGGGTCCAAGGGCGGACGACCTCCAGCCTTCGATCCCGGCCTCTACCGTCAGCGTCATGCTGTGGAATGCGGCATCAACCAACTCAAACGCAATCGTGGCATGGCCACCCGGTACGACAAGCTCGCCGTCCGCTTCGAGGCCACACTCACGATTGCCGCGATCAACGAGTGGCTCCGCGCCTTATGAAACACGGCCAGGCCGTACCAGATGGGCCCTACAGACCTTCAGGCAATGGATGACCGCAGGCGAGGCCTGACGCCCGCCTAACGGGTCGTCATGCCCCCGCGGTCCACGCTGGTCAACCACCCGGCGACTCGAACCACGTGCTGCTGGTGCACGCGCTCGCGTGGCGGTCCCACGCCGGGGCAGCGGTTCTGCAAGTTATCTGAAAGCGACAAACAAGGCGTGACGAGTACAAAGGAGGCGAAATCGCACACCGCCTATCTGCCTCTGGGCATTAAATCCTTCCCAGAATGCAGGCGCGGCATCCAATACATGACGAGGAACCCCATACATGTCCGCATCCGAGAACCACATCCCGACCGGCAACTGGCGCAGGCTCACTGCCGCCACCATGCTTGCCCTCGCGCTGGCGTCTGGCGCCATGGCCGCCACCACTGGCACCGCCGATGCCGCCGTCGCCAAGCCCATGCTCGCCAAGTCCACCATCGTCGCGACACCTGCTGGGGCGCCCCACACCGACGCCAACATCGCGCCAAGTGCGTCCGTTCAGTGCAAAAAGCGCGCCTGCCGGGAGAGGCAACGCGAGAGGCTCCAGCGCAAACTCCGCAAGCAACAGGGCAAGGTGATAAAGCGTCTCCGCCCGCTCGAGAACCCTTATGGGAATAACCACAAGGGGTTGCCGGACGAGCCTCTGCCGGAGGGGGTTCACGGTCCCCAGCGTCCGGACCCGGACTTTGGGCCGATGCACTAAGCGTTCCGCGAGGTGTGGCTTGGCGTGGAGTTCGTTCCAATGCTGCCCGCCAGCCCCACAACCAGGAGAAGCGCCCGCCCTCCCGAAGGAGAGCGGGCGCTTGGCACGTTTCCGGGCCACAGCCGCATTCCGTGGCCCGCGCGGGGCCTCCCAGCCCGGCGGAACGTGGACTTCGTCGACTACATCGGGTAGGGCTTGCGCGTGGCAGCTCGGGAGTCGGTCGCGAAGCCGGCGGTCGTCGGGTCGCCGGTAGTGCCGGCCACGACGGACACCAGCAGGGCCGCCACTGCGGCCATGCCCGCCATCGAGCCGATCGTCGGCCAGGCCACATCGAACAGGCCGATCGCGCCGGTGCCGATCGTGGCCAGCGCCGCGCTTGCCGCGTTGCCGACCGCGCGCTCGGCGGCGTCCATCCAGAACAGTCCGGTCAAGAGTCTCCTTGCATGTTGATCTCCTCATGTGAGGTGGGGAAGAGGAAGCCGCCAGCCACGAAGAGGACTCGCTGTCAGGCCGTACGCCAGACCGCGTAAGGCCTGCGCTGCGAAGATCAACCGGGCGGCACTCGCGCGGGCTCCCTGCCGAGCATGGCGGCGGAACTCATACAGCCCATCAAACAGCGGGCCGGTCAGATCCAGGACTCGGTCGTTGCCGCAGATCATCGACAGGCCGCGCAGGGCGACATCGAGACCGGGCGCCTCGGGCGCGTCAAAGCGCTCATCGTCGATGTCGGCCTCATGCTCGATCTCGGCCAGCTCCACATTCGATCTTGTCCGTTACTGAGGACTTTCGGACACGAAGATCGCCATCACCCGGCGTCACCCACCAGGCCATCCGCCTCGAAACAACGGTCAGAGGCGAGCTGCGGCGATACCGGAACGTTACGGTAACGGCCCCACGCGGACCGCGTCCAGCACCCGTGTCGACCTGCGGGAAGGCGCTTACCGCACGAAACGGTTCCGTTGCAGGTCCACCCCCGGAGCAGGACCGCTCGCGACCTACTTGTGTTTCCGGAAGCTGATTCAAGGGCCTGCGAGATCTCTGGAGTCGTGTTTCCGGAAGTCACTCCGGCATTCTACTTCCGGAATTGAGCAATTCCGGAAGCTATGCAGGCATCGGTGATGCCCCCGGCTGCCCGTGTTTGACCTCAACCGCAGTTGAGATTGCAGGATGGGCGATCGGGGACCTGCCCTGCATCCGACCTTAAGGAGCATGTGCGTGAGCACGGATACCGGTTTCTATTCGATCATTTGACTTACACCGTCGATGGCTCTGACACGCAGCGTGAGCTTGTGGAGGCTCGCGGAGATCCAGGAGCGGTGGGCGCGCTTCTATCCCGGCTACCGCTCAGCCCGGTTCCACGTGAGCACCGACGGCACCCGCGTGTACAACATCGTGCACTGGGCGAGCGAGGCGGATTACCGCACCTTCGTGGAGACCTCGGACACCGACGGCCGGATGGCCGCCATCAGCAAGGCGCTGCAAGGCCTGTCCGGCAAGGCCGAACCGCGCATGACCGGGATCCCCACCTACACCGTCGCCCGAGCCGGTCCCGGGCCACAGCGCCTCGACTCCTGATCGCCGAAACCCCGCTCAGTGCGCGCCTTCGCCCTGCCCCTTGCACGGCGCGACGCGAGGTGAGGCGAACACCTGTGACCCAACAGCGACGATCACTGATCAAGGACGTACATGACGCTGGAGATATTCGCCGATGTGCTGTGCCCGTGGTGCTACATCGGCAAAAGACGCCTAACGGCGGCGTTGGCGAACCTCGCCGGCCGCGACGGCGTGGAGATCGCCTGGCGCAGCTACGAGCTCGCGCCGGGGGAAGGCCGGATTCCCGGCCCGACCGCCGCGGAGGCCATGACCGGATGGTGGGGCGAGCAGGCGCCTGCCCGGATCGCCCGGATCCGGTCGCTGGGCGCGGCGGACGGCCTGGAGCTGAACCTGCATCTGGCCCGGCCGGTGAACACCTTCGACGCGCACCGGCTGATCAAGCTGGCCGCCGACCGTGGCCGGGCCGACCAGATGGTGGAACTGCTGCTGCACGCCTACCACACCGAAGGGCTCAACGTGGCCGACCCGCAGGTCCTGCGGCGCCTGGGCGGCGAGGCCGGGCTGGAGGCCGATGAGGTACGCGCCGTCCTGGCCGGCGACGACTACGCCGAACAGGTGCGAGCCGACCGGCTTCGCGCGGCCCAGCTCGGCGTCACCGGCGTGCCCAGCCTGGTGATCGGCGGCCGGCCGCCGGTTTCCGGGGTCCAGCCCGTCGCCGACCTGCACCGGCTGCTGGAGCACGCCCTGACCGGCTCACGCGGCGTTCCGGCCACACCTGACCGCGTCGGCTGACGCCCATCCGGTCACCTCTCTGCGACACGACTTCTCTGGAAGGAATCACACCCGCGATGGACATCGGTATCGGGTTGCCCGGTCATGGACCCTGGAGGGACGGCAGGACCCTGGTGGAGTGGGCACGCCGCGCGGAGGCGCGAGGTTTCTCCACCCTCAGCGTCAGCGATCGCCTGGCCTGGTCGACGCCGGAGCCGCTGATCACTCTGGCTGCCGCAGCAGGTGCCACCTCGCGCATCCGGCTCCTGACCAGCGTGCTCCTCGCACCCTTGCGCGCCAACCATGCGCTGTTCGCCAAGACCGTCACCACACTGGATCAGCTCGCCGGTCCCGGCCGCCTGCAGCTGGGGCTCGCGCCGGGCGCCCGAGAAGACGACTTCGTCCTCAGCGAGGTCGACTACAGCACCAGAGGGAAGCAGTTCGACCAACTCCTGGATCGGCTCGCGGTGGCCTCGGCACCCGGTGACCCCGTCGGCCCGCAGCCGGCCACACCCGGCGGTCCGCCCCTGTTGTTCGGCGGCAACTCAAAGGCGACCCTGCGCCGCATAGCCTCCCGCGGGACGGGATGGATCGCCGGAGACGCGACCGTCCAGGACGTGCAGGACTTCGCTCCCCACATCCGGCAGGCGTGGGCCGAAGCCGGCAGGGCAGGGTCACCGCGGCTGGTGGCATCGGTGATGTATGCGCTCGGACCTGATGCCGAGGCTGCGATCTCTGATGCCATCGGCTCCTACTACGCCTTCGCCGGCGACGAGTACGCGCAGTACGGCATCTCCCTCGCCTACACCGCACCGGAGCAGATCGCCGCCGCGATCGCCGACTTCGATCGGATCGGCTGCGATGAACTGATCTTCATGGGCAATGATCCCGATCCCGGGCAGGTGGACCTCCTGGCCGACGTGATCGGTCTGTAGCAAGGGTCGAGACGGCGAGGTGGCCGGCTCCCATGCCGTCCACCTCGGCGCCGACGACATCCAGGCGCTCACCCACGAGGAACTCCAGGCGCGCATCGAGGGGGCGATTGCGCAGCGGCCCAGGGGAGTAGAGATGGCGTGGCCCAGCGGGAGGATAGTCGGGCCACACCATCCGATGATGGCTGGACACCGCCGCTTTTCGTGGCTGTGGTGACCTCGGCAAGGTCGCCGGGGCGGGTCTCGAATTTAGGCAGTGCCCTCCACTCACCGTGAGAGCTGGGTCAGTTCAGATCTTCGGTGATCGTCCAGCCGCGGCTGCCGCCGATCTTGGCGAGCTGCCGGCGCAGCACCGCGATCCGCTCACGCGCGTCCGGCCCAGCGATCCCGATCGTGATGCGCTCATCGGTCGCGTGATAGCTGGTCCGCCGATCGCCTGCCGCGACCCGGCGTTGATGGCGGCTCGCAGCCGGGCCACTTTTCGTGGATCACCTGGCCCGCCGAACCCTTCGATCGTCACGGACGAGAACAGCGGTGCGAGACGCAGGCCGTCCTGTCGCTTGACAGCGTCCAACTCTTCCTGATCGGCACTCAGATCCTTCAGGATCCTGTCCCGGTCGACCGAGCTGATCGGCCTGCGACCGAGCCAGTCAGGCCAGCCGTCCGGCCGAGTCGGCACCACCCGCGCCGGCTCGAACGGTGGCTGCGCAGCCGCCTCACCGGCCCGGTCCTCAGCATCGGCGGCCCCGCTGTCGCTCAACCAGTCTCCTCGTGCCACGCCCGCGCGATAGCTCGTGATCTTCTCCCGATCGTACCGATCGTTTCCAGGCTGATGACCTACAGATAGGACAGGCGTGTCGCATCGTGGGCGCCCCCATCCACCCACGCCCCTTCGCTACTCTGCCTGACCTGCGGCGGAGGCTTATCGTTCAATTCCGGCCGGATAGTCCCAAGACCCCTGATCCGCGATTCGGCTCACAAGGGCCGGCCGCCCTCTGCGCACGCGGCACGCCTCCGCGGTTATGCACGGGAGCGACAACACCGCCGCGCCGCTCACCACCGATCGCCGACCAGCGGAATCTCCCGTCGCCACCCATTCAAGATCGACTCACGGCAGGCTTTCCGTGGCTGGCTCCGAGCACGGGCGACCTGTATCCGACGGCGCAGTCGTGCCGGTGTGCTCGGTGGCGGAGCGGCCCTGCAAACGCGGTCAGGCGCCCTCGCCCGCAGAACGCGCACGAAGCTCCGCCACCACCGCCCGCTCCCGCAACTGGGCCGCCTCAGTACGCACGACCTCCAACTCGGCGCGAAGGTCGGTCAACCGTGCCTGCTCCAACAGCAGCTCCATGCGTAGCCGGTCCCGCTCCTCAGACAGCGCCCCATCCTGCCGAGCGGCCTCCACGGCTCGATCCCGCTCCTGCTCGGCCGCCCTCACCGCCAGGTCGCGCTCCTTCTCGACCGCGAGGATCCGTGCCTCCGCCTCGGCCGCCGAACGGGCCTGGACATCACCGGCCTCCACGGCTCTCGTCTCGGCGGCCTCGGCCCGTTCAACGGCGCGGTCGCGTTCGCTGTCCGCCCGTTTCACCGCGCGATCGTGCTCGGCTCTGACCCGCTCCGCCACCCTGTCCCGCTCGGCCTCCGCCGCGGCCGCCCGCGCCTGCGCTGCCGCCAGCTCCCTTTCGGCCCGCTCACGCGCCTCCGAGGCCTGCGCCGCATCGGCGCGTGCGGCGCCGATCGCCTGCTCGGCCTCCTCTTTCGCCTGCCGTACGGCGAGCTCGGCCCGATCCGCCCTCTCCTGCGCCTTGCCGACCTGAGCCTTGGCCTCCTCGCGCGCCCTCTTGACCTCGGACTTCGCCTCCGCTCGCGCCTTGCCGACCGCTTCCCGCGCATCCATCTGTGTCTGTACGGCGTGCGCCCTGGCCTCCTCCACCAGCGCCTCGGCCGCCTCGATCCGTTCGGCCAGCTCCCTGACCGCCTGATCGCGCGCCCGCTCGGCATCCCCCGCACGGCGTTCCGCCGCCTCCGCCGCCTGCTTGGCCACCCGTTCGGTCGTGGCCGCCTCCCGCAACGCCGCCAACGCCTGCTCGCGCGCCGTCTCCGCATCGCTCAACGCGGTGTCCCGCTCGGCCTGCGCCTCCTCCGCCATCTGGCGCATCTCCGCCGTCTGCTTGCGCGCGTGCTCGGCGGCCTCACGGGCCAGCCGTACCTGCTCGAACGCCTGCTCCCGCTCGGTCCGCGCGATGGCCACCCTCGTGTGCGCCTCGGCCTGCACCGCGCTCAGCTTGGCCTCCACGCCCGCCGGACTGAGCTCCTCGGCCAGCGCCCGCGCCAGCGGCTCGATCGCCGCCGCCAGCCCTGTCTCCATGCGTTCGTACAGCTGCTCGGCCCTGGCCAGCGCGCCTTCGAGCCCGGGGGTCGCCCTGCGAAGCTCGCGTTCCCGCTTGGCCGCTGCCTGGCAGTCGGTGCCTGTGCAGTACGCCCGGGGACGGCCCCTGCCCTTGCGCTGCTCGATCGGCGCCCCACAGTGCGCACACGGGGTCACGACTGTCATCTCCGCTGTCACGATGCGGATCCTAGCATTCATGATTTTCCAGAAATTAGAAGTCAGAAAGTCGGATCCGTTGCGTCATCGAGCCGTATCGAAACTTGCGAGAAGTGCAGTTCCCGCAGCAATGAGTCTCGGGCACGGAAGGACCCCTTGATCGCTGCTGCGAACTGCCACGAAGCGTTCTGCTGTGCGACTGGTCACGGGTGCCAGTGACTTGGTCACGAGATGTCAGTGGCGCGATCCGTACCGAGCGCTCACGGATCTGGCCCTCCGCTCCCGAACGTGTCCCCAGCCGCTGACGTCCTCACGGTGTCGTAGCTGTTCCGGCTCTGCCCCGACCTGGTCGACATCCACAACGTGCGCGACTGGTGCCAGGCCCGCGGCGTCGCCCTGCGCGTCCTGTCCGGACCCTGTCGAACTTCCACGACCTCGCCGGCAACGACGCCACCACGGCACAGCTCATCAACGTGATCACAGCAGTCGGGCAGTCTCAACGCGACCTGCAGAACGAACTCACCGCCGAAGGGATCGCCGCCGCCGAAGCTGAAGGGCGCTATCGAGGACGACCGCCCGCGCTGGACGGCGACCAGCACGAAGAAGCGAGGACGGCCTTCCAAGAAGACGGCGCCTCAATCGCGGCCCTGGCCCGCGTCCACGGAGTGAGATGGGCCGCCGTGCGGACCGCGTTGACCGGCCTGCTACCCGACCAGCCCAGCCCGATCGACTGGGTCTTCCGCCCATTCAAGGGTCCGCGCCGTCAGCCAAAATCGCTATGGCCGCTTTCCGACGTATCTCGGTCGTCCCCCTATATGAAACGCGCGGACGCCTGCGCCGATCCACCCCGCGGTGCTCTTCCGCCGTCTTCCGGTCGTCACTCGGAGGCTAACCCTCCTCGCAGGCCGACTCTGGCGCCAGAGCACCACGGCAGATGCTGCTTCCAGCCTTCCGATGGTCAGTCGCTACTGGCCGTTCCGATCCTTCTCGCGCCTTTTCGGTTGCTCAGCGCGAAATCAGTTGGCGGGCTTGCCGAACCAGCGGGAGAGGTGGTCGTCCAGGTCCTGCTGATCGTCGCCGATCCAGGCGACGTGGCTGTCGGGGCGTAGCAGGACGCACGGGACATCCAGTTCCGCAGTGGGATCCGCGAGGTAATCGACCCGGTCTGACCATCCGCCGACGGTCAGGCGTTCGGTGCGGTCCAGCAGCAGGCCGCGGCCGCGATGCAGCAGACCGTAGAGGTGGCTCTGGTTCACGTCGATGTCGTGCAGGCGGCGGCCGAGCAGGTCGGGGCCTTCGCCGAAGTCGTAGCGGATGCCGATCGCGGTGATCTTCTCGATCAGATAGCGGTTCACCTCGTCGAAGTCCATCAGTTCGGTGAGCAGCCTGCGCACGGCCTGCGGGCCCGGTTCGGTGGACAGCAGTTCCATCTGGGCGCGGGTGTTGTCCAGCACGTCCTCGGCGACCGGATGACGTTCGGCCTGGTAGGTGTCCAGCAGTGTTTCCGGCGCCCAGCCGCGGATCTGTGCGGCCAGTTTCCAGCCGAGGTTGAACGCGTCCTGAACGCCCAGGTTGAGGCCCTGTCCGCCGATGGGTGGATGGATGTGCGCCGCATCGCCGGCCAGCAGCACCCGCCCGACGCGATAACGCTCGGCCAGCCGGGTGGCATCCCCGAAGCGGGACAACCAGCGCGGGGAGTGCACGCCGAAATCGGTTCCGGCGATGGTGCGCAACTGTTGTTTGAAATCTTCGAGGGTGGGCGGTTCCGCGCGGTCGCTGACTCCCGCGGCGGGGACTACGACGCTATAGACCCCTTCGCCGAAGGGCCGGAGCCAGAATCGCTGATGGGTCTCGCGGAATTCGGTCACCTTGGCGGCGATCTCCTCCTGCGGCACGCCCACTTTCATCTCGCCCATGAGCGTGTCGGTCCGAGAGGGCTCGCCGGGGAAGCCGACGCCGAGCAGTTTGCGCACCGTACTGCGCGCGCCGTCACAGCCGATGAGGTAGCGCGAACGCAGTTGTTCCCCGTCGGCCAGTTCGACGGTCACACCCTCGTCGTCCTGCTCGAAACCGGCGACCGCGCAACCGCGCCGGACCTGCGCACCCAGTTCGATCGCATGTTCCTCGAGCAGACGTTCGATGACCGGCTGCGGGATACCCAGCAGATAGGCGTACGCGGAATCCAGGCCCTTGGGCGCGGGTTTGGGGATGGCGGCGAAGAAGCCGCCGGCCGGACGCTGTCTTCCATGCTGGAGAATGCGATCCAGCAGTCCGCGCATCGCCATCAGCTCGAGACTGCGAATATGCAGACCGACTATGCGGACGAACGACGCGGGCTCGGTTTCCTTCTCCAGAACGAGTACCCGCACATCGTGCAGCCGCAGTTCGGCGGCCAGCATCGCACCGGTCGGCCCGCATCCGGCAATGATCACATCGAAGATGAGGGGCGCGCGATCGGCGCCGGAGGCCGGCGACCAGAGAACTCCGGGGACGTCGCCCACGGTGGAGTCACGCTCGACCCTGTCGTTCGACGGCGGCTCGGCGGTGACCTGCTGAGAGTGCATAGGTGTTGCCTTTCGGGAGGCCTTGTTGGCGAGGCGCTCCCGGCGACACCTACGTCAATCGCCCGACCGTGACGGGAAGGGGGAGCACCCACATCGATACAGCGTTCATGGGTCTCACCTCCTCGGGCGGTGTCACGATCAACTGCAAGCTACAAGCCCGAGCATCATCCCGTCCAATCCTTTCCCGGCCACGTGATCACGTCTCCAAACGGCCCGTGCGGTTGCAGGGCCAATCCGGCGTGGCGGCCCGGCTGGTCACGGTCGACGATCCCGGCTGCCCCCGAGGCGGACCGGATCTCGGAAGGCGCTGCCCTGATGAAGTTCGCTCGTGGCCACTACGCGAACTGGTCGTAGGCGAGCTTGACGACCAGCGCGATGACGACGCACAGCAAGCCGCCGAGCACATCATCCCGCCCGCCCGGACGCGATGATCGAGCGAACAGGACGACGGCGGCCTGGCCGAACTGGCCTGGCCCTGATGGTCAGGCTTCGAGGCCTCGGTCGAGGCGGAGGTTGGCGCTGGACCAGAACAGCGGCGACAGGCCCCGCTTGTCGGCGTCGGTCAGCTTCTGCTATCAGGCGGGGTCGGTGAGGACGGACTGGACGAGCAGAGTGTTGATGAACACCAGCGCGGTCTGCAGCAGGTGCAGGCTGAGCATGGAGACTTCCTGGTGCTCCTTGTCGCTGCCGGGGATGGTGCCGGCGCTGCCGTAGAACAGGTCGGTGTTGGCGGAGTTCCAGTTCTCCACGACCTGCAGGCCCTCGTGGATCTCCCGGCGCAGCCCCTGGGAGGCGACGTACTCGGCGACGAAGATGCTCTTGACCGCCTTGCCGAGTTCCTCGATGACCTTGTAGGCCCGGAACTCCCGAAGCTACGACGAGCCGCAAAGTAGCAGCCTAGCCACAGGTCAGCGGGGTCAAGGCTGATGATCGCGGGCTGAGGTTTCGTCGTGTTCGCGGAGCATCCTGAGGACGGTGGCCGGCGACGGGCGTTGGCCCTTCTTCTTGCCCTTGGTGATGACGAGTTGGGCAGCGATGTCGCGCAGACTGAGGTTCTGGTCGCGCAGGTGCAGGGCCATGGAGAGCATGGCCGGGTCGGTGACGGCGGCTCCGCCGATGTTCTTGCCGCGGGCGCGGGCGGATTCGTGGCCTTCGAGCGTGCGGTCGCGGATGTATTCGCGTTCCATCCCGGACAGGGCGGCGAGCACGGTGAACACCACCCCCGAGGGGTCGTGTGAGCCATGGAGCTCGCCGGTGCGGAATTCCAGGCCGATGTCGTCGGCTCGGAGTTGCTCGGCGAGGGCGGCCAGGTCGATACCGCGGCCGAGCCTCTTGTGCTCGTGGACGACGAGGGTGACCGCCACGCCTGAGGCGCGCATGTCCCGGGCGAGGGTGGCGGCCTTGTCGAGTTCGGGGCGTTGCTTGGCGCGGGTGGAGATCTTCTCGTGGAAGATCCGGGTGACCCCGGCGGCCTTCAGCGAGTCGATTTGGGTGTTCAGCGACTGGCGGACGGTGGACGCGCGGGCGTACCCGATCCGCACGTGCCCGACCGGCGTGGCGCCGACGGCGGGCGGGGCAGTTCAATCCAGACGGACCCTGGTTTGCGGGCGGGCGGGGTCGACACGTTGAGGGTCTTGGCCAGAGCGGGGACAAGCCGGAACCGGGCGGTGTGGTACTGGGCGGCCACCCGCCCCTTGCCGGTACGGCACGGCGATCCAGCCGGGGCCGCGCATGACGACATCGGGCAGTCGTGGGCCTCCACGCGGAGGAAGTCGTCACTCACCCCAGAATCGTTTCATCTGCTGTTGCAAACGTCCCATGGTATGCACCGCCCGGCATCCGAGGAGGACGAGTGCAGAAATTAGCGCTGGCGATCTTCTGATGATCTGAGGCCCCGCAGGGCTTGCATCCGGTACCCAGGTACAGGTTTACGGTCGGTTCATGACACAGCACATCGCCCTGGAGGCGGGATGGGTCCCGCCGTCGTGCACCCTGCCGAGCGCCGAGCGGCCGCTGCGAGTGGCGGAGTTCGACGCCTTGTTCGCCGACGCCGTCCAGCGGGTCGAGCGGCCCGGCCGTGAGCGCCTGCTGCTGGAGTTCGCCTTCACCTCCGGGAACGCCGCCCGCGCCGCCGAGCTGGCTACGCGGGAGAACGGCTGCTGCTCCTTCTTCACCTTCACCCTCACCATCGCCGGCGGTGGCCTGGCCCTGGAGGTGACGGTTCCCGCCGAGCACGCCGACGTCCTGGACGCGCTGCAGGCGCGCGCGAGCACCGCCGCCAGTGCCGCGTCCGAGAACGCGGGTACGGCGGTTATCTTGGGTGACTCTCTGCGGTTAGGTATCCGGGGGCAGTAAGGCATGTTGGTCATGCCTGGTGCACTCGCGCAGCCGTACCGAGCTGAACGGGCCGAGACCGCCGACGGGACGATGTGGTGGGTCGTGGTCGACGAGGGCTTCGCCCTGCAGATCGAGGCGTCGGCGTATCTGGCGGGATTACGGGCGGCGGGCCGGGCGCTCAACACCGAGAAGACCTACTCGGGCCGGATCGCGCTCTACCTGTCGTACTGCCAGGGCCACGGCGTCGACTGGTCGAACCCGGGACTGGCGCAGTTGATGGCGATGATGCGCTGGCTGGTGGACGAGCCGTTGCCGTCGCTTTCACGCAGGCCTGGAGCGCAGGCCCGGTATCGCAGCGAGGCGACCGCGAACGCGATCATGGGGACGGTCGGCGAGTTCCTGTCGTGGTGCTGCCTGCAGGGCTGGGTGCCGGCCAAGGGCGGCCCGGGCGAGTCCGTCAAGACCGTCGACATCGACGACCGGGTGGAGATATGCGTGCGCAAGCCCAGCCGCATCCGCGTGGCCGACACCTTCTGCGACCGCCGGAAGCCCCGGCACGCCTGGTACTACATCCCCTTCGACGGGGCCATCCCGAGCATCGGCGGCCAGGCCGAGGGCGGTTCCTTCCGCTTCTCCACGGAGTACGCCACGACTTACCGCGCCCGCCGCAAGGGCGGCCAGGCGAAGGACGCCGCCTTGGACTACACGCCCGAGGACATGGAAGACGAGGAGCCGGAGGACGAGGAGGAGACGACCACGGACGACCCCTTCGGCACGACCACCACCAAGCGCCCCTGCACCACCGTCCGCATAGGCAAGAGGACCGACCGCCGCTGCCGTTGACCGGCCTGTGAGCGGACAGGGAGTTCTGGCTCTGTCTCACTCCATGGGGTCGGGTCGTCATCGGTGACGCTCAGTTGTGGAGGATCATGGTCCGGAGGAGGTCGAGGTTGGCGCGGCCG
>NZ_JBHZBH010000079.1:0-15376 GCF_042754765.1 Nonomuraea sp. NPDC059194 | reverse complement strand
GATCCGATCGCAGGCCATGCACCCGCCGGGCCGAGAGGTGACAACCCTTACGAGGGCTGCCTACCCAGGATCTCTTAATGAGCGATCGCCCCAACAACGGTCGGCGAGTAGCGAAGTGAGCGATCGTCACGGCGTTGACCACTTCGATGCGAACTGCAGGCAGGCCCGCGACGATAGCCCTTTGGTGCACATCGAACGCGCGATGCTGTACGGCGGAGTGAGCTTGTTCCGCTTTGACGGACACCGTTGGTGTGGTGGTCAAGCCGCGAGGGCGGCCTCGTAGGTCGGCGCCATAGGACTGTGTTGCTGTAAGAGCTGCTGTACAGCACCCCCCTTAGGAGTCGGATGATCGAGACAGGCGCCACAGTGCGCTGACATGCTGAAACGTTGCGAGGTCGAGGCGGGCCAGGAGCCCTTGGGAAGAGATTGGGAAATGATCACGGCCGTCAGCTCACTTCGCCCAACCAGGGACCCTAAGACCTTGCCACCGTGGTCTTGTCCTTGACGAGAGAAGGCGGCTGACCGATCAACTCATACGCACTGCTATGGGCCTCTTCACTACAGGCAGGCTACGGTGAATTCGATGTCGGTGATGTTCTCAGCGTGCTGCTACCCAAGGAGGACGAGCCCGTGCATGCTCAAGAATCTCCGGCGGAGCTGCCGTTCAAGCTTTGCAAGTTTCTGGCGAGATCCTCCCGTTCATAGCTACCAAATATTTGACTCAGCTGACTGAGAAGAATCTCGCGATGCTGGGCTCCCAACGGCGCGAGAAAATCCTTGATGATTTCTGCCATCCGCTCGACCACGAGCGCTTCGTCAGGGGTTTTAACCGACCCCATGCCGTCCCGAACCAGTCCAACAACTTGTTCGAAATTATTGCCCATCTTGAGAAGATCCGGTAGCTTCTCGGGTCTACCGTCGAGCCACCAGAGTCTAGCGATCTGGGCATCGGCAAGTAGATGATCGCGTACATAGCGAGCTTGACGTGCTTTCATCGCATAAGTTGCTTCCGTCAGAGCGCTCTGGCGTAACTCTTTCTCGAAGTTCTCGGCATAGATCTTCATTTCATCGCTCGCCGAGAGATTTATCTGAACGGACGTTAGCCGGCGATCGATTCCACGAGCCTGCCTGTATACCGCGATTTCGGCTTCGCTCTGCGCTTCCCCTTCTGACAGAACCGAGAAGTTAGGAGTGACGCGCTCCAACACTTCGCGAAGTTGACGATGCACCCGGTGCGTCTCCTCCATATTTGGAGGGCTGCCATCTCCCGCTATCGTCCATGTAAGTTGAAGCGATGCCTCAAAGTACGCCTCTGGCAAGGAGCTCGGAAGGGGCCGCACTGAAAACCTGCTCTGATGATGCTGCTCGATGGGCTCTTGCTCATACTTAAAGGCAAGCAGATCGCGGATCCAAGCCAACACTCCCACGACGTCTCCTACATCTCATCAAACGCGTTGCGACATGATCGGTTCCAGAGGTCGGGCCGCGACTCCTCGATTCTGGCTAGCAATTCCTCGTAAAGCATCTCGCGTGGCATCACTGACGGCTCGTGAGAGTGGCGTATCCAGCGCCTAGCTAGGGGGATGATTATTCCGATGTCGTAGCTGCTCCTACAAGCTGTAGCGAATATCCTAGTGATGATTTCACTAGATGCTTGTATCTGGACGCCGGCTTCCATCCATTCCATGGCAAGTATGGAGGCGCCAGCCGTGGTTTGAGCGTTTCGCAGAGTCGCGCGCCAGCCCTGAGCGAGCATATCGAGTAGGTCTTGCTTTGCAGGAGGGAGGGGAATGAAAGCGTACCGTTCCTCGACTCGCTCCTTGGCCAAAGTCGCGAACGCAAGAGCACCAGTGGTCTGGCGCTCAGACGTGCTATTGGTCCAATCTACAACCTCTCCAAGGATCATTCCCCGAAGACTGTCATCTTTGCCGAGTGCGGCAAGGGCTGCACACACGGTGCCTTTGACTCGCAGTGAATCGCAATCTGCCAGGTGCCGAAGACGTGTTAACGCTACTCCCGGAAAGAAGCTCCCGAGATTTCCCCCGCAAACTTCGGCCACGGTGACCTGGATGTCCTCCGGCGTTGACGACATAGCCGACCATTGATATAGGGACTGTCGGATGCTCCGTCCTATCTCAGTGCTAAGCGCCGCATTATCCAGCAACTGTACTGCACGCGCTCGGCTTGCATACCTACCCGCCCAGCTCGTAACCGCATCGACTATCAGATTGGGCACAGAGTGAGATTCGGCAAGATGAAGTAGCACTGAACCTACGTGGTCGCTCTCATTCGTAGCGCCGAGAGAAATAATCCAGGGGTCTAGATGCTTGCGCAGATAGACATGGTCGCCCCAAGCGTAATCAAGAATTGGCAAGGCATAGTCTGTTCGGCGAAATCGAACTACTCCGTCGACTAGTTCTGCGTCTATGGACGCCAACAGCTTGGATGAACCTGGCCCAAAGCTGCCACGTCCGGGGTACTTCTCAAGCTCTAGTGCCTCAACTAGTTGCGCTGTCGCGGAGAATACAGCAGCAGGTCGTGCGCCCTCTAGGGCAGATACGGCGAGTACAAGTGCGCGATGATATTCAGACTGGTCGGTGCTTGTGTTGCCAAACAAATCCCTTACGTCTGCGTTGGCTCGCTCCAAGAACTCGGCCAAGACTTCTTCTATTATTTCTTCTGAGGTGCAGTCTTTATTGTCGGCTCGCTTCCTTGCCAGGCTAGCGAGACGTGTAGCTTCACGAGTAGTAGCGCCCTGCAGAGCGTCTTTCAATCTAGGGTAAGCGGCATACTGGTCTGCGTACCATCTAGAAGTTGCGCACGCAAGATGCGAACGAAACACAGACTCTGCGCAGGGACCTATGACGGACACCACCGCATCGTCATCTGGATCAAGCAGGCGGCATTCTTGAGGTGTAGCAATAATGACGAGACCGGATATGGCAGCTCGTATGCGGGCAACATAGTCACGGAGGACCTTGGATAATCTCGCAACAGCTTCTTCTTCGAGTTCGCCTAGGTCAATGAGATGCCCCTGCCCGGTCTTTGTGATGAGCGAGCGTTCGATATCGTCGGAATCCAAAAGTATCTGTACTGGATGTAGCTGAGCGGCAAGAATCGCGTTGACTGCGGCTATGAAGCGGCCAGTTCCTTCGTCGCCGGCAATAACGACGAATTTCTTCTGGCGCAGAATCCTTTCTACCTCGCTCGCCTTGTCATCTCCATTCCGGTCCTTGCGTACGTACGTGTCGCTCATCTCCTGCAGGACCTCTGGATGGAGAACTCGGGTTGCAACATTTTTTCGAGCTTCGCCCAAGTTGACGTTGTCAATGCGGGTGCCAACGAAAGCCGCACCCACGGCCTCCTGGAAACTACTTTGAAGGAGTAAAGGCTCTTGTGGTTCCGCCCGCGCCTCGTCAGGTTCTTCTTTATGGACCTCGTCATCAACCCCCTCCTTGGCCGCGGGTAGATCCGAATCAGGTGCGGGTTCGATCTCTGCCGACAAGTCGGCCTCAGGTGGCGATTCGTTGTCAGCCACTACTCCTCTCCTCCTTTTCGGCGTGATCCAAAGAATCCCTCTGGGAGGTCTATATGAACCCCGTCATGAATTTCACCTGCAGTGATATTCTGCCCGACGTTGCCATGGAAGATGGCCGTAGTGCTTGGCGGAGGGACCGAGGACGACTTGGCTGCTTTCGACGCTGTCGTAGACGCGTGTGATTCCAGGCCTTGACGTGATCGCCGCGGTATGTAGAGCCACGCAGCCTGCTCAAATCCCTTGTCTGGGACTGCTGCGGTAACTGGCTCAAACTCTGTCTCGTGTAGCTGTATGTATCCAGCCTGCACCACGTCTTCAAAGACGCGTTGCGAGATTATCGCGCCGACTAGAGTCACGTCTGGTTGGCTCTGTCTCAGCGCTTCCTTCAAAGGAGCGGAGTCTAGCAATCTGCATGCGTATATCGTTGGCTCGCTGATCCTGTCCCTTAGCTCGTCACCTTGGTCATGTATCGGCCCGATATGGATACTGACCCGCAGGCGTAGATCGAGAGACCGCTCTTTGGCGCGCAGACCGGGCGCGAGTTCATACAGCACATCTTGCAGGCTTGGTACAACTTGGTCGATGAGAGCAGGGACGTATCTTGTCTTGGTCCCGAATATGTATCCATCCCCTGTAGCTTGCGGGAACCGTCGCTTCTCCCATACTTGAGGTATCCCACATCGGGTTAATGCGGTTTGAAGCGCTTCCGGTATTGCGGCGCTTAGGTCGGGAAGATGGATGCTTCGGTGCTTGCTGAATTGAACACAGTCGACCGCAATCAGCCCACGATAGGGTGGAAGCCGCCGGCTGGAGGTCTCTCTTGACGCTTGATCCATTGTACTTCCCCTCACCCTGCACTCGTTCCCTAGCCGCGACCTGTGGGTCTTCAGATGAAGCGTGATCGAAAGAGCCCGGATGGGTCGTCCATAAGCTCATCCATACGTTGCTCGCCGCTCTTTGACAACTCCGCGAGAGATCCAAGGGCTCTTTATGCTTCTATGTCCGAATCGCGTCTCGGTGGTGGAGTATCAGGTCGTTGGGATGACAATGTTCAGTGAGACGGAGGTAAGAGTGGCAATGAGCGCCAGCAACAACAGCCAGAAGCCCCAGCGGACGAGGCGGTACTTGCGTCGGACGATGCCTGCCACCTGTCGCAACTGATCGGAGACCCGCCCGAGATCGAAGGTTCGGGAGCGCAAAAGTGCCTCAGCGACCTCCTCAGTCGTGGTGTAGGGCAGGACATCCGCCCAGTAGCTGACCGTGTCACGACGTATGGTGCCCCATCTAGTCGTACGTGGGTAGACGGCTGCTGCTAGGCATACGAGTGCTAGAAGGGCTGCCCCGGAGCCGACCCACCACAGCCACTCAATGCCGTTAGACAGGGAGAACGGTGACCAACTGCCAGCGAACAGTCCGCCGGCAGTGGCACCCAGCCCGAGGCCGACGATTCCTAGTAGCACTTGAGCTTTCGCATCCGCCCTGTTCAGTTCCTCCCGTGCCTCGCTGAGAAGCAGCGCTCCGTAGGCGCGCGCATCCTCCTCGGCTAGATCGCGTGAGCTGGAGTCGGGGCGTGCCAGAGTGGCGAGGACTCGACGAAGCATGGTTGATCTTCTCCCAAACAGGGACCCCTACTGAAGGGAAAGCCGTAGATCTCGATGCAGAGACGTGTCCGCGTACGACCTCACATGTAGCTGGCGGTACGACCTCACGTGTCGGTGGGGCTCCGGCGAGTTGACCTGATACTCGCCCTGAAGTTGATCAACCTTCGGATTGTAGGCCGGCCAAGCAGACAACCCGAAAGATGACAACCTTCGTGATCCTGGATCCGGAGTCCTGGATGAACATACGACGCCGGCGCCCTGCACGAGGCAGGCGCCCCCTACAAAGAGATCGCCGAAGCCTGCGGAGTTGACTGGCGCACGGTGAAGAGGTACCTGTCCGAGCCCGCCGGAGCCGCCGCGCCTCCAGCCGCGCCCTCGCGTAAGGGCACCCAGCCACAGGTGATCACCCCATACGCGGGCGTGATCGACGCGATGCTGCGCGCTGATGTGACGATGAAGGCGTCCGTCGTGTTCGAGCGACTGGTCGCCGAGCACGGCTACGGCCACTCCATAGCGCGCTATTTCTAATAGCGTTATTCAAAGAACGCCGGAGCTCCCCATTGAAGTATGGTCGGATCGGTATATTCGTGCAATGCATCCATGAAAGAGATGGGTGGATTGAATCCATCAAGCGTAGTGGCGATTTCTTCACGCTCTCGCCCGACTAGCTCAAGTGCCCAGCTAAACGAATCTAGATAGCTTTGTCCTCCCGCAAGCCCAGCGGCCAGTAGACCGCCAAATATGCAGGCCGAATAGGTGCTGACCGGCCACAGATTCGCGATGACGGCTTGATCATTGCTGGCAAGCCAATGGGCTAATCCCAACTCTGTCAGAGTGCCATAATGCGCGGCAGCCCCACTATCACACGTGTTTAGCACGAGAAGCCGTCGCTCATCACAAAGGGCCTTTTTGGCATTCACGAGGTCCCGGAGCTGAATGGTTACATCGTCTGACAGGTGTAGAGCTGCGTCCGTCGGCTCATAGTGTGGGTGACGTCCATGGGCAGCCACCCATATAACGTCATAATCATCGCTCATGTATGACTCTAGAAATTTATCGCGGGTGATGGCTTCGCCGCGGACTACATCAATCTCCCCAGCCCACCCTAGAACGTGGCTGACCATTTCAAGCTCAGTTTGAGCAAGGTGTACGTCCCCACACCAGAATTGTATGCGGCTAGGATGCCTATCAGGCAACGGTTCGGTATTGCTCGCCGATATAGGTAGCACCGCACCCCCCTGCTTCGCTACCAGCGCTTGCACTGGCACTCGGGGCGAAATCAGGCTAACTAGCGCCTTTGTTTGCGGCGAAATTGAAAGCTGTTCAGTGAGTCGATCTGGCCGGATATATTCATATGCTGCTTCATGGAATTCGTGGGCGTACGAGTGATTTACGCGCTCGCCGGCGGGCGAATCCAGGGTAAAATCCTGATCTTGCTGATCCACTAGCGCCGTGCCGAGGGCCGCATTCATGGCTAGTGTAAGGCGCCTTGATGTTACGGATGAGAGTACGCACATCTGAGTTCCGGGCAAGGCGAGCTGCGTTCCTCGTTCCGTCGGAACCAGGAACGCCGATGGAGATACCTTGTGATGCTCTGGACTGAGGCTTCTCCATTCGGCAAGGAGTAGCTGTGCTTCCTGTATGTATCCTTCGTTCAGCAGAGAATATATTATAGGGCTAATGATGTTGAATGCCTGAGTAGATGATTGAGAACGTCCGAACGGGTCTGGCTCAAGTTCGGATATATCTTGAACTACTTCACGAAGGGCAGCTCTTATCTCTGAAAGTCGTCTAACGGTTGAGTCGGCGCCACGAGATACATATGAAGCAAATAAGGTGATTCGCTCGTGAGGTCGAATATTAGGAAGATTCAATAGCGCCCATTCTGCATGCTCCACCGCATCGCGGCTACTGAGGGCAGAAGCTCGCGTAGTCAAGAATGCTGCAATGCTGGTCGCCATACTGCCAACAGGATCATCGTGTAGCTTGCGCTCAAGGATCCCGATTAGTTCTCTCGCTTCTTCCTCCCGATTGTTAAGAGTCTGCCATGTAGCTATCTGCATCGCTGCCAGCACGGCAACGTCACCAAATTCTATCAGCTGCTTGCATATTGGCGATAGAATGTCATGAAGCGAAACGGCAATTTCTCTATGGTACCCTCGGGACCATGCGAGATAATATAGGGTGCTGGTGATTTCTAGTAGTGCTGGAATCGCCACAGGAGCCGTAATGGCCGAGTTCGCTAGCGCGCTCAATAGCTCCGGAAAGACCGTCGCCTCTTTGTTGTTGGCATTCAGAGTGCCTAGAGCGAGTGCTGTCCAATGCCATGCGCGTTCTGGGTTTCCGGCGGCATTCCATTCGCTCGCTATAGTAGACGCGACGGCAAGCTTCAATGCGAAGATTCCTGGCAGTGAATTCTTTTCGGCAACACCGCGAGCGAGGTTCATAATTTCGTCTATAATTAGAGTTGCGCAAGCATCGAACTTGGCTGCGCCGCCTTGATAGGCAAGGGATATCACTTCGCATAAGTGATCCGCCGTGGCGGCTATACTGCGCGGATCGGTTGGGTCTAGTTGCGTATCCCATGCATGCATATTTGGAGCGAATGTGTATGCGTTAGGGAACGCTACCCTTAACTTCATGCGGAGAATTCTATAGCCACTATGGACTAGATGTACGCCATTTGGAGCCCTCGGATTACGCTCCGGGGCGGTGCTGGTCGCGACCGGCCGGAGAGCCGCAGCGCGGCCAGCAGCCGCCCCGCGCGCGGGACGCCGCAGGCGGCATGCGCCTTGATGACGTGTAGATATGTTGCTTTCACCCGGGGCCGTTGACCGTTTTGATCTTGCCGGGATGCGGCGTAGCGCTGGTCCAGACGCGTTCGAAGCTGGTCAGGTAGACGGCTGCTGTTCCGTTCTCCTCGCCGGTTTGGAGATGGGTGACTGGGGCTTGGGCGGCGGGGATGCCGTACGCGTGGGTGTTGACGAGGATCTGGTCGTCGGCCCGGTAGATGGAGTTGTAGAGGACCGTGCTGTGCAGACGAACCTCCACGCCAGGGGCGTCCTGGAGGGGTCGGTAGAGCGTGAGGGCGTTCCTGATTCTGGCGGCCATGACGTCCGGGCCGATGTGTTCGTCTACCCCTCGGGCTGCCACCTCTGGACTGCCGGGATTGCCCAGGAGCACGCGCACCTTCACCCCCGCGCGGGCCCGCTGAGCCATTGTCAGCATGAGGCTGGTGTCTTCGGCGAGAAACAACCCGCTGTAGGTCAGGATGTCGATCTCCCTGGCCGCATTGGCGAAGTGTTGCCGCCACACCGCCTGCGGTACGGCATGACGGTGCGGATACACCGCCCGGACCTCGCTGGAGATCGTTCGGCGATACCCGGCCACCTCGGGCCAAAGGTCGGCCTCGTCGACCTGGAGCACGTCGGCCACGGCCCACCGATGTCGGGGGTAGGGAACACGGCCTTGCAGCCACCGCTCCACCGTCTTGGGGTCCACAGCCAGGCGCGCCGCAAGATCGGTTGCGTGGAGCCTGGCGTTGGCGAGCGCGTAACGCAGGTGATGGTTCATTCGGTCCGCTCCTCAAGCAAAACCGCCTGTTGCCAGGGACGCTAACACGAGACGTCCCTAGACGTCCCAGAGTTGCGGTGTAGAGATTCCTAACCTCCGGAGACCCTCGATGGGCAAGCCTCACCACGTCGAAGGGACAGTCCCGATGGTGAACACCCGCCCCGACCAGCTCGCCTACCAAGAGCGGCTGCTGACCGCCCTGCGCGACGAGCTGCGCGCCCGCACGATCCCCGCGGTCCTCGTCATCACCGAAGACGGACGGCCCGGCCTGGACGTCGTCGACAGCCGATTCCGGACCCGCCGCGTCTTCGTGCACCTGGCGTTCTGCTGGTTCTACTGGGGCGACCAGCAGGACGAGCGCGTGACCTGCCTGCGCCTGCTCGCCGCCGTCGAGCACCTGGCCGAAGTCGTCGCGAACGGCTGGAACGAGGGCGAGCAAGGAGAGATCGGCGTCGACCTCAGCAAGATCGCCAACACTCATCGATCTTGACGCCGTGACCATGCGCGAATCGCGGTGGCTGACCGGCTGGCGGGTCTACTGCCAGATCGCCGATGTGCTCCGGGAGCGCATCGCCGCGGGTGAGTATCCGGCGGGCACCCTGCCGTCTGAGGCGGAGTTGTGCACCGAGTTCGGCGTCGCCCGCAACACCGCCCGGCGCGGCCTGGCCGTCCTGGAGGACGAGGGCCTGATCGTGACCATCCCGGCCAAGGGACGCGTGGTGTCGGGCACGCAGGCCCCGCCGTACCGCTATCAAGTCATCGCCGCTGACCTGCGCGGCCAGATCACCACTGGGGCCCTCGCGCCCGGCGCCGCCGTACCGAGTGAGAGCGAATTACGGCAGCGCTACGACGCCTCGCGCAACACCGTGCGGCAGGCGCTGGCCGTGCTGGAGCGAGAGTGCCTCGTCATCGCCCACCCGGGCAAGGGGCGGTTCGTCAGCGAGGGGTAAGTCTGGGACGTCCCGGGACGTCCCAGTTCCTCCTCTAGCTTCCCCTCCGGGCCCACTGCCTATCGTGAACAGCATGAGACACGTTGCCTGGGCGCGAGTCCTGGCCAACCAACTGCTTCAGCGTCCGCTGCCCCGCCGCTGGGATCACTCGCGCGGAGTCGGCACACGAGGTGAAGAGATCGCCCCCATCCTCGGCAAGGACGCCGAACTCCTGGCCATGTCCGCCTGGCTGCACGACATCGGCTACACCCCCGACCTCGTCGACACCGGGTTCCACCCGATCGACGGCGCACGCTACCTGCGCGACGTCCACGGCGCCGACGAGCTGCTGTGCAAGCTGGTCGCCCACCACACCTGCGCCGCCATCGAGGCCGAAGACCGCGGCCTGCTCGACATCCTGGAGCGCGAGTTCCCGATGGAGCGTCCCGACCTGGTCGAGGCCCTCACCTTCTGCGACATGACCACCAGCCCCGACGGCGTCCCGGTGAAGGTGGAGGACCGCCTGGCCGAGATCCGCAGCCGCTACGGCCCCGAGCACCTGGTCACCGGCACCATCCAGAAGGCCACCCCGTGCATCCTGTCCGCCGTCCGTACAGTGCGGGAACGGCTCGACTCAGCCGATGTACGGCTCGCCTTCGCCGGTTAGGTGGCGCTCTCGATCCCGGCATGATGACCTACTGCGACATGACCACCGGTCCCGACGGCCAACACCTCAACGTGGCCGACCGGCTTGCCGAAATTCACTCCCGCTATAGCCCGGATCGCCTGGTCAGGCGATCAATCACCACGTCGACTCGTGCATCACGGCTGCCGTACATTCGGTTGAGGCTGCGCTTCTGGTGCGTGAAGCCACCGGGTGAGGTGGTTATCTAGGGTTGGAGGACCCTTCCAGCAGGTCAGAGGACGATGATCTCTTCTTTCACGTAGGCCAAGTTGACCGAACGCAGCCCGGACCCAAGAAGAACCGAGCGTGCGGGCTGTCCCGGTAATCGGCTCTGTCCCGTAATCGGTGGTAGCGCTGAGTGATCACCTGCTGGCCTGCCCTCCTGTGGTAGGTCCACTACCGGCTGGCGGTGGTCGGCGCGATCTGGCCCACCGACGTGCCTCCGTGGAGCCCCGGTGCCCCGGCGGCTGGCTATGCCGCCATCGGGACCCCTGGGGGCGCTCGGGGCCGCGAGTGCCCCACAGGGGTGGGGCGGGTCAGTATCCGGGGACGTTTACCCGGAACGGTCGGCCGTCGAGGGTGCCGGTGACGGGGGTGGTGTCAGTGGCGGTGAAGGCCTTCCACTGCAGCGTGACCTTGTGGGTCGCGCCGGCGGGGCCGGTGACGGTGAGGTTGGCGGTGGCTTTGTCGCCCGCGACCTTGGCAGTGCCGGTGGCGGCGAGGTCGGCGACGTAGCGGACCTTGTCCAAGGTGATCGTGCCGTCTGTACCGTTGGTGACCTCCCCGCCGCGCAGCCCGGGCTCGGTGTCCGGCCGCGAGGCGCGATGCGGGTTGTGCATGGCTACCGTGTCCGCGGCGGTGGCGAACGCAGCCGCCACGAGTGTGCGCTGCGGAGCGTCGAGCCCGCCGCCGCGGGCGGCCGGTACTGCTGCCGCGGTCGCAGGGAAGCGACCGTGTGCCTGGTAGTTGGCCATCGTGCACGACGTGTCGGACACCCGCCCCGGGTTCTGGATGAACCGGTGCATGATCTGTCGCGCGCACTCGCCACCCGGCCCACGGCCCTCGACCGCGGGGTTGTGGTACCCGGCCTGGACGGTGACCGCCTGGCCGCGGGGGAATGCCCGCGCCGCGGTGCGTGCACCCATGATCGCCTTCGGGTCGAACTCGCCGGCGACGGCCAGCATCGGCACCGCCGGCCGGTGCGGCTCGATCGCGTTGTTCTCTCGCGGGGTAGGCCAGCCTGCGCAGAAGTCTGCACCGCTGCCCGCCTCGGCGAGGGTGAACGGCGCGTACCGGTTGCGCTCGGCATGCCAGGTCTCCAACTGGCGGCGCCGGGTCGCCTCATCGGCGGTGCGGTCGTACGGCCAGACCGGGTCGGAACACAGGTACGCCGTCGTACCGGCCCTATCCGGTGACTCCTTGGACGGAGCTTTGGATCCTGCACCCTTGTTGCCGGCCAGCGGGGCGGCCCGGTCGAGCACGCGGCGCAGCGGGGCCGGGTCGCCGTCCAGGTATGCGGCGGTGGCCGCGGTCGCGTCGGTGGCCAGGGCCGGATCAGAGGCCGACCGCAGCGCCCCGAGCAGTCGCTGCGGGGTCAGCGCGCTGTCGCCGTCGGCGCGCATCTTCCGCACCACCGCGTCCCAGCGTGCCGTCGGGTCGCCGCCGGCGGCGCGGCGGCAAGCCGACGATCGCTGGCAGGCGCGGGCGTAGTTGGCGATGGCTTCCTGGATCTCCTTGCCTTCCGACTCGCCGAGCTGCCACCGGCCGGCCTTGTCGATTGGGCCGATCATGCTCTCGATGTACAGGGCGCGCACCCGGTCCGGGTAGCGGGTCGTGTAGGCCTGTCCGCTCAGCGCGCCCCAGGACGATCCCACGACGGTGACCTTGGACAGGCCCAAAGCCGCGCGCACCGCCTCCACATCGGCGACGTACTGGTCGCTGCTGAAGAACTGGGCCCTGTCGCCGATCTCACGCGCGCACTGGCTGACCGACTCCGGCTTCCCCTGCTGCAGCGCCTTGCACCGCAGCGGCGCGGATTCGCCCATCCCGCGGAACTCCACGATCATCATGTCCGAGTGGTCCAGCAGAGGCTGGAAGACCTTCCCGAAGGAGTCGACGCGCTCGGCGTTGGGTCCGAGCGGGGCCGGACCGCCGGGCATCGCCAGGATCGAGGTGCGGGCTGGGCGCGATCGGTCGGCCCGCGGGATGTACCCGAACCTGATGGTGATCTTCTCCGACTGCGGATCCTGCCAGTTCAGTGGGACGGTCAGGGTGCCGATACACCGGCTGGTCGCGGCGGCGCATTCGTGCCGGCCGCCGCCGGCCGCCGCCGTGGCGACCGCCGCCGGCGCGGCGGCGACCAGCACCACCAAGCCGACCAGAATCGTCCTCAGTACACGCATGTGGCCTCCGCCCAAAGGACTCCGGGAATCCGACGGGGCGCTGTTCGTGCTGGTTCGCTGTGGTTCATGTCATTAGTTGAGCCAGCGTGGGTGTTGCCAGCGCGTATGCGGTTTTCGATATGCCGACGATATGCGCCGGCTCGTAGCCTCGGGAGCATGCGCGTGTTGATCGTCGAGGACGAACCCTTCCTGGCAGAAGCCATCCGCGATGGCCTACGTCTGGAAGCGATCGCCGCCGACCTCGCCGGTGACGGTCACACCGCTCTGGAACTGCTGAGCATCAACGCCTACGACATCGCCGTCGTCGACCGCGACATCCCCGGCCCGTCCGGCGACGAGATCGCCAAACGGATCGTCGCCTCCGGCAGCGGCATGCCCATCCTCATGCTCACCGCTGCCGACCGGCTCGACGACAAAGCCTCCGGGTTCGAACTCGGCGCCGACGACTACCTCACCAAGCCCTTCGCGCTCAAAGAACTCGTGCTCCGTCTCAGAGCGCTCGACCGCAGGCGCGCCCACAACAGACCACCCGTGCGAGAGATCGCCGACCTGCGTCTGGATCCGTTCCGCCGCGAGGTCTACCGCGACGGCCGTTACGTCGCGCTCACCCGGAAACAGTTCGCCGTGCTCGAAGTCCTCGTCGCTGCCGAAGGCGGTGTCGTCAGCGCCGAAGAACTCTTGGAGCGAGCGTGGGATGAGAACGCCGACCCCTTCACCAACGCCGTGCGCATCACTGTCTCGGCACTGCGCAAACGGCTCGGCGAACCCGGGATCATCGCCACCGTGGCCGGCGCCGGGTACCGCATCGGCACTCAACCAGACACTGGACGTGAGGGAGGCGACCGTGGATAGAGCGCCTGGGTTGAGTGTTCGCCTCAAACTCACCCTCAGCTACGCCGGCTTTCTCATGCTCGCAGGTGCCTTGCTGCTCGCCGCCGTGTTGGTCTACTTCCTGCGAGGCCTACCCGATGATGCGGTCTACACCACCGGTCACTTGATGATCGACCGCTCCGCCATCCTGCGTTCGTTCACTCCGGTCGCGGCCATCGTATTGGCGTTCCTGCTGGTATTCGGTCTCCTGGGAGGATGGATTCTCGCTGGCCGGATGCTCGCCCCCCTGACCCGCATCACGGACGCTACACGCATGGCCGCGAACGGGTCACTTTCCCACCGGATCCAGTTGGAAGGCCGCAAAGACGAGTTCCGCGAACTCGCCGACGCCTTCGACAACATGCTCGCCCAGCTCGAAGCACACGTCGCCGAACAGCAGAGATTCGCAGCCAACGCCTCGCACGAACTGCGCACCCCGCTGGCGATCTCGCAGTCACTTCTCGACGTGGCCCGCAATGATCCGACACACGACCCTGGCGAACTCGTCGACCGCCTTCACGCCGTCAACGCTCGAGCGATCGACCTCACTGAGGCGCTACTCGTGCTCAGCCGCGCTGGCCAGAGGTCCTTCACCCGAGAACCTGTTGACCTGTCCTTACTCGTAGAAGAGGCCGCCGAAACACTGCTCCCGCTCGCCGAGAAAAGCGGTGTCACCATCGATACCTCCGGTGACATCACCCCGGCTATCGGGTCGCAAGCGCTCCTGCTGCAGATGACGATGAACCTTGTGCACAACGCCATCGTGCACAATCTGCCCGAACAGGGCACTGTGTGGGTCAAGACCAGCGTCCGCCCCGAGACCGTGGTGCTCACGGTCGAAAATAGCGGCGAGAAACTCTCCCCGCAGTTGGTCTCGACACTCACCGAACCGTTTCAGCGCGGCACCGAACGAATACGCAACGACCACGCAGGCGTCGGCCTCGGCCTGGCAATCGTCAAGAGCATCACCCAAGCACACGACGGATCCCTCACTATCATCCCGCGCCCTGCGGGCGGACTCCGTATCGTCGTTCAACTGCCTACCCCCCACCACCACATACAGCCAAATAGTCAGGTGCCGCAAACGTGGTCACGTACGGCCACATAACCGGATTAGCCGAGAGAACGATCGTGGATCCGGTGGGGGAGTATGAGAGCTGGCCGCTGTACGAACCGCACGCCGCGGCCCTGCTGGCCGAAGGACCCGACAGCTCCGCTCGCGGTGGTCGATCGCGCTGCTCAGTCGCCGACGTCGGCAAGGTATTCGGCGCTGACGTCACGCAGCTTGCTCCCTGCGACAAGGGCCTCGTCGAGGGTCAGGATCACTGAGTCGACCTCGACCAGCCGATGCCCGACCTTGGAGAACAGCACTACCCTGCCGTTCGACTCATGCCGCCAAAGCCAACGATCCGCCGCGAGCCTTTCACAACGGTCGCGTCCTCGGAGCGGTGTAAAAGGCTCAACGAGGTAGGTGCCGTGGGTTGATCTTAGGCGGCTGCTGTTTCAGGTGTCGAGTCGGACGGTGTGGCGGTGGCCGAGCGGAGTTGGGTGGGCGGTTGGAGCAGGGCCCGGCGCAGGTCCTGCAGGGTGCGCAGGCCTTTGGAGGTCATGGTGAAGCCGCGCCAGCCGCGGGCGGCGCGGTCCAGGACGGCCCAGACCAGCGAGACGCAGGAGGTCTCGCCGGGGAAGCGGCCGATGACCTTGACGCGGCGGCGGGTCTCGCCGAAGGTGCGCTCGATGAAGTTGGAGTGGCGGATGCGCTTGTGGTGCTCGGGCGG
>NZ_JBHZBH010000078.1:0-15674 GCF_042754765.1 Nonomuraea sp. NPDC059194 | reverse complement strand
ACCTCCCCAACCGTTGTTTTTTTGTGGTTTTAAATCTGCTTAAGCGGCGGGGGCGCCGCGAACCCGACCCCCACCCCCCCCCCCCCCCACACGGCCAGGGGGACGGCGGTCCAAGATCTTCTTGACGGCGCTCTCTCAGCTGGCGTGGAGGATCCGAAAGCGATCGGGTGCCGCCGGATCTCGATCAACGACTTGGATTGGCGTCCAAGCCCATTGCCAAACGCTGATGCCTGGCGTGCGGGAGAACTGGATCTGCCCGCGGGTGCCTTCGACTGCAACGCGCGGCCAGGATTCGGCCGTGCGCGCCCGGTCCACGCCGTGAGAACGCAGCACATCGGCGAGGACGGCGACCGTGTCGTAGCCCTCGAAGGCGACGAAGGAGGGCGCTGCGCCCAGCCGCTCACGGAGGGCCGTCTCGACTCGTGCACCGAGTGGGCTGAGGCGCTCGGGCAGGTAGCGCAAGAACGGGATCGCGGCGCCGTCGTCGCCCAGCAACGTCGCCCATTCGGCGAACTCCGGTTGCCCTGCCGGAGCACCGATCATGATCTCGGCGAGGCGCTGGTCGCTGCGGACAGACTTGACGATCGGCACTGCCGGCTCCGGGTGGCCGACCAGAAGAAGGAGGGCTGTCGCGCGATTGTCGACGAGTTCGTCGCACACGGCCGTGGGGGCGAGCGTGCTCATGTCGAGTTCGATGACGGTGCCGCCGCGTGACGCGAGGTAGTCCCGCAGAATGCGGGCCCCAGATGCCCAGTAGACACTCGGCTGGGCCGCTACGGCGATTCGACTATGGCCCGCGCTCAGGAGGAAATCCGCGTAGACCTGCCAGCCGCGGGACTGCGCCGGGGCGAGGCGCGCGACCCATTCCGTCGGCTGTTCGGTGAGCGCGTCGAGAACCGCCGACGAGCAGAGGAACGGCAGGCCGAGGGCGTCGGCCCTGGCAGCAGCGGCGCGAGCGACGACGCTGTGATACTCCCCAGCCAACGCAGCCACGCCCAGGCGAGCCAATTCATCTACGGCCGCCGCGGCCCTCTGTGGATCAGCCGCGGTGTCTCGGACCACCAACTCGAGTGGTCTTCCGGCGATCCCGCCGGCGTCATTGACCTCGCGAACGCCCAGCTCGAGTCCAGCCAGCAAGTGTTGGCCCGCCTCGACCCAGCCAGGCCGAGTCAGCGGAACGAGAGCGCCGATCTGGACGGATGATCCGTCAGCCCGCTCCGCTCCAGGGGGCGATGGTGGGGTATTCATATGCGTTGGCGTCTCCTGAGTGACGATTCGGTTGCCCGGATCGCAGAGTGAACGTCAGTGGCGCCGAGAGTAGCCGAGCCGAGAATGGCCGGCTTCGCCGCCCCGTCCCGTGGCCGTCAGCCCGCCCTCGCGCCGCCGATCGAGCCTGAGGGGCTTCGGGCAGCTCTGCCGAAAAAGGTCCTCCAGGAGTGGCTCACCACGCGGCCCACGGCGAGAAACCGCACGCGGCGCCGACTCTGCGCATCGGTGAGATCGCGGCCCGGATGCGGGTCGAGGGCCCGCATGTCACCAGGCACGTAGGCGGATTGGAGCGGCGCGGGCCGGTGGAGTCGAATTCGGGGAGGTCGAGGTCGAAGTCGGCGGGCCCGAGTCGACATGGCTGTGGCGGGCGTCGGGGTCGTGGCTGTAGAAGATGAGGCCCTTCCAGTTCCGGATCCGCGGCGTGCGCCAGGGTGATGGCACTTCAACAGCACCGTTCGGCTCCCGCCCACGCCTGTGCGCCACGCCCGACCGGTCAGGCGGGCTCCCCATTGCGAAACGAGCGCCGGTAGCTGTCAGGCGGGACCCCGACGATCCGTTTGAACTGGCGCCGCAGCGTCGTGGCCGTACCCATGCCGGTAGCCAGGGCAACCGCCTCGATGCCCTTGTCGGTGGTCTCCAGCAGTTCCTGGGCGCGCCGTACACGCTGGATCAGCAGCCACTGCAGCGGCGTCTGCCCGAGCACCGACCGGAACTGCCGCCCGAGATTGCGCGGGCTCATGTTCGCCTTGCGCGCCATATCGGTCACGGTCAGCGGCTGGTCCAGCCGTTGCTGGACCCAGGCGAGCAGGTGGGCCAGCAGGTGATCGCCCCCGACCTGCATCGGCGTAGCCACGAACTGGGCCTGACCGCCGGGCCGATGCGGCGGCATGACCAGGCGGCGGGCGACGGAGTTGGCGATGACGGCGCCGTGGTCGAGATGGACCAGGTGGAGGCACAGATCCACGGCGGCGGCCTTGCCCGCGGCCGTGAGCACGCTGCCGTTGTCGGTGTACAGCACGTCCGGATCGATCACGGCCCGCGGATGGCGCGCACCCAACTCCGCGGCATGAGCCCAGTGGGTGGTGGCCCGCCGACCGTCCAGCAGGCCCGCGGCGCCGAGCACGAACGCCCCGGTGCACAGGGAGGCGACCCGGGCACCCGACTCGTGGGCCGTACGCACGGCTTCGATCACCTCCGCCGGTGGCGGATCGTCGATGTCGGCGCACGCGGGCACGATCACGGTGTCGGCGCCGGCCAACCGCTCCAGCCCGTGGTCGGGCTCGACCATGAACGGTCCGACCCGCACCGGCGCGGGCCCGCACAGCAGCACGTCGTACCAGCCCTGCGTGGCTTCTTGCGGGGGATTGCCGAAGATCTCGTAGGCCACCCCCAGCTCGAAGTGCAGCAGGCGACCGGCGGCCAGCAACGCGACAGTGGGCATGTCCGAAAGTGTACGCATGATGTCGTTCCGGACCATCACGGTCGAGTATCGCCTGCCGCGAGACTGGACCCCATCAGAACACTGAGATGGGGAAACGATGAACACGAGTGCTGCAGTGGTGGTTTACGGGGCGACAGGACACACCGGTCGCTTCGTCGTCGCCGAACTACGAAGGCGAGGCATCGCCACCGTCATCTCCGGCCGTGACGCGGCTCAGCTGGAAGCGCTGGCCGCCCAGTGGCCGGATGTGGCCGTACGGCCGGCCACCGTGGACGACGCGAGCTCACTGGACCGGGCCCTGTCCGGTGCGGCGGCCGTCGTCAACTGCGCCGGACCGTTCGCGGTGACCGCGGGACCGGTCGTCGAGGCAGCCTTGCGCGCGGGGATCCCGTACGTCGACGTCGCGGCAGAGATCGAGGCGAACGCCGCGATGTTCGCCGACTATGAGCAGGCAGCCCGAAAGGCCGGCACACCCGTCGTGCCGGCGATGGCCTTCTACGGTGGGCTGGGCGACCTGCTGGTGACCGCGGCGATGGGGGAGTGGACCGCCGCCGACGTGGTCCACGTCGCGTACGGATTGAGCAGCTGGCACCCCACGCCGGGCACCCGCGCGGCCGGTCAGGTGTCCCATGAGCGTCGCGGGGGCCGTCGGGTGCGGTTCACGGACGGCGCGCTGCAGTACCACGACGACACCGCAGCACAGCAGGACTGGCTCTTCCCGGAGCCGCTGGGCCGACGAACGGTGATCGCGGAGTTCTCCATGGCCGATGTCGTCACCGTCCCCAGCCACGTGGCCGTGCCCGAAGTCCGCACCTACATGACCGTCGAAGCGGCCACAGACCTGGCCACGGAGGACACGCCGGCGCCGGCGCCGGTCGACGATCTGGGACGGTCGGACCAGACGTTCGTCGTCGACGTCGTGGTCCGCGCAGGCGACCTCGAGCGCCGCGCCACCGCCCGTGGCCAGGACATCTACGCGATCACCGCGCCACTGGCGGTGGAGGCCGTCCAGCGCATCCTGGCCGGGCGCACGCGGACCACGGGCCTGGCCTCGGCCGGCGCGATGTTCGACGCGGCGGACTTCCTCCGGGCACTGAGCCCGCACCTGTCGGTCGAGCTCCCGCACTGACCGCACTGACCGGCCACGCACCTGGTGTCCTGGGTCCTGGCCGGACGTCCCAGGCGCGGTCGACGCCCAGGACGGCCACGGTCTCGAAGGTGACGCCGGCCCGCGGACGCAGGCCGATCAGGCCCGCCACAATCTCGAACTCGCCGAACGCGCTTTCCCGCAGCACCTCCTCGGCCAGTGCGCGGCGCAGACCTGGCGTGCGGGCCGCGGCTCGTACCGCGCCGGGATTGGCGTCGGTGATGGCCCACCTGACGTTCTGCCTCAGTCGTTGAGCAGCCGCCATGCGGTCAGGGCGAGCCTGGCCCGCGTCAGCCCGGCGGGCTCGGTGAGGTCGATGCCCATGGACTTGCCGAGCTGTTCGAGCCGGCGAGAGACGCTGCTGTGGTGCAGATGAAGAACGTCGGCGGCCCGGCGCAGCGAGCCGGTGGCGCAATAGGCCGCCAGCGTCTCCAGATCCTCCGGGTCGCCGGCCATGCGGGCGATCGCGGCCACGTCGGCGTTGCCGCGCACGGCGTCCGGGGGTATCTCGGCCAGCAGCGCCATCGCGCCCAGGCCCGCGTAGTCGACGACCGGCTCGCGCGGGGTGGCGAAGCGCAGGGCGGTACGGGCTTGCTGCCAGGATCGGGCCGGGCTGTCGGCGGCGCCGATGCCCGCCCGCACGCCCGCCGGGAACCGGGCCGGGTTGACCGCGGTGGCCAGGATGACGCCCACGTCGGCCAGCGGCGCCGCCTTCACCGGGCGGGCCGGGCAGACCAGGCCACCGACGTGGTCGAGCGGAAGCGGTGAGCGCACGGCCACGACCCGGACCGGCAGGTCGACGGCGAACCCCAGCAGCCGCAGCGCCCGGGCCCTGGCCGCCTCGTCACTGTCGGCGCTGATCACCAGTTCGACGAGGGCGGGGTCAGCCATGGTGGTGCGGGCCGGGCCGTAACGCTCGACGACGGCCGCGACGGCGATGGCGAGCCGGTCCAGCAACAACTCGTCTAGCGGGCCTGGCATGCCGAGACGTTCCAGCCAGACCGTGCCGATCTCCTCCTCGTCGAGCGCGATCGGCGCCGTGGTGGACGCGGACGGCAGCACGCCGGACGCTTCCTTGCCGTCGGGGGAGAAGCGGATCACCCGTCCCGTGCCGTGGAGCCGGATTCCCGCCACGCACTCGGCCAGGCCCGCCGAGGCCCGGGCCAGCGCGGGCAGATCCACCCGCCGGCGCATCAGCGTGTCGTAGAACATGACGACCCGGATCGCGCCTTCGGCTTGCGAGTCCAGCTGCGACAGCCGTACGGCCAGGGCCTCCATGGCAGGAGGATAAGGCCTGCCGGGCATGAGGGCAGGCGCCGATCGGTGCGCCATCACGGCGGAAAACCCGACAGATGGCGGATGATCTCAGCGGCGGCGGCCGAGAGGATGGCCGTCATGGATCCCGAACTTGACGCATTCATCCCCCTGATCCCGCGGCCGAACTACGACGACCCGGTCGCCGAGCGCACGAACACCGCCAAGCTGGTCGCCTCGTTGCCGGCGCCGGACACCTCGGCCATGGAGGTGATCGACCGCACGGTACCCGCGAACCCGGACGTGCCGGTGCGGATCTACCGGCCGCATACGGCACAAGGCGCCATCGTGTGGCTGCACGGCGGCGGCGGCGTTGTGGGCGACCTCGACACCGAGCATCCCGCCGCGGCCCGGCTCGCCGACGCGTCCGGAGCCCTGGTCGTCTCGGTCGGCTTCCGCCTCGCTCCCGAGCATCCGTTCCCGGCCGCCCACGACGACGCCTACGCCGTACTGCTCTGGCTCGCCGACAATGCCGCCGACCTCGGCACCGACCCGGAACGGATCGCCGTCGGCGGCATGAGCGCGGGCGGCGGCCTCGCGGCCGCCCTGGCGTTGCGGGCCCGCGACGAGCAGGGACCGGCGATCCGGTACCAGCTCCTCAACCAGCCCATGCTCGACGACCGGCAGGAGACGTGGTCGGCGCGCAACTTCACCGACACCCCCCGCCTGGATGCCGACAACCTGGCGACCATCTGGCGGGCCTATCTCGGCTCCGCCCCCGCCACGCCGTACGCAGCCCCGGCCCGGGCCACGGACCTGTCCGGACTGCCGCCCGCCTACATCGCCACGGCCGAGTTCGACCCGCTGCGCGACGAAGGCATCGGCTACGCGCTGCGCCTGCTGCACGCCGGTGTCTCGGTCGAACTGCACCAATGGCCGGGCACCTTCCACGGGTCGCAGGCGATCCTGTCCGCCGAGGTGTCGCAGCGGCAGATCGCCGAACTGGCCGCGGTTTTGCGCCGCGCCCTGGCCGAGTGAGGTCGGCGCGTCCGACCCGCCAGATGAAAGATCACCGCAAGGACTGCCCAGCCTGCTGGACAAGCGGATGGAAGGTCACGGGGCACGATGAGAACGCAACAGCCGCAACGGCGGCAGGCCGTCGCGACGCCGCGCTGACCGAGGCCGCGCACGCGGCGGGGTTCGCCGACAGCGCACACCTGACCCGTACCTGCCGCGCCATGTTCGGCATCACCCCCACCGACGCACTGGCCGCCACCGGCTGGAACACCGCAGGCCGCGCCGGCCGATAGGCAAGCCGGAAAGTCCCAGCGGATCCGTTCAAGTCCACTGCCCGTCCGCACCACCAAGGTAAGGGCCATGTCCATACAATTCCCCGCTCGCTCCCGTGTCCGTAGCGCCGCCCAGACAACCGTCCGCTACGGCTACGCCCCGCTGATGCTGCTCGGCATCAACGGCACCGCCATCGCCCTGGCCGCCGCAGGCGCCTCCAAGCTCTGGCTGCTCGGCCTGCTGACGGCAGCGATCGCCCTGTCGTTCGCCGCCGAACGCGTCCTGCCGTACGAGAGCACCTGGAACGCCTCCCAGGGCGACGCCGGCCGCGACGCCGCGCACAGCATGGTCAACGAAAGCCTCATCCTGATCAGCGTCGCCGTCATCCCGCTACTGGCCGCCGCCACCTCGACGGCGCTCCCGGCCGCCGCCATCTGGCCCACCTCCTGGCCCTTCCTCGCTCAGGTACTGCTGGCCGTACTGATCGCCGATCTCGGCATCACCCTGGTCCACTACGCCAGCCACAGGATCGGCGCACTGTGGCGCTTCCACGCCGTCCACCACTCCGTCAAGCGCTTCTACGGCCTCAACGGGCTGATGAAACACCCGCTGCACCAGACCCTGGAGATGAGCGCCGGCGTCGCGCCGCTGCTGCTGATCGGCCTGCCCGTGCAGGTCGCCTCGGTGCTGGCCCTGGCCGTCGCGATCCAGTTGCTGCTGCAGCACTCCAACGCCGACTACCGCGTCGGCGCCCTCAAATACGTGCTCGCCCTGAACGAGGGCCACCGCTTCCACCACCTGAAGTGGGCCGGCATCGGCGACGTCAACTTCGGCCTGTTCACCCTGATCTGGGACCACCTGCTGGGCACCTTCTCCTACGACCCCGCCCGGCGCTTCACCTCCGAGCAGCTCGGCATGGCCGCCAAACCGGACTATCCCACCGCCTACCTGGCCCAACTCGCCGAACCCTTCCGCGCCTCCGGCGCCTGCCACGCCGAGCCCTCCGACCCTGAGCCCGTCGCCCAGGAGCAGCAGCCGGTGCGATGATCCGGCCCAGCGCCGCAGGGTGAGAACCCCGCCTACTGCGGCGACAACGCCAGCCGCACCCCGAAACCCACCAGCACCGTGCCCGTCACCCCGTCGATGACCCGCCGCGCCCACGGCCGCTCAAGCCACGAACGCGCCACCCCCGCACCCGCGATCAGCAGCGCGAACCACACCATCCCCTCGAGATTGTGCACCAACGCCAACAGCAACCCGCCCACCAGCGGCGGCGTCTCCTGCGGCAGAAACTGCGGCAACAACGCCACGTAGAAGACCCCGATCTTCGGGTTGAGCAGGTTCGTCAACGCACCTCGGGCCCACGCCGCCACCACACCGCCACTCTCGACGCCCACACCCGGCAGCGCCGCCTGCGCGCCAAGCCCCTCCCGACGCGCCTTGACGATCAACGACACCCCGAACCACACCATGTACGCGGCCCCCGCGTACCGCAACACGGTGAAAGCCACCTGCGAAGCCGTCAACAACGCCGACAACCCGGCCGCCGCCGCCACACCCCACACCAGCACACCCGTGTTGATGCCCAGCGCCGTCGCGAACGCCTGCCGCCTGCCCTGCGTCAACGCCGAACGCAGCACCAACGCCGTGTCCAACCCAGGAACGATCGTCAAAAACGCCGCGACAACCGCGAACGACAACAAAGCCGAAGTCATGCCCCCATCATGCCGTCCGTCACCCAGCCCGGCCACGCACCCCCGAGTAGGCGTATCCCTCGACAGACCCCAGCCACGCACCCAGGAAGGCGGCCGGCCACCGCCTGCCGTACCCCACCATCACCCCGCCGCTCCGGCGGCGGCTTCAACAACGGATGCGCCCGCATCGCCACCTCCAACTCACCCGGCAGCTCATCCCGATAGCGACCCAACGTCGACAGATCACTGTGCCCCAGCACCCTGCGCACCGCATCCATGTCGACCGCGTCAGCCAGCAGATGCGTCGCCGTCGTGTGCCGCAACCCATGCGGCGTCACCGAACGCCGCTGCGCCGGATCCACCTCCCGCTGCACCCGGTCGATCACCGCCTGCACATCCCCACGCGCCAGCCGACGCCCCCGCCACGACAACAGCAACGCCTTGTCAGCCGTCTCCGGACGACCCCCATCCAGATACGCCTCCAACGCCTGCGCCACCACATCAGGCAGCGGCACATCGCGCGTCCTGCCGCCCTTGCCGAAAATCCGCCAATACCGCACACCGTCGTTGGTGAAGAAATCCTCCACATTGGCCCGCACCAACTCCGACACCCGCGGCCCCATCGTCGCCAGCAACAGCACGATCAACGCATCCCGCGACTCCGTACGCTGATCACGACGCTGCCTGCGCCGCCCCTCGACCTCAGGCTCAGGACGCAACGCCCGCGCCGCCCCGATCAACCCCTGCGCCTGCTCACGCGTCAACGCCCGCCGCTCCGGCCGCAACCCACCCCGCTGCCTGGCCGTCACCGTCGCCATCGCCATCGGATTGATCTGCACCCACCCCGCCAGCGCCGCATGCTTGAACAACGCCGAGATCGACCGCCGGAAACGCGCCTGCGACGAGGCGCTCTGCAACCCCCCGCCCGCACCCGAACGCCGCCCGTCAGGCTTGCGCGCGAACGCCAGCAAGATCGCATCCACGTCCTCGCCCGTCAGATCATCCAGCACCGTGCCCTCACCGGCCAGCGCCACCAACGTCGCCGCGTCACGCGCATACACCTCCGCCGTCGACGCTGACAACGCCCCCGTCAACGTCTTGGCACGCACCAACTCCACATAGCGATCAGCCGCCTGAGCCACCGTCAACCTGTTGAGCTCCGCAGGCCGCATGCCCCTCCCCACCTAGAAGATCCGCGGCCACGACCGTACCGAGCGGCACCGACAAAAACCCGCCGGTGCCGCCGACCTCGTCGAGCAAACCCTCTAGATGTCGCGGAAGATCTCGATCCGCGCGCCCAGCGCCGTCAACCGCTCCGCCAGGTCCTCATACCCCCGGTTGATGACATAGACGTTACGCAGCACCGACGTGCCCTCCGCCGCCATCATCGCCAGCAGCACCACCACCGCAGGCCGCAACGCCGGAGGACACATCATCTCCGCCGAGCGCCACCGCGTCGGCCCCTCCACCAGCACCCGATGCGGATCCAGCAACTTCACCGACGCCCCCAGCCGCGTCAGCTCCGTCAAATAGATCGCCCGGTTGTCGTAGACCCAGTCATGAATCAGCGTCGAACCCTGCGCGCTCGCCGCGATCGCCGCGAAGAACGGCACATTGTCGATGTTCAACCCCGGAAACGGCATCGGATGGATCTTGTCAGTGGGGGAGACCAACCTCGACGGCCGCACCGTCAGATCCACCAACCGCGTACGGCCATTGGCCGCCCGATACTCCGCACTCCGATCGTGATCGAGCCCCATCTCCTCCAGCACCGCCAGCTCGATCTCCAGGAACTCGATCGGCACCCGGCAGATCGTCAGCTCCGACGACGTCACCACCGCCGCCGCCAGCAGACTCATCGCCTCCACCGGATCCTCGGAGGGGGAGTAGTCGACATCCGCCTCGATCCGCGGCACCCCGTGCACCGTCAACGTCGTCGTCCCGATGCCCTCCACCTTCACACCCAGCTCCTCCAGGAAGAAGCACAGGTCCTGCACCATGTAGTTGGAGGAGGCGTTACGGATCACCGACACCCCGTCATGACGCGCCGCCGCCAGCAACGCGTTCTCCGTCACCGTGTCGCCCCGCTCGGTCAACACGATCGGCCGGGTGGGGGAGACCGACGCATCCACCTTCGCGTGATACATCCCACCCGTCGCCGTCACCTCCAGCCCGAAATGCCGAAGCGCGCTCATGTGCGGCTGCACCGTCCGCGTCCCCAGATCACACCCACCCGCATACGGGATCTCGAACTGGTCCGTCCGATGCATCAACGGCCCCAGGAACATGATCACACTCCTGGTACGGCGAGCCGCCTCGGTGTCCATCGACGCCAGATCCAGCTGCGCGGGCGGCACGATCTCCAGATCCCCGCCGCCGTTGATCCACCGCGCCCGCACCCCGATCGAGGCCAGCACCTCCAGAATCCGGTAGACCTCCTCGATCCGCGCCACCTTCCGCAGGATCGTCCGCCCCGAATTCAGCAACGACGCGCACAGCAACGCCACACACGCGTTCTTGCTCGTCTTGACCTCGATGCTGCCCGACAGCCGCCGGCCACCCACCACCCGCAGATGCATCGGACCGGCGTAACCCAGCGAAACGATCTCACTGTCGAGGGCCTCACCGATCCGGGCGATCATCTCAAGACTGATGTTCTGATTGCCCTTTTCGATGCGGTTGACGGCGCTCTGGCTCGTCGCCAGCGCCTCCGCGAGCTGCAACTGCGTCCAACCCCGGTGCTGCCGCGCGTCCCTGATCAGCTTACCGATCCGCACAAGATAGTCATCTGCCACAACAAGCAACATATCTCACATATGAGATCCCTACCGACCAGACACCCCGCGATGCGACGCCACATTCTCCGGCGTCACCACCGCCCTCGCCTTACCCACGAAATCCCGCCGCGCCACCGAGAACCCCCGCCGATCATCGAACATGTCCCGGCTCATCTCCGCCAACTCCTCAATCCGATAAGCCTCCAACGGCTTACGCCGCTCATCGACCTCCCGCCGCTCCCGCTTGACCCGCAGCAACTCCGCATAGTCATCACGACCCGCCAACCGCTCGGCGAACTCCAGAACCTCCTGCTCGAACTCCTCCCGAGACCCCTTCACCACCCGATCGGCCAACCCCATCGACACCGCCTGCGCCGCCCCGACCGGCAACGCCTCACCCGTCAACGACAACGCCCGCTCCGCACCCACCCGCGCCGGCAGCACATACGTCCAGTACTCCGAACCGAACAACCCCATCGTCCGATAATGCGGATTCAGCACCCGCCCCTCACGCACCAGCACCCGGTCCGCGCCCAGCGCCATCATCACCCCACCGGCACCGGCGTTACCCGCCATCGACGTCACCACCAGCTGCCCCGTACACGAGATGATCTCCCGGCACACCCCGTTGATCGCATTGATGTTCATCCACGCCTCCATCTCCGGATGACGCGCCGACTCGATCACATTCAGATGGATCCCATTGGAGAACACCTCACCACCACGCACCACCAACACCCGCGTGTCCTGCGCCACCGCATACTGCAACGCCTCCACCAACCGCCGGCACTGATTGGTCGCCATCGCCCCGTTGTAGAAGTCGAAACTCACCACCCCGACCCGACCCGCCCGCTGATACGTGATCTCCGAAAACCCCGGCTGCGACGCCGGAGCCCGCCCCAACCGCCGCCGCAGCACCGACACCGCAGGCAGCTTCACCCCGCCGCGATCCTCACGCCGCAACTGGCCCACCCACACCGTCCCGTCCCCGGTATGCACCAGCACGGCCCCACCACGACGCGCCGCCACCGCACCGGGCTGACCCATCAACTCCGGCCCCACCCGCGCGTCGAACACCCGCACATCCATCCCGCACAACACCGCCGCCGCCCCCGGCGACCCGTCAGCGGCCCGGATCCGCCGCACCACCCGATCCGACGACTCCGCCCACGAGAACTCCCGATCCACCCGCCGCATCGCAGGCCGCAACCGACCCCACACCTCAGGCCGCCCGTAGTCCAACGGCGCCGGCACGAAAGACGGATCCTCCGCCTTCCGAACCACCTCCAACACCAACTCCGTCGCCGCGTCGGCCACCGGGCCGTTGTACAGACTGCTCTTACGCGCCGGATCCTCCGGCAGCGCGAACTCCCGCCACCCCCAGATCGGCCCCGCGTCCATCTCCTCGACCGCCTGCAACGCCGTCACACCCCAGCGCCGCTCGCCGTCCAGGATCGCCCAGTCCAGCGAGGACGGGCCCCTGTCGCCACGCGGGCCAGGGTGGATGACGATGACCCTGTGCTCCCGCCAGAGCCGCTCGGGCACCCTGTCCTTCAGGAAGGGGCAGATGATCAGGTCGGGCTTGGCCAGCGACACCGCCTCGATCATGATCTCCTCGGAGATCGCGAGCTCGACCGTCACATCGTGGCCCGCCTCGCGCAGCTCGATCCACGCGCGCTGGGTCAGGCCGTTGAACGCCGAGACAAGAAGCAGAATCCGCACTTTGGAGCATCCTTCAGGCTGAACGGAGACTAAAGAAGTGATGCTGACATGCCTGAGCAAACCCAAGTGACAGAAACGCGCAAATTCCCGATTTTCCCGACATTTAAAACGGACAGAAGGGCAGAAAAGGGATGTTTGGGTGCAGTTGTTGGGTCGGTTGATGGGGGAGCGGGACAGCCGCCCGCCGGGGCGGTCTGGCGCGCTCCAGCGATCTTCAACCAGGGGAGAGGGGCGCGTGGCGCGCACGGTACGGCGCGGCGAGAGCGCGTTTCCTATACCAAACAGAATTCACCTTCTGTCCGGTTTAGCGTCGATTCATAGCTTTCGCACGAATCGGGCGGCGGCGCGATGACTCATGCCCGTCTCACCGCGCACCAGGAAGACCGCCTCCTGGACCTGGCCGGTCGCCTTCAGCTCGCGAGCCTGGTCGGCGACGTCCAGTGTGGGGATGAGGCGGTTACGCGGCCGTCGCGTCAGCCGTACCGCCAAAAAGATCAGGAACAGGATCACGGCGGTCACGAGCACGGTCAGCAGGACGAGGGAACCCATACTCGTCGGCATGACCCGATCGTAACCGGATCACAGGGCCCGGACGAAGATCTCCGCCTCGTTCCAGCCCATACCCGTCTCACCGACCACCAGATGCACGGCCTGTTCGTCGCGTCCGGCGCCCTTGAGCTCGCGCACCCGGCTCGCCAGGTCCGGAGCGGCGGGCGGGCGGCCGGGCTGGAGCGCCGGGTGCGCGAGCCCGGGGTGGATACGGCCGGCGGCGAGCGCCTCGACGGCGTCCTTGGCCTGCTTGAGGCCAAGTCCGGTGTGTTCGCGCAGGAGTTTGATGGCGTGGATCTTGCGTCCTCGGGCGATGAGGTCGCGCAGCACGCCGTCGAGGTCGTCGGGTGCTCGCGTGTGTGTCGGCGTGATCGAGGTGCCGTGGCGGGTTTTGCGGGTGGCGAGGGTGACGGTGAGGATGATGAAGGCCGCGACGGCGATCAGGACGACGGCGATGATGACGAGTTCGGGTAGTCCGAGGTTCGGCATGCCATGATCGTAACGGTCGCTGATTGCTTGATAATGAACATTATGTCAAGTAGTGGTTCTGACGGGCGTGTTGACGAATCGTGGAATGGCCGACCCGCGATGCTGGAGTCGCATAGTGTGGGTAACCCGTACATCGGATAAGGGAGCACACGTGGGGAACGACTCGGTCTTGTGCCAGGTGTGCCAGGGGGTTCTGCCCGCTACAGGCCGTGAGGCGTACACGACGACTCGGGGGCGGCTGATCGTCACCAACGGCTACTGCGAGGGTGGGTGCGCCGAGCGGCAGCCGCAGCAGCAGCCGGTCGAGGTGGTACGGCAGGCGCCGGTGGCGGTGCCGCGTTCACCTGGTGTGCGGGTGCTTTCTTCCTAGAGGTTTTCGTCTGGCCTGCGGGCGTGGGTACGCCCCCCGCAGGCCTTTTAGCGTCCGGGGGTTGTCCCCCCTCTCCCCCGCTGGTCAGGGGGTGAGGCGCAGGCCGTTCATCAGTTCGTCTTTGGCTTGTTCGGCGGCCTGTTCCGCGGTGACGATGGCGGCGAGGATGGCGTCGGCCAGTTGCACGGTGTCCAGTCGCCTTCTGGTGACGGGGCTGATGTCGAGGGTGAGCAGGCTGCCGAGGGCGTCGGTGGTGGCGATGATGCGGCCGTCGTCGGCGGTGCCGGTGAAGTGGCGGGTGGTCCATTCCTCTACCAGCGTCTCGGCGCGCTCCCCCGCTGTGATGAGTTCGTCGAGTCTGGCTTGGGCGTCGGCCATCTCTTCCATGGGTCATCCTTCCCGCAGGACGTTGTTGATGTAGTGAGCCAGCGGGTCGTCGGTGGTGTGGCCGGTGGTGTGAGGGCCGGCGAGGTCGTCGACGAGGTCGTTGAGGTGGTCGCCGATGGCGAGTTTGGCGGCGAGGATGGCCTGCTGGACGGCTTGGGCCAGGGCGAGGTGGTCGAGGTCGCGGTGTTTGCGGGGGTCGAGGGTGAGGGCGAGCAGGCGGCCGGTTCCGGAGACTTGGGCGTGGACGGTGCCGGTGGGGTCGCTGCCTTCGAGGGTGTTTTCGGCCAGGCCGGTGAGGGCTTGGTTGAGGGTGCGGTTCCAGCCGTCGAGTTCGCGGATGAGGCCGTCGAGGTCGCCGATGCGGCCCTGGTCGAAGGCTTCGGCGTGTTTCACGCGCTCTCCTTGGTGGCGGGGATCCAGTTCTTGGAGACGCGGGTGGGGTCTTCGATGGTGGGTGTGAGGTTGAGGGCGCGGGGGCCCATGGCGGGGTTGCCGGACTGGTAGAAGGCGCCTTTGAGCTCGTTGAGTTTGAGTTCGAGTTTGTTGAGGTCGCTGTCGTAGGAGTAGTAGACGTCGGCGAACTGTTTGACGATGTTGCCGAGGGCGCCGGTGAAGGCGGCGACCGTTGTCATAAGGGCGACCCTGCCGACGGGGTTGAGGCTCATGGCGGCTACGGCTCGCAGGACGGGGGCGGAGGCGGCGTAGAGGCCGAAGACCGACAGGTCGTATTCGGTGACTTCTTTGAGTTGGCCTTGCATGGTGCTGCTCATCTCGCCGGAGATCTTGCCGAGTTGGCTGTAGAGGCCGTTGATGTTGAAGCGGATGTACTGCTGGAGCGTTTCGACGGCGTTGCCGTTCCAGTGGGGTGCGATGTCGTCGAAGTAGGAGCGCCAGAGGTCTGATCTGTTGCCTTCGAGGAGGCCGGCGATGTCTTTCCACTGTTCGCGGCGGTCGTAGAAGAGGAAGGGGTTGCCGAGGTTGAGGGTGGCGGCGACGTCGAGGGCGAGGACGGCTACGCCGAGGCCGGACATGGCCATGGCGGCTCTGTTGTTTTGGCGGAGGGGGTTGAGTCCGGCGATGAGGCGGCGGAAGAAGCCGGGGTCGGTGCGGAACCTGTCAATTTGATCAAGGCAGTTGAGCTGGGCTAATTCTGTGTTGACTTCTCTGTGGTGTCCTCTTCGGTCGTGGGCTTGTTGATCCAGGCGGGGCCGGGCAGAGCGGGCGGGGTGGGGATGCCGCCGCTGGCGAAGCGTTCGGGGTGCGTGGCTTGAGCGACGGCCAGAAC
>NZ_JBHZBH010000077.1:0-16177 GCF_042754765.1 Nonomuraea sp. NPDC059194 | reverse complement strand
GTGCTGGGGGTTGGGGTGGGGCTTGCCCCTCGTGGGGGTAACATCCGCCTCCCCCTGGAGGGGGCGGCCCGCGCCCCCCCCCCCCCCGTCACCCCCGCGCCCCGCGCCGCCGGGGGGGCGGCGCGGTCCTCTCGACGTGCCGATCAGGGCCAGTCGACGGAGGGGCGCAGCGGCATGTGCGCGCCGCCCTCCCTGTCGAGCTTGACGCCGAGGATCTGGTGGAGCTGGACCTTGTTGCGCTCGAAGCCGACGATGCAGCCGGCCATGTAGAGCCGCCAGACCCTGGCCGTGCCCTGGCCGACCTCCTGGACGGCGTCCTCCCAGTTGTCGTCCAGGTTGTCGCACCAGAACTTCAGCGTGCGGGCGTAGTGCTCGCGCAGGTTCTCCTCGTGGCGCACCTCGAAGCCGGTGTTCTCCATCATCGACATGAGGTAGCCGGCCGACTCGAGTTCGCCGTCGGGGAAGACGTAGCGGTTGATGAAGCCGCCCTTGTTGATCGTCTTCTCGGTGCTGGTCGGGCGGGTGATGCAGTGGTTGAGCAGCCGGCCGCCGGGCCTGAGCTTGCCGTACAGGCCGGAGAAGTAGCCGGCGAGCTGATCTTTGCCGATGTGCTCGGTCAGACCGATGGAGCTGACGGCGTCGAAGTCGCCCTCGGGGATGTCGCGGTAGTCCATGAAGCGGACCTCCGCCAGGTCCTGCAGGCCCGCCTCGACGATCGCCTTCTGCGCCCACTCCGCCTGCTGCTTGGACAGCGTGACGCCGAGCGCCTTGACGCCGTACTCGCGGGCGGCGTGCATGACCATGCCGCCCCAGCCGCAGCCGACGTCCAGCAGGCGCATGCCGGGCTGGAGGCCGAGCTTCCTGGCCACCAGGTCGAACTTCGTGTACTGCGCCTCTTCCAGGCTCGCGTCCTCACGGGGGAAGACCGCGCAGGTGTAGGCCATGGACGGGCCGAGCACCCATTCGTAGAAGCGGTTGGACACGTCGTAGTGGTGGTGGATCGCCTCGGCGTCACGCTGCTTGGCGTGGCGCGAGCCGAGCCTGGCCAGCGTGCTCCTGCGCATCTCCTGGGGCGGCGGCGGCACGCGCATCAGCAGCGGCTTGGCGCCGAGCGCCCGCACCGCGTCGATCTTCTCGGACATGGTCAGATCGTTGGTGGTGATGTTCCACATGCGGTCGAGCAGGGTGTACATGTCGCCGTGGACGTCGATGTGCCCCGACACGTACGCCCTGGCCAGGCCCAGTTCCCCAGGCGCCTGGGCCAGGTAGGCCACGGCGATGGGGGACTTCACCTCGATGCGCACGTCCGCGCCGTCGGGACCGGCCTTGCTGCCGTCGTAGGCCATGAACGCGATGTTGGTGTTCGCACCAACGATCTTCTCAAAGATGCTCGCCAGAGCCATCTCTCACCTTCCCCGCACACACTTGTCGTACAGGTCCAGCAGGCGACCGTTCGGGTCGTATTCCCGCTTGACCGGCCAGTAAGCATCGCCGTTGTACAGCTGCCAGAACTGCTCACGGGCGTAGAAAGAGGTCGAGTAGAGCGACTTGTGCCCGTCGAGGTCGTGCACCTCGTTCTCGATCAGCCGGTTGTAGTAGCCGTCGAACTGTCCGCGCGGCAGCGGGACCAGGCCCCAGAAGCCGAAGTTGACGTAGAGCTTGCCCGTCTCCAACGGGTACAGCGGCCACTTGCTCGACGATCGGAGCGGGCACATCCACACCGGGGTCATGCCGACCTTGGCGTGGAAGAACTCGAGGAACTCCGCGCCCCGCTCGACCGGGGTCTCGACGTCCTGGATGACCGACTCCTGGACCGGGGCGTCGCGCCACCTGTCGACCCTGGCGACGACGCCGTACCTGCGGTCGAGGGCGACGAGCTTGCGGTAGACGTCGGAGCGCATCCACTTGCGCGGCATCAGCGAGCGCACCAGCGGCTGCTGCACGCCGAAGGCCCGCGAGCACCAGAACCAGTCGGTGTCCCATCTCCACAGGTAGTCGCGCACGGTCAGCCAGTCGCGGCCACGCTTGCGGATCGACTGGTAGTAGATGCGCATCCCCGTGTAGTCGGAGGTGTACGGCGCGCGCTCGGCGAAGCGGCCGAGCGTGATGTACATCTCCGTCGGGTCGAAGAACACCCCGTCCACGAAGTCGACGGGCTCGCCGTCGTGCGTCATCTGCTCGCTGATCTCCTGCATGGCCAGCATGCACTTGGCGGCGTCGGTGAAGCGCAGGTGGGTCAGCCTGACGTACGGCTGGACCTTCCTGAGCTTGATCCGGATCCTGAGCGCGTAGCCGAGCGTGCCGTAGGAGTTGGGGAAGGACCTGAACAGATCACGGTGCTCGTTGTCGTCGCGAGCGACCACGATGCGCCCGTCGCCGGTCAGGATCTCCAGCTCCTCGACCGACTCGTGCGGCAGGCCGTCCCTGAAGCTGGTCGACTCGATGCCGAGCCCCGTCACCGCTCCCCCGAGCGTGATCGTCTTCAGCTGGGGCACGACGTACGGCATGAGCCCGTGCGGCAACGTGGCGTCGACCAGGTTCTCGTAGGTCGTCATGCCCTGGACCTCGGCCGTCATGCTGACCGGATCCACGCTGATGACCTCGTCGAGGTCGCGGGCCGACAGCTTGGCGGTCTTGCCCGTGTCGCGGAACCTGAACAGGTTCGAGGTCGCCTTGGCCAGACGAGGAGCCGCGTCGGCGGGCATCTCGGCGTAGGACTGCCTGATCTGTTCGACGGCCCGCTGGTGTGCCGACATCGTTGTCACAGAAACACCCCCAGAAGCTGTGGTCGAGATCGTCCGTAAGACCGTATCTCTCCGAATCAACATCGAACAGACCGGGGTCGTTAAACGTACGAAAACTTCCCATCTTCGCAGGTGAAGCCGCTGTTAGCCGGGGAACCGACAGGAAAGTCTACTTACCAGAAACGCCACGCCTGCGGACCTGCGCGGGAGCGTCGTTGACCACGTTGGCGATCTTCGTTTCGTCGAGCGCGGCGGCCAGGTTGGCCAGCATCGCGGAGACCAGCCTTCCGGTCGTCTGGGGGGTGACGCCCGCCACGTGCGGCGAGAGCAGGACGCCCTCCAGCTCGCGCAGCGGGTCGCCGTCCGGCAGCGGCTCGGTCTCGAAGACGTCGAGGGCCGCGCCCGCCAGGTGTCCCTCGCGCAGCGCGGCGGCCAGCGCCCGCTGGTCGACGACGCCGCCGCGGGCTGCGTTGACCAGCAGCGCGCCCTTCTTCATCGCGGCCGGATCGACGAGCCCGCGCGTCTGCTCGGACAGCGCGATCACCACGACCAGCACGTCGGCGGTGGCGACCACCTCGTCGAGCGGGGCATAGCCGGCGCCACGCGGGGTGCGCGTCCAGTGCGAGACCTGACAGCCGAACGCCTCGAACAGGCGGGCGCAGCGCTCGCCGATCGGCCCGTAGCCGACGATGCCGACCCGGGAGCCGGACAGCTCGCGCGGGCCGAGGTCGAGCTGCGGCCACCGGCCCGCGCGCACGGCCGCGTCGGCTTCGGGCAGGCGCCGGGCCAGGGCCAGGGCCGCGCCCACGCACCACTCGGCCACCGCCGCCGCGCTGACGCCCGCGGTGTTGGCCAGCGGGACCCCTGCCGCCGAGAGCGCCGCCAGGTCGTGGCCGTCGACGCCGACGGAGGGCTGCTGGACAAAGGCCAGCCGGGGCGCGGCGGCGACCGCGGCGGCGTCCATGACCAGGCCGCCGCTCCAGTCGCCGAGCACGAGCTCGGCCTCGGGCAGCGCGGCGTCCATCGCGGCCCTGTCGCGGGCGGTCACGAGCGTGATGCGCTCGCCCAGCGGGGCGAGCAGGGCGCGCAGCGCGTCGGGCGGCAGCGGGGCGAGGGCCAGCAGATTCCACGGAGTCATGAGGCCGACCCTAGGACGCGGGCCGGACCCTGACCACACTCGAAAAACGTGGCGTCAGGCGCCTGGGGTGAAGCTGCCCATCACCTGGCGCATCATCCGGCCGTGGCGCCGCCACTGCTCCTCGGCGACCGTCCACGACACCACGTAGGCCGTGTCGCCCGAGACCACCGCCCGCCGTACCTCGTGGTAGAGCCGCCCCTCCGTCGCCCACGGGTGCCCGGCGGCGGCGGTCCAGGTGAACTCCCAGTCCACCGCGCCTAGCGCGGCGCTCTTGCGGCGCACGGTCCGCACGTCCGTGGCCGCGGTCATGGCCTCCTCCGCGTCGCGCAGGATCTGGTGCGGGTCGAGCGTGGCGTACTGCTGTTCGACGCCGAGATGGGCGGAGCGGTCGGGGCGGGTCCACTGCGTGTAGGCCTCGGCCCGGGCGCCCCTCCACCTGGTCGGCCGCTGGATCGACCAGCCGGCGGGCGAGCTCCACAGGCGGGTGATGGGCTTCCTGGAGACGGTGGGGGTGGGTGAGGCCGTCGCGGGAGGTGCGGACGTGGCGGGGGCCGAGGCCAGGGGGCTGGCGGCCTGGGCCTGCGGCAGGCGCGCGCTGCCCTGCGCGGCCTCGGGTGAGAGCTTCAGGTAGGCGCCGGCTCCGACGGTCACGACCAGCACGGCCACCGCGGCCGCCATCAACGTCGTACGGCTGGCGCGCCTGCGAGCGGGCGGCCGGTCGTCGTAGTCGTCGTCGCGCCTGGCGGCCTGCCGGTCGATGATCTCCGCCAGGAGTGCGTCGGCCTCGGCCGCGCTCAGCCGTTCCTCTGGCTCCTTCTTCAGCAGCCCCTTCAGCACGGGATGCAGCGCGGGAGGGATCCTGCGGTAGTCGGGCTCCTCCCCCAGCAGCGCCGACAGGGTGGCCATCGGCTCGCCCCGTTCGAACGGCGAGCGCCCGGTGAGGGCGGCGTAGAGGGTCGCGCCGAGCGACCACAGGTCTGAGGGAGGGCCGATGTCGTCGAGAGCGCGCACCCGCTCGGGGGCGAGGAAGGCGGGCGACCCGGTGACCATGCCGGTCCTGGTGAGGGAGCTGTCACCCTCGGCGGTGGCGATGCCGAAGTCGGTCAGGACCGCCCGGCCGTCGTCGCACAGCAGGATGTTGCTCGGCTTGACGTCGCGGTGCAGGATGCCGACGTCGTGGGCGGCCTTCAGCGCCGCCAGCACCTGACGGCCGACGTCGGCGGCCTCCTTGATCGGCAGCGCGCCGTGGGTGGCGACGACGTCGTCGAGGGAGGGCGCGCGGACCAGCTCCATGATGATCCACGGGCGGCCGCCCTCCTCCACGACGTCATAGACGGCCACGACGCTCGGGTGGTTGAGCTTGGCCGCCGTGCGCGCCTCGCGGGCGGTGCGCATCAGGTGGCGCTCCCTGTCGCTCTTGGAGAGCTCGGGCGGGAGCAGGACCTCCTTGACCGCTATCGACCGGTTCAGCAGCGTGTCGTGGCCCTCCCAGACCACGCCCATGCCGCCCCTGCCCAGCTCTCTGGCCAGGCGGTAGCGATGGGCGACCAGCTGATCGGATTCCGAAGCCATAAGGCGCAAGTTTCCCATAACCCCGGCAACGGTGCGGGCCAGTCTGTCCGGTATGTCGATCTTAGTGGGACTGTCGCGGCGCGGCCGTACCGAATAAAGTTCTTGAACATGACTCAGGGACCGCTGGCAGGGGTGAAGGTGCTGGAGCTGGCCGGGCTCGCTCCCGGCCCGTTCGCCGGGATGATGCTCGCCGACCACGGGGCCGAGGTGCTGCGCGTCGACAGGGTCGCGGCCGTCTCCGACCGGCCGCGCACGGACGTGATGGATCGCGGCAAGCGCACGATCGGGCTCGATCTGAAGTCGGCCGAGGGCGTGGCGGCGTTCAAGGAGCTGGCCGCCAACGCCGACGTGGTCATCGAGGTCTTCAGGCCCGGCGTGGCCGAACGCCTGGGCATCGGCCCCGACGACCTGCACGCCGTCAACGAGCGCCTGGTCTACGGCAGGATGACCGGCTGGGGCCAGGACGGGCCGCTGGCCGCCAGCGCGGGCCACGACATCGACTACATCGCGATCTCGGGCGCGCTGTCCATGCTCGGGCGCGCGGGCGACAAGCCCACCCCGCCGATCAACATCCTCGGCGACTTCGCCGGCGGCGGCCTCATGCTCGCGTACGGCGTGCTGCTGGCCCTGTTCGAGCGCGAGAGGACCGGCAGGGGAAGGGTCATCGACGCGGCGATGGTGGACGGCGCGGCCCTGCTGTTCGCGATGTTCTACCGGGCGGGATGGGGGCCGAGGGGCACCAACCTGCTCGACACGGGAGCGCCGTTCTACGACACCTACGAGACGGCCGACGGGGGCTTCATGGCGCTCGGCGCGCTGGAGCCGCAGTTCTGGGCGGAGTTCGTGGAGCGGATGGGCCTCGAGGAGCTGCCCGACAGGAACGACCCCGCGCAGTGGCCCGCGCTCAGGCTCCGCCTGGAGGCGGCCTTCAGGCAGCGGACGCGGGCGGAGTGGGAGGCGGTCTTCGACGGCTCCGACGCGTGCGTCTCACCGGTGCTGTCGATGGCGGAGGCGGCCGCGCACCCGCACAACACCGCGCGCGGCCTGTTCACCACGGTCGGCGAGGTCACCCAGCCCGTGCCCGCGCCCCGCCTGCTCGGCGCGCCCGAGCCTGACCTGTCGCCCGCCACCAGGCTGGAGGACCTGACGGCGTGGGGACTGGACCAGGAGCGGGCGGCCAAGCTCAGGCAGGCGGGCGTGCTGGCCTGAGCACACGTTGTTCCGAATGTAGTAGATGTACTACATTTCTCAGCATGGATACTGTGGTGAACGTCCGCGGGCTGCGGATGTCGTACGGCAAGCGCGAGGTCCTGCGCGGCGTCGACCTCGACGTCAGGCGCGGCGAGACCCTCGCGCTGCTCGGCCCCAACGGCGCCGGCAAGACGACCACGATCGAGATCCTCGAAGGCTTCAGAAGCCGCGCGGGCGGCGAGGTACAGGTGCTCGGCGAAGACCCGGCCAAGGGCGACGACGCCTGGCGGGCCAAGCTGGGCGTGGTGCTGCAGAACTGGCGCGACCACCCCCGCTGGCGGGTCGCCACCCTGCTCGACCACATCGCCGCCCACTACCCCGACCCGTGGGACACCGGCGAGCTGCTGAGGGCGCTCGGCCTGGGCAAGCAGGCGGCCGCCAAGGTCGGCCAGCTGTCCGGCGGCCAGCGGCGCAGGCTCGACGTGGCGCTCGGCATCGTCGGCAGGCCCGAACTGCTCTTCCTCGACGAGCCGACCACAGGCTTCGACCCGGAGGCGCGCAGGGAGTTCCACGACCTGATCGAGAGCCTCGACACGACGATCGTGCTCACCACGCACGACCTGACCGAGGCCGAGAAGCTCGCCGACCGCATCGCCGTCCTGGTCGAGGGGCGCATCGCGGTGTTCGGCACACCTGACGAGCTGGCCGAGGCCGTACAGGCGCCGTCGCTGGTGCGCTGGCGGGACGGGGCCGAGCAGACGGGCGAGCCGTCCGAGCTGGCCTGGCGGCTGCACCAGCAGTACGGCGGCCCCGTCCCCGGCCTGGAGATCAGGCGTCCGACGCTCGAGGAGAGCTACCTCAACCTGGTGGAAAGGAGTGCGGCGTGAACACGTTGACGCTGGGAGTCAGGCGCGGCCTCATCGAGCAGGGCTCGATCATGCGCGACGGCAAGGAGCTCGGCGGCCAGCTGGGCGGCCTGGTGATGTTCGTGCTGCTGATGCTCTGGATCGGCGGCAACCCCGCGGGCGGCGGGGTCGGGATGGGCGCCTTCATGGCGGTCGGCTTCATCGCCTTCACCGTGTTCTCCGCGGGCATGATGTCGCTGCCGATGCTGATCGCCGCCGACCGGGAGGAGGGCGCGCTGCTGCGGCTGCGCGCCCTGCCGAAGGGCATCCCCGTGTACGTCACGGGCCGGGCGGTCTCGCTGCTGGTGCACATCGTGGTCAACTCGGCGATCATGATGGCCCTCGGCGCGGCGCTCGGCGGCCTCGGCACGCCCTCCAACTGGCTGACGCTGGCGTGGGCGCTCGGGCTCGGCGCGCTCGCGGTGGTGCCGCTCGGCACGGCCATCGGCGCCATGCTGCCGAACGCCAAGGCCGCGGCCGCGGTCATCGGGCTGCCCACCATGTTCCTGATGATCATGTCGGGGGTGATGATCCCGCTGCGGATGATGCCCGAGGCGGTGCAGTGGATCGCGCAGGCCTTCCCGCTCTACTGGCAGGGTCACGCGCTGCGGGCGGCGTTCTTCGACTCGGCGGCGGGCGAGCTGCACGGCGTCTGGGAGCTCGGCACGGCGGCGATGGTGATGGGGGCGTGGGCGGTGGCCGGTATGGTGCTCGCACCGTGGCTGTTGCGCAGGGTCACTCGCAAGTGAGGATTCCCGGTGTCGAACGAGGTCGTCTACAACAGGATCCCGATGCTCAGGGCCGAGCGGGGGATCTCCCGTAAGGACCTGGCGGCGGCGCTGGGCGTGCACTACCAGACGGTCGGCTATCTGGAGCGGGGCGAGTACAGCCCCTCGCTGTTCCTCGCCCTGAAGATCGCCGAGTATTTCGAGGTGCCGGTGGAGGTCGTCTTCTCGCTCCATCCGTTCGCCAGGCTGGGGTCGTGATGGGAACGCGGTCGATGGGGAACTGGTCGTGATGGAGAGCTGGTCGTGATGGGGAACTGGTCGTGATGGGGAACCGGTCGTGATGGGGAGCTGGGAGAAGCGGCGCGACCGCCTGGAGAGGCTGCCGGCCAGCCCCCTGTGGGCGACCAGGCCCGCCCGCCGCCGCCTGGTCGTGGTCGGCGCGGCGGCGCTGGTGGTGCTGTGGGCGGGGCTGGTGGTGCTGTGGGCGGGGCTGGTGGTGATCGCCCGCTACGCCCCGAGCGACCTGGCCCGCAACGTCTACCTGTCGATGTTCGGCATCAGCCTGCTGGTCGGCCTTCCCGTGGTCGGCTGGCTGCACGCGGCCACCAGAGGCAGCCTCTCCCTGCCGGAGCGCTACCTCGACGAGCGGCAGTCGCACGATCGGCGCAGGGCCTTCGCCTCCGCCCACCGCGCGACCAGCCTGGTGCTCGGCTCACTGTTCGTGCTGGCGAACGTCTGGAGCTACGCCGATGGCCAGCTCACCCTGGTCGTGCCGCTGGCCCTGGTGGCGCCGCTGGCGCTGACGCTGTTCGTGACGCACTACACGATCCCGCTGCTCATCGCGGGCTGGCAGGTGGCCGACCCGCCCGACGACGACGAGTGACTCACACCGCGATGTAGAGATCGGCGCCCGCCGGGTGGTGCACCTCCAGATCGGTGGCGAACGACCTGGCGGGCGTGCCGCCCGACTCGGTGTGCTTCCACACCTGCTGCCAGGCGTCGATGATGGCCTGCGGCATCTGCCCTCTGGCCGCCACCTTCAACGCCTGACCGGCGGGCACCCGTACCGCGACCATGCCCTCGGGCAGCCGTGGAACGGTCCGCACGCCGACCCCGACGATCTGCGTGTACGCGCCGTGGTGATCGCTCTCGTAGTCGGTCAGCACCGCGTAAAGGTTTTCGTCGAGCCTGCCGGGAACGTGCGCGAACGCCCCCGGCGCCCCCGCCCGCTGCCACAGCACCGGCAGCCTCGCCCTCGACGGGTCGAGCTCGTCTACGTTCGTGGTCCGTACGGCAAGGCCGACGACCAGCAGCTCGGACCGCTCCACGATCTCCAACGCGTCCTCCATCCCCCGGATCCGTCCCGCAGATCATATGGCCATCGAAAGCGGGAAAGACCCCAGGTGACCGCGTGGGCTCGCGAGTAGGGCCATGTCCGGTTTTCGCCAGTAGGATGGACGAACGTGAAGTTTCTCAACGGACTCGAGCCGTCATACGACCTGACCTACAGCGACGTGTTCATGGTCCCGTCGCGGTCCTCGATCGGCTCCAGGCTCGCGGTCGACCTGTCGACCAACGACGGCACGGGCACCACCCTGCCCCTCGTGGTCGCCAACATGACCGCGGTCGCCGGTCGGCGCATGGCCGAGACCGTCGCCCGCAGGGGCGGCCTCGCGGTCATCCCGCAGGACATCCCGATCGACGTCGTCGCCGACGTCGTCGACTGGGTGAAGAAGCGGGACCTGGTGCACGACACACCGCTCACGCTCACCCCGCACGACACCGTCGGCGAGGCGCTGGCGCTGCTGCCCAAGCGGGCGCACGGCGCCGTCATCGTCGTCGACTGGGACAACCGCCCCGTCGGCGTCGTCACCGAGGCCGACTGCCACGGCGTCGACATGTTCACCCAGCTCTCGCAGGTCATGTCGGCCCACCTGCTCACGCTGCCGGCGGGGCTCGACCCGCGCGAGGCGTTCGACATGCTGCACGAGGGCCGCCACCGCCTCGCGCCCATCGTCGACGGCGAGGGCCGCCTGGTCGGCATCCTGACCCGCACCGGCGCCCTGCGCGCCACCCTCTACCAGCCCGCGCTCGACGCCCAGGGCAGGCTGCGCGTCGCCGCCGCCGTCGGCGTCAACGGCGACGTGGCCGCCAAGGCCAAGGAACTGCTCGAGGCGGGCGTCGACTGCCTCGTCGTCGACACCGCCCACGGGCACCAGGAGAAGATGGTCTCCGCGCTGCGCGCCGTCAGGGCGCTCGACCCCGGCGTGCCCGTCGCCGCGGGCAACGTGGTGACCGCCGAGGGCGTCCGCGACCTGGTCGACGCCGGCGCCGACATCCTCAAGGTGGGCGTCGGCCCCGGCGCGATGTGCACAACCAGGATGATGACGGGCGTGGGCCGGCCGCAGTTCTCCGCCGTGCTCGAGTGCTCGGCCGAGGCACGCCGCCTCGGCAGGCACGTGTGGGCCGACGGCGGGGTACGGCACCCGCGCGACGTGGCCCTCGCCCTCGCGGCCGGCGCGGCGAACGTCATGATCGGTTCGTGGTTCGCCGGCACCTACGAGTCGCCCGGCGACGCTCGCACCGACGCCGACGGCCGTCAGTACAAGGAGAACTTCGGGATGGCCTCGGCGCGTGCCGTACGGCTGCGCACCGCCGAAGACAGCCCGTTCGAGCGGGCCCGCAAGGCGCTGTTCGAGGAGGGCATCTCCACCTCCCGCATGTACCTCGACCCGCAGCGGCCCAGCGTCGAGGACCAGATCGACGCGATCGTGGCGGGCCTGCGCTCCTCGTGCACCTACGCGGGCGCGACGACGCTGGAGGAGTTCCACGAGCGGGCGGTGGTCGGCATCCAGAGCTCGTCCGGCTACACCGAGGGCATGCCGCTGCACCAGAGCTGGTAGGCGGCCGGCTCCGTGACGGCGTCGACGCTGACGCCGCGCGGGGCCAGCTCCACCGCCAGCGCCGCGCACAGGCTCTCGACGGCGGCCTTCATGGCGGCGTCGAGAGCGTGGCGGGCCTCCTCGGGCACGAGGACGACGACCGACGAGCCGCCGCCCATCAGCGGCAGCAGGCGCCTGATCAGCGCGGTGACCCTGGTGAAGTTCTCCCCCACGAGGGCGTGCTCGGCCCTGGCGGTCACCGACGCGAACGGCGCCTCCGTCACGGCCGTCGCGGCGGTGACCAGGAGGTCGATCCTGCCGTAGCGCTCCTGGACGGCTGTCGCGAGCACGTTCAGCGCCATCGGGTCGGCCAGGTCGAGCGTCAGGGCCAGATCGGCCGCCTTCGTGGGACCCGCTTTCGCGGGACCTGCCACCATCCCAGGCCCGGCCGACTTCGCGGGACCGGCCGCTTTCGCTGCGCCCTCGCAGACGACCACGGTCGCGCCCGCGGCCGCGAGCGTCCCTGCGACGCCACCCGTCGCGCCGGTGACCACGGCGACTCGTCCGCTCAGCGAGATGGCCATGCGATCAGTTCACCACGAACCGGCGCGGCCGACCACGATCCGCCCGCGCCAGGGGGCACCGGCTCAGGCTGCCATAGAGTCTGTGGGTCAGAAGAACATCCACCAAGGAGACCATCGTGGCACTCGAGAAGCCGGAGATCGACTTCCCGGAGGGCAACCCGCCCGCCGACCTGGAGATCGTCGACATCGTTGAGGGGGACGGCCCCGAGGCCAAGCCTGGACACAACGTCCAGGTGCACTACGTCGGCGTCGCCTTCTCCTCGGGTGAGGAGTTCGACGCGTCATGGAACAGGGGCACGCCGTTCGAGTTCCCGCTGGGCGGCGGGCGCGTCATCGCGGGCTGGGACCAGGGCGTGGCGGGGATGAAGGTCGGGGGACGGCGCAAGCTCGTCATCCCGCCGCACCTCGGTTACGGCAACCGTGGCGCCGGCCGCGCCATCAAGCCGGGTGAGACGCTCATCTTCGTCGTCGACCTGCTCGGCGTACGCTGACCTTCGCGCCCGTGTGGGGTACGGCCCCGCCGTACCCCACACCCCCGGGTCCTCGCATCCCCCGGCACTTCGGTCTCCCAGCCGACCCGGCCCCGACACCCGGGTCTCCCTGAACCGGGCCGCCCACCCCGCACCCGAGACCTCAGCCCCCCGCGAACCCCGGGACCTCACCCACGGGCCCGTCCCTTGGCCCCGATGCCCCCGCACGCGGAACAGGCCCGCACCAACCCCGCCTGGAGCACAACCTCAACCACTCACCGGGCGGGCCCGCACCAACCACACCCAGCGGGCCCAATGACCCCCACCACGCATGCCGGGGGGCCCACGCCAACCCACGCACCCGCAAACCCGAAGAACTCCCACGCCCGGAGCCTCTTCGGGGCCCAGGGTATGGGTTTGCCGCGGGCCTGCCGGTGGGCTACGGCTGAGACCGCTCCATCGCGCGGAGGCCAGGCGCGACTTTGTCGGTCCCGTAGGGCAACATAAGCGGTGTGCTACTGATCGACGTCGTCCGCGTCTCCGAGGCCGTGGCCAGGACGTCCGCCCGGCTGGGCAAGATCGGCCACCTGGCCGAGCTGCTGGGCCGCGTCGGCCCCGACGAGGCGGAGATCGCGATCGCCTACCTGTCGGGCGAGCTCCCCCAGCGCCAGATCGGCGTCGGCTGGCGCACGCTGCAGGACCCTCCCCCGCCCAAACTCGTCGCCACCGCCACCCTCACCGACATCGATGCCCTCCTGACCCGCATCAAGGGCCTCTCGGGCCCCGGCTCGCAGGCCGCCCGCAAGGCCATGGTCGAGGAGCTGTTCACCGCCGTCACCAGCCAGGAGCAGTCCTTCCTGCTGCGCCTGCTGTCCGGCGAGCTGCGGCAGGGCGCGCTCGACGGCGTGATGATCGAGGCGATCGCCAAGGCCTCCGGCGCCGCCTCGGCCGACGTACGGCGAGCGCTCACGCTGCGCGGCTGGCTGCCCGCGGTCGGCGCCGCCGCGCTGTCCGGCGGCGTCGAGGCGTTGCGCGCCTTCAAACTGGAGGTGGGCCGCCCCGTCGCCCCCATGCTCGCGGGCAGCGCCCCCAGCGTGCACGCCGTGCTGGAGAAGATCGGTGGCGAGGCGGCGCTGGAGTGGAAGCTCGACGGCATCCGCGTCCAGACCCACCGCTCGGGCGACGACGTCACGGTCTTCACCCGCACGCTCGATGACATCACCGACCAGGTCCCCGAGCTGGTCGAGGCGGTCCTCGCGCTGCCCTCGACCGACCTGGTGCTCGACGGCGAGGTCATCGCGCTGCGTCCCGACGGCCGCCCCCAGCCGTTCCAGGTGACCGCGAGCAGGGTCAGCAGCAAGACCGACGTGCCCAGGTTGCGCGAACAGACCCCGCTCAGTGTCTTCTTCTTCGACGCGCTCAGGGTCGACGGCGCCGACCTGCTCGACCTGCCGTACACCGAGCGCCAGGAGCGGCTCGCCGCCACCGTCCCGGCCGCGCTGCTCACCCCCCGCCTGGTCACCGGCGACCTGCCCGCCGCCGAGTCCTTCTTCACCGAGGTCGTACGGCGGGGCCACGAAGGGCTGGTCGCCAAGTCCCTCACCTCCCCGTACGCGGCCGGGCGGCGTGGCGCCGGCTGGATCAAGGTCAAGCCGCGCCACACGCTCGACCTGGTCGTCCTGGCCGCCGAATGGGGCCACGGCCGGCGCGAGGGCAAGCTGTCCAACCTCCACCTGGGCGCCCGCGATCCTGACAGCGGGGCGTTCGTCATGCTGGGCAAGACGTTCAAGGGGTTGACCGACGAACTGCTCGCCTGGCAGACCGAACGCTTCCTGGAGATCGCCGACGGCCCCACCGACGGCTGGACGGTCGCGCTCCGGCCCGAACTGGTCGTGGAGATCGCCTTCGACGGCGTGCAGCGGTCGCCGCGCTACCCGGGCGGGATGGCGCTCCGGTTCGCGCGCGTCCTTCGATACCGGCCGGACAAGCGGGCCGAAGAGGCCGACACCGTGGAGACCGTTCGCTCCCTGATGGTGTAGCCCACAGGACCCCTCAGGCCCCGTCAACCACAGGACTCTTCGGGCCCCATCGCCCACGGGGCCGCTCAGACTCCGGCTGCCTGCGGGGCTGTTCGAGCCTGTAGCCCACACGACTGTTCGGGCTCATAGCCCACAAAACCTTCAGACTCCGTCACCCACCGGACGACTCGGACTCCGGCTGCCTGCGGGTTCCACCGGTCCTGCGGTTCCGGCTCGTGGCTTCTGCGACGTTGACCACCCTGGGAGCCGCCCTCCTTCGGCACCGCCTACGGAACCGTCGTCCTGTGCACCGCGCCCGAGGTGCCGTCAGCGGGCCGCTGGTGCAGGCACTGGTACAGGTGCAGGTGCCCCCGAAAAGCCACGCACGATCGCGGCTCAGGTACGTCGGTCAGAGTTCCCACGCCCCGCAGCCCCAGGAGGCCGGGGCGGTGGTCACTTCACGAGGCGGACCGTCAGCGGGTAGCGGAAGTCGTTCTCGGCCAGCGCCGCCACGCCACCGACGATCGCCAGGACGAACGCGGCAACCCAGATCACCGGCACGAGCACGATCCCCACGATCGTGAACGGCAGCAGGACCGTCGCGCCCAGCACGGTCAGGTGGAAGTTCAGCGCCTCGATCGCGTGGTGCCGGATGTACGGCGAGGTCTTGCCGCCGGTGAGTAGCAGGATCAGCGGCCCGACGATGACCAGACCGAGCAGCGCCAGGAGGTGAGCCGCGGCGCCACCGACGCGTTCGTTGCTGTCGGCGGGCAGGCCGTGCGGTTTGGGCGCCGGACGTGCGGCGGCTTTGGGCGGCGCGGCGATCGAATGCCAGTGGTGCTGCGGGCCGTACAGCTCGGTCATGATGGGCATGAGGTCACCGTGGGTGCGCGCCGTCATGGCCCTGCCGAGGCGCTCGTCGAACTCGTACTTGTCGAACCGTCCCTCGGCGTATGCCGCCTTGACGTGCTCGACCACGTGTTCGCGATCCTGGTTGGTGACGCGCAACTCCATCGGCGGCACCCTGCCGTGCCCCCGGGATGCCGGCGCTGGTGTTTGTGCCGATGCCATGAATGCCATGCCTTTCCTCGACGGGCGATCTGAGGTCATCCTCCTCCGCGCTCTCATGGCGGCACATCGGGAGAAACCCCGATCTCTCCCCGATAACAGCCCGGACGCGGGCGGCCGCCGGACGATATAAAAAGGAGGCATGAGATGGCGAGACCGCTACGGGCTGCGGCGCTGGCGCGGGAACAAGATTGCGAAGTTCGACCGTGAAGCGACCGACGGCGATATCGAGGCGCTCATCGCCTTCGCCAAGTCGCGGCGTGGAGTGGAGTTCTTCGTCGAGCCCGAGACCTTTGCCACCGACACGACCGCGGTCGCCGTCGCCGATGACGGCGAGTGGACCAGGCGCCGCGTGGGCGCACCCCAGGTGATCCACAAGGTGGCTCGCGACCTGGCACTGCCCGTTTACGATGTCCAGCTCACGGGATACCCACCCCGCATGCGGGCCTACAACGAGCGGCGCAAGCGCGAGGACTTGGGCTGACGCAGCCCGCGTGCCGGATGGGTTCGGAGGCCCGCACTTCTTTCCTTTCCGTGCGACCGATTCACCGCTTTCTCTCGCATGCACCGGGAGTCTCGCGGCTTTGGGTGTAGGCGTTGCGGTGCGCCTGCTCTCCGTTCCCTCGCGGTCCAGGCAGTCTCACGGCTCCCGGGATGGACGTCGCCCTGCGCCTGCTCTCCCCCACAGGCCGGGCAGTCTCACGGTTCCCGGGTACGTTTGCCGTGCGCCTGCTCGCTCCCAGGCCCGGCAGTCATGCAGCTCCCGGGAAGGACACGCCTGCTGCTAGGGCGTGTTTCAGAAGTGGATCACGTGAGTGATCTACTTCTGGGATGATCTTCGGGTGGGTCGTGGTGATTTGACCGCCGCTCAGTGGGC
>NZ_JBHZBH010000076.1:0-18189 GCF_042754765.1 Nonomuraea sp. NPDC059194 | reverse complement strand
GCGACACCAAGCCCGAGCCCGCTGGTTCCACCGGCGCGCCCGCCTCACTACCGCATACGCCCAGCTCAACTAACGAATGGCGGCTGCCGTACTAGTACGGAGTGGCAGGGCGAGATCGAGAGCACTACTGGCCGCACTCTGGAGGAGTCCTTTGCTCTCCAGAATCTCCAGTGGACACAGGAGGACAACCAGGCGGATCTCGGACTGCGTGTGGTCAAGCGTCGCGAGGCATCACCCGAAATCAGCGAAATGCAGGAGCGGATTTTCCGCCGAGTACGCAGCTTCGACAAGACCCGATTCGCTTTGAATCTGATGACCGCCGATATGGATGCCTGGGTGGCGCCGACCTACATTGCTGAAGGGCTCCGGTGGCTGTCGTCGCAGTTGGGTGCCGAAGTGATCGAGGCGGTCCCCAACCTTAGGGCGGGCACTGACGCATGACCTCCCGGATCGCCTCGCCGGACACCTCTGCCGACCGGGAACTGCGTGCGTTGCTCGACCAGAGGCCGCTTCAGTGCTTCCGAGTTATCGCTGGCGCAGGCTCCGGTAAGACCACCACCCTGGTCAAGGCCCTGGCTCACGTCGCCACCTCGCACGGCAAGACCCTACGTGCCAGATCGCAGAAGATCGCCTGCATCACCTATACCGACATCGCGGCCGAAGAGATCCGCTCCGACGTAAAGCAAGGCTCTATCTTTCACGTCTCGACCATCCACACTTTCCTCTGGACTCTGATCAATCCGTTCCAGCACGACATAGGTTTGTGGGTCACTGAACGGATCCAAGAAAGACTGGAAGAGGAAATTGAGGCCGAGCAGGGCTTCAGCAACCGCGTCGGCGCCAAGCGACGCCAGGAGACGAGAAAACGCATCGAGCGTTACGAGCGGCAGGCCAAAGAGGTCGTATCTATCCGTCGCTTCACATACGGTACAGGCAGCAACTATGGCAAGGGAATAGTCGGGCACGATGATGTCATAAAGCTGGCGACTGCGATGTTGGTACGCCGCCCCCTCTTGGCCCAGTTGACCGTCGCCGAGTACCCCTACATCTTCGTCGATGAGAGCCAGGACACCTTCCCTGCCGTTGTGGACGCCCTCAGGGGACTCGCACTCCAACACAAGGGCAAGCTTTGCCTTGGGTTCTTCGGTGATCCCATGCAGCGGATCTACGCAACGGGCGTCGGTTCGATCGGCCTCGATGCAGGCTGGAAGGACATCAAAAAGCCTGAGAACTTTCGCTCGCCCTTGCAGATTCTGACGGCGATCAACGCGATTCGCTCAGGTGGTGACAACCTGGTGCAGAAATCGGGACTGCCCATCGAGAAGCAGCGCGAGGGCGATGTCACCGTCATCGTCGCCCCCCGTACCCAGGACAGCCTGATAACCCTGCACAGGGTTCGGCGTTGGCTGGCCGACCGACACTGCTCTGACGCCTGGCTGAACGATGACGCTCAGTCGGCGCTTAAGGTGCTCGTGATCACTCACCGTATGGCTGCCCGGCGACTCGGTTTCGAGACTCTCTATGCCTGCTTCCATGACGGTGCCTCAGCCAGCCTGAGTCAAGCTTTCGACGAGGGCACGGCCTGGCCGCTAACGCCGTTCCGCACGGCAATCCTTGCCATGGCAGCCACCTCGGCGAGCTCCTCCGACGCCATGACACTGCTCCGCATCCACTCCCCCCGTATCCAGAACATCCATGCCAGCGACGATCTCACCACCGTCCTCAGCTCGCTCAAGCATGGCCTCACCGAACTTGCAGGCGTCGTAGCAAACGGGGGCCCGGACTCAGTCGGGGAAGCCCTGCGGATCGTCTCCAGCTACGGCCTCGTCGAACTGGACGAGCGATGGATTGATCATCTGGCCACCAGCGGCGACAGTGACATATCCCCTGTCGCCGACGGCGACAGGCAGGTGCTTGGTGCCTTCATGACTTGCGACATCCACGAGTTGCACGGTTACTTCAACTACGTGGGCCGCGAGTCGCCGTACTCCACACAGCAAGGGGTGAAAGGTGCTGAGTTTCCCAATGTCCTGGTCGTCCTGGACGACGCGGAAGGCACCCACGCTCACTTCTCCTACGACAAGCTGTTCGGTCTGCGAAAACTCTCTAAAGCCGACGAAACCGCGCGCCAAGAAGGTCGCGACAGCGTCCTGGAGAGGACACGCCGGCTACTTTACGTCTGTTGCTCCCGTGCTACTGAATCGCTCACCGTTCTGCTGTACACGGACGACGTTCCTGATGCACTGGATGCCCTACGACGATCCTCACTCGGTGCCACTGGTCTAGTCATTGACCTCGCCGAAATCGAAATAAGACACCCAGGCAGACCCGACCCCCAACAACTCCGGCCTCTCGGCAACGCTGGACAAGCGAGCGATCGCCAGCCTGCGCCTGACACCAAGCCTCAAATGACCGAGCAGACTCAGCCGGCTGGAGATGCTGAGGGTTCCCCGTAGCGTGGGGTCGATGGTCCCCCGATTTGTTGCCCGCCTACGCGCTGCTGTTCGGCCGCCGGACTCTGGCCGCGGACGCCTCCGGCGGGGGGCTCCGGCTCCGGCTCCGGCTCCGGCTCCGGGATGATGCCGTGCCCACTCGTCTGGCTCCGGTAGTTGAGGTGGAAGCCTGATCACCCCGCCGGTCATCGCCCCGGGACGAGCCGAGCAGACCAGGGATGATCAGGAGGCGGGGCGAAGATCATCACGGGTTCCAGTTTGGGTTGCAGTTCCGCCCCGTATCAGCCGGTTCCAGGCGGTTCACCATGTTGCATTGGTCCACGTTGAACGTCCTGGAACGCTCAGGCTCCGAACTGCTACTGCGGTTTGGTGGCAACACCATCCGGGTTCAAATCCCCGATCCTCCGCAGATCGAAGACCCTCACTCGAAATCGGGTGAGGGCCTTTCTGCTTGGCATTATCCCCATGGGCCGAGTCCAGGAGCTCACTCGCGTCCCGTCCTACATCCGCAGAGTGGCGACGTGTATGCATCGCTCGGGGGTGGTCGCCCTGGTGTGACTCCAATCTAGTGATCACATACGGATGGGGATGTGCTGATCAAGTGCGTCGCAGCAGATATCGAAGCCGCTGTGCCGAGGGCACTCGATCTCAGCAACTCGCGGGCAGTAGTAGACGTCCGGGCAGCCGCAGTCAAAGAACTCGGGCAAGGAGTCGGGAAGGCGGCTCACGACCATGAGCATGTATCTAGGACGCCATGGTACGCAAGCGAAGACGGCCCACACGTCTTCGACGTGGGGACGCGGCCCGGCTTGTTGATGTCGCCTGATTTGTGCAGCCGCTCCAACTTCCGAACCTCTGCCTCGCTTGCGCCCTTTCGGTCACGGTGGTCGGGGAACCGTTCGACTGGCATGGCTGGGTGACCGAAGTAGGTCGATCATGTTGCGACTGATCCCTTACACTCGTCGCGCATGCGACTGAAGACGATCTTCGCGCTGTTCGCTGTCTACGTCGTCACGGCGGCGCCCGAGTTCCTGCCCGGGGAGTGGCGGGTCATCGTGCAGCCCGCGACGGATGACGCGGTCGAGGTCTACTACCAACCCGTGTCGCCCGTGATGCTCCGGTCATACGAGGGCATCGGACCCTTTCATCGTGCTGAGGAAGTCGCTCAGCAACGGGCCAAGGACCATCCGCATGATCTTGCGCCGCCGTACATCCTGCACGAGCCGTACCGGCTCGTCGTGCCCTATGTCACCGCCCGAGGGCGCGAGCTGGCCACCCCGCCGATCTCAGGAGTGAACCGGTCGGACGGGAAACCGTACACGATCGTGCCCCAGGTCCGGCCCGTGGAGAACAGCCAGGCCGAACTGACCGCGTTGATGGAAAAGGAACGCGGGCCGATCGACGAACCTGAAGTATTCGCCATGGGAATCAAACCGGAGCTCAACCGGATCGTCCTGCAGACCAATGCCTTCGACCAGGACCTGCGCCGCAGGCTGGCCAAGCAATACGGCGGGCTCGTCACCATCGAATGGGATCCTTTCGGCCAACCACCTCAGCTCGATTGAGGAGCCTCAGGCGAGTCGCCAGGCGAGGAATCCCTCAGGGGCGACAGCCTGGACGAAACCCGCCCCGAGGAGTTCCTCTTCGATCGTCTTCCGCACAGGACGGTAGGCGTGGCCGACGATCTCCTCCTCGCTGACCACCTTGTCGCCTTGGGTGATCCGGTAGAGGTAGCGGGCCTCGCACGCCTCCTCGCTCGATTCGAGAATCTCCGACAGGACCGTGTAGGTATGACGGCCTACCTGACGCGAGCCGGACTCCTGGAGAGGATGCGGCGCCGGCGCACCGCCATCGCGCCAGGTGAAGATCAGGAGGCCGCCAGGTTCGAGCTGCCCGGCCAGCACCGGCCAGAGCCGCTTGCGGTAGTCCGGCTCCAGGGCGTACATCACGTTGATCATCACCATGGCCTCGACCGGCGCATCCAGATCAACGCTCAGCGCGTCACAGGGAAGCACGGTCACTCGCTTCAGTAGCTCCGGGCGCCCGCTCAGCCGGGACACCAACACCCCTCGCATACCGGTCGAGGGCTCCAGCGCGAAGATCTCGGCCGGTGTCCATTCGGCCAGGGATGTGGTGATCAGGCCGGTTCCTGCACCGATCTCCAGGATGCTCCGCCGTACCCCGGCGAGAAGCGAGGGAAGTTTCTCACGGACCGCCGGCCCGTGGCCGTCTTCATGGAGGAGGTCGTAGAAGGGGAGGGAGATGAAGTCGGCCATGGCGGGCCACGCTATCCCACGGACAGGAATCCGGTGCTGTCCAGCGTCCCGGCGTCGTGCCCGATCGCCTACGGCATGCGCGGGCCGCGGCGCGATGCCGGATTCCAGGTACGGCTGATCACGACGCCCCACTCCTTGGGTGTGCGCTTGGGCGGCGACACCGCCCGGGAACGACCGGTCCGCTCGATCGGGCCGGGAACAATCACGTGTCGCCGATCTGAACGAGCTGGCATACTCCGCCGACGTGACGAGAGATCACCGCTCCGGCTTCACGCTGACCACAGGCGAACGCGACCCCGAGCTGAACAGACAGCTGGACGAGGGACTGACCGCCTTCAACGCCGCCGCCACAGGCGTGGCTGAGCAGGGCACGCTCTCGGTCAAGGTCACTGATGACGGCGGTGAGCTGGTCGGCGGGCTGGCGGCGTGGACCTGGGGCGGTCTGTGCGGCATCGAGATGCTGTGGGTTCGCGAAGACAGCCGCAGGGACGGATGGGGCAGCCAGATCCTGCAGGCGGCCGAAGCGGAGGCGAGGCGACGCGGCTGTGATCGGGTCGTGGTGTCATCTTTCACCTTCCAGGCTCCTGCCTTCTACCAGCGCCATGGCTATGTCGAGTCCGGCCGGACGCTGGGCATCCCCGGAGGGCATGAGGACGTGCACCTGTTCAAGTCGCTGATCCCACCTGGGTGAGGTCGTCCGGACAGGAAGCGTGGTCAGGGGCGAAGTCGCTCGTCCCCGACCAGCAGCTCGTTGGCGCGGTCGAGCAGGGCGTGGCGCTCGGGTTCGGAGTGGGCGACGGTGGCGGCCTGGCGGAACAGGGCGGCGGCTCGTTCCCTGTCGCCGAGTCGGGCGGTGAGGTCGGCCTCCACGGCGACGGCGAGCGGGTAGTCGTCCAACGCGCCCCCGGCCCTGGCCCTGGCGAGCAGGTCCAGCCCGGCCGTCGACCCGTGGGCGTAGCCGTGCGCCACGGCGCGGTTCAGCTCGATCACCGGCGACGGCTGGACCTGGGCGAGCCGGTCGTACCACGTGGCGATCGCCGGCCAGTCGGGGGAGGCTGCGGTGGCGTGGCAGGCGGCGATCCTGGCCTGCAGCGCGCAGGGGGCGTCCGGGGAGGTCCCGGTCAGGATCCGCAGGGCTTCGGCGATCGCGGCGTGGTCCCATCGGCTCCGGTCCTGTTTGTCCAGGGTGAGCAGGTTGCCGTGGCGGTCGCGGCGGGCCTCCCGCCGGGAGTGCTGGAACAGGAACAACGCCAGCAGCGCCGACACCTCGCTCTCACCGGGCATGAGCTGCCGGAGGAGCCGGGCCAGGCGGATCGCCTCATCGGCGAACGCGGGCCGAGCGTCGGCGTTGTAGCCGTGGGTGAACAGCAGGTACAGCACCGCCAGGACGCCGGGCAGCCGCTCGGTGAGCGCCGGTCCTGTGGGCACGCGGTACGGGATGCCGGCGTCGGAGATCTTCGTTTTGGCCCGGGTCAGGCGCCGGGTCATGGCCGACTCGCTGACCAGGAAGGCCCGCGCGATGTCGGCGGTGGGCACTCCGCAGATCGTCCGGAGCGTCAGTGCGACGCGCGACTCCAGGGCGAGTGCGGGATGGCAGCAGGTGAAGATGAGCCGCAGCCGGTCGTCCACGACCTCCTCCGCCGGAACGCCGGGGGCAGGGTCGGGTTCGGCGAGGGTGAGCACCGCCAGCTCGGCCAGCTTGCGGCGTTCGACGGACGCGCGGCGCAGCACGTCGATCGCGCGGTTGCGGGCCACCGTCATCAGCCAGCCGCCCGGGTTGTCCGGCACGCCCTCCTGGGGCCACCGTTGCAGGGCGAGCGCCAGCGCCTCCTGGGCGCAGTCTTCGGCCAGCGTCCAGTCGCCGGTGACGCGGATGAGCGTGGCGACGATCCGCGCGTACGCATCCGCGCTCGCGGCCGCGACGGCATCGGCCGCCGTGGCCGCAGCCGCAGGCACATCGGTCACGCGGTCAACCATCCAGGCCGACCAGCGGACGAAGGTACGTCGCTCACGCCGTCAAGCCGTCCAGCAGACCAGCAGGCCAGCGCGTGCAAAGGCATCACTCACAGGTCGACCAGCGGGCGTAGCTCCAGCCGTCCCGACCGGGCCATCGGGTGGGCGCGTGCCACCTCGATCGCCTCGTCCAGGTCGGCGCACTCCAGCAGGTCGTAGCCCACGATCACCTCCTTGGTCTCCGTGAACGGACCGTCGGAGACCAGCAGTTGCCCGTCGCGCACCCGGACCGTCGTGGCCGCGGAGGTCGGCGCCAGGACGCTGCCCTCCAGGCGACGGCCACGCGCGTCGTTCTCCGCCACCCACACGTCGATGTCGGGCCCGGCGCTCTGGTCGGTGTCGGGCTCGGTGTCGGTGCACACGAACATCATGTACTTCATCTTCGCTCCTCGGTGTCGTGACCTCACCCTGGTGACGAACGGGCGGCCCGATTCCGGACACACACCACCTAAAGAGGAAGGCGGATGTCGAAGCGGCAGCCCGCCCCTTCGTTGGCCACGCTGATGCGGCCGTCATGGGCGCTGACCAGCCCTTGGGTGATCGCCAGTCCGAGGCCCGCGCCGCCTTCCCTGGTCGGGGTGCGCGCCTTCTCCCCCATGAACGCCACCTCGAAGACCCGCTTCAGATCCTCCTCCGGGATCCCGCCGCAGGCGTCCGTGACGGAGAGCGAGGCCTCACCATCCTGTACGGCGGCGCGGATCACCACCTCGCCCCCGGGCGGCGTGTGCCTGACCGCGTTCACGACCAGGTTGCGCAGTGCCCGTCCCATCGCGCCCGCGTCGGCGGTCACCGGGACGATCTCGCAGTTCGCCCGCACCTTCACCCCTTTGGCGATCGCGAGCGCCTCCACCCCGGCCATCGTGTCCGCCACCAGGTCGCCGAGCCCGAACCTGGTGGGGTTCAGCCGGAGTGCCCCCGCGTGGATGCGTGACAGCTCGAACAGGTCGTTCACCATCGCCGAGAGCCGCTCGACCTCCACCCTGATCTGGGTGGGGTACCTGCGCGTGTCGCCGACGCCGTCCTCCAGTGCCTCGGCCATGGCCCGCATGCCGGCCAGCGGTGTGCGGAGATCGTGGCTGACCCACGCGACCAGCTCCCTGCGGGCCCCTTCGAGCGCCCGCTCCCTGGCGTACGACTCCTCCAGCGCCTGGGCGATGTCGCGCAGTTCGGCGGGCAGACCGGCGGGCGCGACGAAGGACGGCTCCCGCACCGCGGCGGCCAGCCGACGGCTGGCCGCCACCACCTGCCGGGCGAGGACGAACGCCACGCCGAGGCCCACCAGCCCGCCGACGGCCACGACGCTCAGCACGAGGTCTCTGGCGGGCACGTCGATGAGCATCCTGAGCGTGATCGCGGTGACGCCCGCGACGGTGGCCAGGACCGCGACCACGGCGACGACCGCCAGCATGACGCCGATGGATCGGGTGCGCAGCCGCCACATCACCGCGAGACCGGCGCCCGCCACGAGCAGGCCGAGCCCGGCCGTGACTGCCACGATCTCCAGAAAAGTCATGACAGGGGCTCGTATCTGTAGCCGACGCCCCAGACGGTGACGATCCTTCGCGGGGCGGTCGGATCGGGTTCGACCTTCTCCCGCAGTCTCCTCACGTGGACGGTCACCGTCGAGGAGTCGCCGAACGACCACCCCCACACCTGGTCGAGCAGCGCCGCCCTGCTGAAGGCCTGGCGGGGGTTGCGCATCAGGTAGGCCAGCAGGTCGAACTCCCGCGAGGTGAGCATGACCAGCTCGCCGTCCCGCCGTACCTCATGAGCCCCCACGTCCACCACCAGGTCGCCGTCGCGCAGCACGCCCGTGCCGCCGGTGACGGCGGCGGCGCCGCGGGCCCTGCGCAGCACCGACTGCACCCGCAGCGCCAGCTCGCGCGGGCTGAACGGCTTGGTCACGTAGTCGTCGGCGCCGGTCTCCAGGCCGACCACGCGGTCGATCTCCTCGCCGAGCGCGGTCAGCATGATCACGGGGACCGGCCAGCGCTCCCTGAGCTTCCTGCACACGTGCAGGCCGTCGACCTTGGGCAGCATGAGGTCGAGCACCATCAGGTCGGGCGGGTCGGCCAGCGCGCGCCGCAGCGCCTCCGCGCCGTCGCCCACGCATTCGACGTGGTGGCCGTCGCGTTCGAGGTAGCGCGCCACGACCTCGGCGACGGTCGGGTCGTCGTCGACCACGAGGATGCGAGTGCTCACACCGTCACGGTACGGCCAATTTCCGCGCGGAGACATCGCCTACGTCGTACGGTAGGCATATGGGTCGAATGGTCATGCTCGTCGCCGGCGTGCTGCTGGCGCTGTGGGTTCTGTTTGCCTTCATCCTGCCCATGGTCATGGGCCTGCTGAAGCTCGCGCTGATCATCGGTGTGATCGCCGTCGTGGTCTTCGTCGTCGTCGCCCTGGTGGGCAGGACGGCCCGATAGGTAGGTGTTCCAGCTCGCGCTGATGGATCCAGCCGGTCTCGTTCTGATCACCGGCTTGATCCTGCTCCTCCTGGCGGCCTTGGCCGGAAGCGTGCACCTGGCCCTGCGGGCCGGCGCGCCGGCCTTCCCCATGGCCTACGCCAGGCGGACGGCGTTCCTGCGCCAGCGCGACCCCGACGCGGCGGGAAGACCGCGCCCGAGAGCTCCGTCATCGCACTCCTCGTAACCGAAAGAGACCACTTTTCTCCGAGGAGTTGTGATGATCGATTCTTTTGTCATGTTCATCACCGGGTTCGGCGGTAACACCGCGCTGGTGATCGTCCTGTTCACGCTGGCCGTACGGCTGCTGCTGCTTCCGCTCAGCATCCGTCAGGCCAAAGCCGCCAAGGTGCGGCTGCGACTGGCCCCCGAGCTGAAGAAGCTGCAGGAGCGGCATGCCCGTAACCCCGAGCGGCTCAGCAAGGAGGTCAACGCGCTCTACGCGAAGGAGGGCACGTCGATGTTCGCGGGCTTCGGGCCCGGCCTCGCGCAGCTGCCGTTCCTGTGGCTGATGTACCAGGTCGCCACCCACCCGCTGATCGGCACCGACGTGCTCGGCCAGCACCTGGCGGCGGTGGTCGCGCAGTACGGCCTCATCAGCGCTCCCGCGCTGGCCTTCGTGGGCATCATCGTGGCGATCGCGCTGATCGCTTGGTACACCTCGCGCAGGATGGAGGCGGGGCAGTTCAGGATTCTGAAGCTGCTGCCGTTCGGCACGGTGGTCGCCGCCGTCTTCTTCCCGCTGGCCACGGGCGTCTACCTGCTCGTCTCGTCGGCCTGGACGGCGGCCGAGCGGCGACTGCTCTACCCGGCCTCCTTGAACGCCGCGACCTGACCGTTGACGATGTGCGGGGCGGGGAGCACGGCCCACACCGTGGTCGTGTCCCCGTCGTGCCGCACGCCCCAGCTCTCCGCGACGTACTCCACGATCCCGAGCCCGCGCCCGCCGAGCGACGACAGGGTCGGACGGCCCGCGCGCGGCTCAGTGGCCGCGCCTCCGTCACTCACCGCCACCTCGACATGGTCGTCGCTCCACAGCCACGCCACCTTGACCATGCCGGAGGTCAGGGGACGCGCGTGCCGTAGCGCGTTGCTCAGCAGCTCGCTCACCACCAGGACCGCGTCATCGATCGCGGCGGTGTAGACCCCCCACTCCTGCAGGTCAGTGCAGAGACGCTGGCGTGCGACGGCGACGCTGGACAGTGCGTACGGCAACATCACGACGCTCGACACACCCACCTCCCCGCTCCCAGATCCCCCCAGAGGAACGCCCCCGGTACGACCGAAATGCCCCGTTACCCGGGGCTAGAAACCGTGTCTCGATCACAGCTTGTACACATTGGACGATAGATCAGCTCATCCGTGACCGGCTCGTTACCGCGCCGGTGTGTCGGGCGCGATAGTGAGAACTAACCTCATTCGCGTGCCTCCGGTGGGTCGTGGATGGGCCGTGACCTCGCCTCCTTGCGCCCTGGCGAGGCTGCGCACGATGTACAGGCCGAGGCCCACGCCGCCGAACCTGCGCCGGTCGCCGCTGTCGGCCTGGACGAACCTCTCGAAGATTCGGTCACGGTCGGCGGGGGCGATACCGACGCCTTCGTCGTCGACGACCACGACCACGTGCTCGCCCTCCACCCACGCCGCGACGCTGATCAGCCCTCCGTCGGGGGAGTACTTGAAGGCGTTCTCCAGGAGCTGGCCGAGCACGATGTCGGTGGCCAGCGCGTCGCCCCGCACGTCGGGCAGCCCCTCGGGGATGATCACCTCGACGCGGTGCGTGTCGGACAGCACGGGCAGCCCGAGCGTGGCCGCATGGACGCGCTCCGCGAGGCTGAAGGTCTCGATGCGGACCTTGAGCTCCTCGGCTCCGGCGCGGGCGCCGAGCAGCAGGTGGTCCATGAGCTGGCCCAGCGACCGGGCCCGCTCGGCGATGGTGTGGACGGCCGAGCGCCGCTCGGGATCGGTCAGCTTGTCCCATTGGGCGTCGAGCGTGCTGGCGAACCCCCGCACGATCGTGATCGGCGTGCGCAGCTCGTGGCTGGTCGTGGCCAGGAACAGGTCCTTGGCCTCCTCCAGCTCCTTGGCGGCGGTGATGTCGCGGAAGTCGATCACCAGCTCGCCGGTCTCCTCGATCTTCGCGCTGACGACGTCGAGCCATCGACCTGTCTCGAGCTGGAAGGTGAGCTTCCGGCCGGGCTCGGGCAGCGGGAACGGCGGCGGCCCGCCGATCACCTCGTCGGCCGTGACGCCGGTGAGCTCTCCGGCGGCGGGATTCCACTGGATCACCCGCCCCTGCCCGTCGAGCACCGCGATGCCGTCGGCGCTGGCGTCGACGACCGCGCGCTCGTGCGCCCGCTGGCGTACCGCCTCCTGGTAGGCCATCGCGTTGCCGACGGCGATGCCGGCGTGCCCCGCCAGCAGTTCCAGCAGCTCAAGCTCGACGTGCCCCGGTTTTCGTTTGGCGAACAGCGCGTAGAGGGCGCCGTAGGGATGCCCACCCACGGCGGCCAGGCCGAGCGCGATCGTGTGCAGCCCGGGTAACTCCGCCCACACCAGGTCGTCGAGGCCCGCCGACTCCAGCATCACGGTCTTGCCGGTGCGCATCAGCTTGCCCACCAGGCTGCTGCGCAGGTCGGCGGTGACGCTGCCGAGCGTCACGGGCAGCTGGTAGGCGCTGACCAGCCGCAGCCGCTCGTTCTCGATCAGCACGAAACCGCCCGCGTCGGCTCCGGTCAGCTCGGTGAGACTCTCCGCGATCCGGTCGAGTACGGCGGGCAGCTCCAGCTCGGCGTTGATGTCGGCGACGACGTCGGTGAGCCTGCGCACCAGCCTGGCCCTGCGCGCCACCCGGTCGCGCGCGGCGACGTCGTCCTCGACCAGGTGGTGGACGTGCACGAAACCGATGACGGAGCTGCCCTGCAGCAGCGCGCTGGTGTCGATCCGGACGTCGAGGAGCGTGCCGTCCCTGCGAAAACGCTTGGTGCGCAGCGAGACCTGACCGCCCGTGCGGACCCGTTCGAGCACCGCGTTGTGCTCAGCGGTCAGCTCGCCGGGAACGATCGGCGCGCGCCGACCGGCCAGCTCCTCGTAGCTCCACCCGAACAACCGCTCTGCCGCAGGGTTCCAGACCAGCACGGTCTGGTCCCTGTCGAGCACGACGACCGCGTTGGGGGCGCTGGAGAGTACGGCCGCGGTGATCTCCTCGTCACCCACCTTTCCATACTGCCGGTGGCGCGCACGCTCCGTGGCCTTATCCGTCCGATACGCTGCGGGCTATGTCGGCTGGCGAGCTCGATGCCCTGCTGAGGGTAACCTCACCCACCTACCGCCCCGAGCGACCGCCGGATGTCGCCATCGGCACCTACGACGGCGCGGTGGGCAGGCTGGTGCTCGCGATGACCGGCAAGGGCGTCGTCGCCTGCAGCTTCGACGACGAGCACGCGGTCTTCGAGCGGATCTCGCGGGTGATCGGGGGGCTCGTGGGCCCCGATCCGCGCCGCCTCGACCCGGTGCGGCGCGAGCTCGACGCCTACTTCTCCAGGCGCCTGCGCGCCTTCACCGTCCCCGTCGACCTGCAGCTGGCCACGCCGTTCGGGCGCGCCCTGCTGCAGATGACGATGGCCGTGCCGTACGGCACCGGCACCACCACCGGCGACCTGGCGGCCCGCATCGGACGGCCACAGGCGCTCCGCGCGGTCGGCAGCGCGATCAACGGCAACCCGGTGTGCGTGATCGTGCCCTGCCACCGGGTCGCCGATCGCGACGGGTATCCCGGCGGGCCCACCGCGCTCGAACGCCTGCTGCGGGTCGAGCGCTAGCGCCGCCGTACCCGGCCGATGACCAGGGTGAGCAGGCCCGCGACCACAAACGCGCCCAGGGCCGCGCTCATCCACGGCTGGCGGGTGAAGCCGAGCGCCGCGCGGGCGCCGTCCCAGATCTCCGCCCACCACGGGATCGTGGACGGCGCCGCCAGCAGCCACCACGCGCAGAAGCCGAGCGCCCACGGGATGGTCATGAGCCATCTTGAGGGGGCGTTCTCGCCGGTGTTCCAGGTCTTGGCGCTGCCGAGCAGGAAGTAGTCGACCACGAGCACGCCGAGCATCGGGACGAAGACGGCGCCGATGATGCTGAGGAAGGCGCTGTAGGAGTTGACGTCGACCAGGAGCGCCACGCCGACCGTCAGCACGCCGATCGCCACCGAGAACAGCCGCCGGTCGACGCGCGGCATGAGGTTCTGCAGCGACATGGCGACCGAGTAGACGTTCGCGAACGACTGGTCGGTCTCGCGCAGCACCAGGATGCCGAAGAACAGCGCGCCCAGCGGGGCTGCGACGAACGGGCCGAAGACCGCCGTCGGGTCGCCCAGCACGGCGTCGTGCCCGGCGATCGCGACCGCGTAGACGCCGATGGCCAGGCACGCGACCTGCGCGACCGTGTAGCCGCCGACCACGCCGGTGAAGGCGGCCGAGCTGCTGCGCGAGTGCCTGGCGAAGTCGGCGGCCAGCGGCACCCACGAGACCGACAGCGCGATCACGAAGTCGACGGCGGGGGCGAAGGCGTCCCACGAGCCGCCGGTCTGCGTGGGAGCGCTCTGCAGCAGCGTGACCGCGAACCAGACGGTCGAGATGATCACACCGACCGTGACGACCCGCCTGATCAGCCTGATCGCGCCGAGCGGGTAGATCGTCAGGCCCGTGGTGATCGCCCCCGCGACGACCACCCAGACGGCGTACGGCACGGCGTCACCGAAGATCGCCTGGGCGCCCACGGAGATGACCCACAGCTCGAACGCGCCCCATCCGAGCATCTGGATGATGTTGAGCACGGTCGGGACGTAGGACAGCTTGGCCCCGAACAGGCCTCTGAGCAGCACCATCGCGGGCTGGCCGGTCTGGGCGCCGGGGATGGCGGCCAGTCCGACCATGGCGGTGCCGATGAGACTGCCGACGATCGTCGCGGTGACCGCGGCGGTCATGGTCAGCGGGTTGTCGTCGAGGAGGGGGTTGATGAGGAAGAGGGCGAAGGAGAAGCCGAGAAGGCTGACCCCGAGGTTGGCCCAGAAGGCGCTCTGGTCGAGGACGCCCAATGTTTTCGGCGGGGCCTCGTCGAGGGTCAGAGGTACTTCGGCATGCTTCGGGTCGACGACATGCGTCATCACACGCTCCCTACGCCGGCATTACCCGGACAGGTTCATGCGGTCGGCAACGGCAGTTGCCCTCTCAGCCCGGTTGCCCCGAGCTCCCGCGGTTTGGACTTGTGGGTGCGGCCGGGATCTGCCCAGCTCGCGCCCCAATGATGCACCATTTGTCCGCGTTCAACCACCCCCGCGAAGGCGCCCCCTCCGAAGCGCGGCCGGGACGCCCGGCTCAGGACGACGGTGACGGGCTCGACGCGCGGACCTGAGCCACAAAACCCACCATTAACCACTAAAAGAATTAATCGCCCCTAATCCCTGGAAATCCCACAAAGCGCGACGGCCGCATCGCCCCGCTTAGTCGAAATGAGCAGGTTGGTAGCGATTGGGTCTTATTTTGGTTGAGTTCCTTTGTTGCCGGTGAGGCCCGTCGGCGCACGGGTAACAACGCAGCGATCAAGCACAGGAATGGATCGCTGTGCGGAACAGTTCGCGGGGGGACTAAGAAATGAAGAAGCGATTTCGGTCGCGGCTGACAGCTCTGGGGTGTGCTGTCGGCATGGCCGCAGGACTCGTGGCAGGGGCGCAGGGTACGGCGCATGCGGCGACCATCTTCGTGCCGTGTTTCGGGCCAAATGGCGGCGGGGCTGGACTGGTGAATGCCATCAACACTGCCAACCTCAATGCAGGCGCGGACACCATTGTCCTCTCGCCGCTGTGCCCGTACACCCTCAACAACGTCAACAACAACACCAATGGCCCGAACGGCCTGCCGGCGGTCAGCACCGAGATAACGATTACCGGCAACGGAGCCACGATTCAGCGTAACCCAGTCGGCACCCGTCCGAATTTCCGTGTCTTCCTCGTCAGCAGCGGCGGTGACCTCACGCTTACCGGCGTGACAGTACGCAACGGGCGTACGGCCTTCGGCGCCGGAATTCGCGTTGACGGAGGCGCCGCCTTGACGCTGAACAACAGCGTCATCCGCAACAACACCGCCAACGACCCCACCCCTGGAGGGCTAGCCTTCGGCGGCGGCATCTTCAATAACACCGGGTCGGTGACGATACGCAACAGCACCATCCGCGACAACACCGCAGTGGCCGAGATAGCCGCTGGCGCCGGCATCGCCAGCGGCGCGGGTTCTCTCACCCTGATCGACAGCACTGTACGCGGCAACGCCGCCACGGGTGGTGACGCCGCACAGGGCGGTGGAGTGTGGTCCATCTTCGGCAACACTCTGAACATCACCAGAGGCATCGTCACAGGAAACACGGTCGACGCTCCCGACGTTGCAGGCGCCGGGATCGTCGCCGCTGCGGGCGGAACAGCGCAGATCAACGGGGCCGTTGTGAGGGGCAACGTCGCGACCGCCTCCGGCGCCACCGGCCAGGCCCAAGGCGGCGGCATCTTCAACGGCGATCCGATGACGTTGCGCAACAGCGTCGTCACCGTCAACGTGGCCAGGGCCACCGGAGGTGGCACTGCCACCGGCGGCGGTGTCCTGAACGAGGGCGCGCTGACCCGGCAGTTCACCGCGATCGTGGCCAACGTCCCCGACAACTGCGTCAACAGCGGTTCCGGCACCGGTTGCTGACCTGAGCGCCCGGAAAGTCGTCGCTGGCCCACCCGGGAGACCGATTCACCCATGGCCCAGGCCAGGAACCCCACTGGCCTGGGCCGGCGAGCGAAACCCGACGGCTGGTCGTCGCGGGGACCTTCCCGGCCCCGGGAGGTTGTGGTGTGGCGGGTCGGCGAGAATGGGAGGCATGACCGTCTGAGCTTCCCCTCCTACACGGACGCCACCGACGAGGCCACATGCGAGGCACTGCGGATGCTCGGAGGTGCGCTGGACGGGCCACAGGATCGCGAGACACTCAAGAGCTGATACGGCGCTTCGCGTGCTTCCTGAGCCGTGCTCCGCACGGAAACCCGGCTCCCGCGTTGACTTGATCAATTGAGCTGGGCTTTCCCAGCTCGCGGCCCCCATGACGCACCATGCGCCCGCGTTCGGCCACCCTGGGGTGCTCAAGCTCCGATCAGAGCCACTGAACCCGCACGACGTACACCTCTCGTGTCCGTTCCATGACGAGGTACGTGATGAGGCCGCGTTCACCAAACGGCATGGTCAGCATGTTGGCATCGGGATTGCTCGGGTTCGATGAGCGGCCCGTCCACGGCGCCGTCTCCAGGAGGGTGAACAGTTCGGCGAGGTAGCCGAGTGCTTCATCTGGGAGCGCGTCGATCTGGTCTTGGGCGACGGGGTCGGGGTGGAAGGAGGGTATACACCTACAGCGCGACCCCGCGTTCGGTCAGCAGCTCACGCCAACTCTTGCCACCGCGTGGCAGATCCTCGCCACGAGCGGCAAGGGCTTGGGCATGCGCCACTCGCTCGTGCATCTGTTGACGCCCTGCCGGGTCCTGCGCCGAGTCGCACGCGATGAGCCACCACGTGTGAACGAAGTCGTTGAGCTTCGTCAGGTCGAGACTGGCGCGGACTTCCGCGAGTGCGATCCGCAGCCCTTCGTCGAACCCTTCGCGATCCTGAGGCGTGACCAGCGCGCCACGGATGGCCCGCAAGCTCTTGTCCGGTGCTGCCTGTGGCGTTGGCTCATGCGGTTGTGCCGTCATCGGGGCTCCCCCTCCGTCCGACTTACCAGCTCAGCGTACAGGCGACTGCTGTATTTCGTAGCTGTACGGCCCTGTCCGGCGTCATTCTGAGGACCCCGAAACCAGCTGACCTGCACGTTCATTACCGAACAAGCATTCGATGGCACTGTCCGGACAGGTTCATGCGGTCGGCAACGGCAGTTGCCCTCTCAGCCCGGTTGCCCCGAGCTCCCGCGGTTTGGACTCGCAGGTGCGGCCGGGATTGCCCAGCTCGCGCCCCAATGATGCACAATTTGTCCGCGTTCAACCACCCCCGCGAAGGCGCCCCCTCCGAAGCGCAGCCGGGACGCCTGGCACAGGACGACGGTGACGGGCTCGACGCGCGGACCTGAGCCACATAACCCACCATTAACCACTAAAAGAATTAATCGCCCCTAATCCCTGGAAATCCTCCAAAGCGCTACGACCGCATCGCCCCGCTTAGTCGAAATGAGCAGGTTGGTAGCGATTGGGTCTTATTTTGGTTGAGTTCCTTTGTTGCCGGTGAGGCCCGTCGGCGCACGGGTAACAACGCAGCGATCAAGCACAGGAATGGATCGCTGTGCGGAATAGGTCCACGGGGGGACTAAGAATGAAAAAGCGATTTCGGTCGCGGCTGACAGCTCTGGGGTGTGCTGTCGGCATGGCCGCGGGTCTCGTGGCAGGGGCGCAGGGTACGGCGCATGCGGCGACCATCTTCGTGCCGTGTTTCGGGCCAAATGGCGGCGAGGCTGGACTGGTGAATGCCATCAACACTGCCAACGGAAATGGGGTCGCGGACACCATTGTCCTCTCGCCGCTGTGCACGTACACCCTCAACAACGACAACAACGCCCCTGGCAGCCCGAGCGGCCTGCCGGCGGTCAGCACCAAGATAACGATTACCGGCAACGGGGCCACGATTCGGCGTGACCCCGACCCAGACACTCCGGATTTCCGTGTCCTCCTCGTCAGCAGCGGCGGTGACCTCACGCTTACCGGCGTGACAGTACGCAACGGGCGTACGGCCTTCGGCGCCGGAATTGCCGTTGCCGGAGGCGCTGCCTTGACGTTGAACAACAGCGTCATCCGCAACAACACCGCCAGCGACCCCGCCCAGGTGCTAGTACTACATAGCTAGATCGGGATGAGTTGAAGGCGCAGGCGCTGCCTAAAGTGGTGCCTGCGCGCTGCGGCCTGGTGGCTCCTGCGATGGA
>NZ_JBHZBH010000075.1:0-18331 GCF_042754765.1 Nonomuraea sp. NPDC059194 | reverse complement strand
TGGATGCAACACACCTTCCAGCTCACGAGCGACGACAAGGTCCTGCACAAGACCCCCACCACCTTCGACGTGTCGGTCTGGGAACTGTTCTGGCCCCTCATCACCGGCGCCACCATGGTCATCGCCAAACCAGGCGGCCACCGCGACACCGCCTACCTACGCGACCTCATCGTCGAAGAAGGCATCACCACCACCCACTTCGTCCCCTCCATGCTGGAAGCCTTCCTCCTCGAAGAACACATCCAGCTCCCCCAGCGCGTCATCTGCTCCGGCGAGGCGCTGCCCGCCGACCTGGCCGCCCGCGTCCCCGGCGCCGCCGTCTTCAACCTGTACGGCCCGACCGAGGCCGCCGTCGACGTCTCCTGGCACCCGTACGTCCCCGGCGAGAGCGTCGTCCCGATCGGGCGGCCCGTGGACAACACCCAGCTGCACGTCCTGGACGCCGCCATGCGACCGGTGCCCGTCGGCACCCCTGGACAGCTCCACATCGGCGGCGTCCAGGTGGCGCGCGGCTACCTCAACCGGCCCGCCCTCACCGCCGAACGCTTCGTCCCCGACCCCTTCACCCCAGGCTCCAGGCTCTACGCCACCGGCGACCTCGCCCGCTGGCTGCCCACCGGCGAACTCGAATACCTCGGCCGCACCGACTTCCAGGTCAAGATCCGCGGCATGCGGGTCGAGCCGGGCGAGGTCGAGGCCGCCCTGCGCGCCGAACCCTCGGTCGTCGACGCCGTGGTGACCGCGCACGACGGCTACCTGGTCGCCTACGTGGTCGGCGAGAGCGGCCCCGAACTGCGCGAACGGCTGCGCTCCCGGCTGCCCGACCACCTGGTCCCGCGCGTCTGGATGCCGCTCGACGCGCTGCCCCTCACCTCCAGCGGCAAACTCGACCGGGCCGCGCTGCCCGCGCCCGAGCCCGCGAGCGGCCGGCCGTACGTGCCGCCGCGCGACGAGATCGAGGCGCGCGTCGCCGTGCTGTACGAAGAGGTGCTGGACGTGACCGCGGTCGGCGTCCTCGACGACTTCTTCGAGCTCGGCGGCCACTCACTCAGCGCGCTCAGGCTGGCCGCCCGCATCAGGCACGAGCTCGGCAGGAACCTGCCGGTGTCGGCCGTGCTGGCCGCGCCCGCCGTCCACGAACTGGCCGACGTGCTGAGGCAGCCCGAGGACCTGGCCCCCGCGAGCCGGGTCGTGGCGCTCAACGCGAAGGGCGACCGGACGCCGGTCTTCCTCATCCACGCGCTGGGCGGGCAGGTGTTCCGCTACCACCCGCTGGCCCGGCGGCTCGGCCCCGACCAGCCGGTGTACGCGATCGCCGCCCACGGTCTCGCGCCCGGTGAGGAGCCGCACACGTCGCTGGCCGACATGGCCGACGCCTACGTGGACGACGTGCTGGCGGTCCGGCCGCAGGGGCCGTACGTGCTGGGCGGCTTCTGCATCGGCGGGAACATCGCCCTGGAGGTCGCCAGGCGGCTGCGCGAGCGCGGCGAGCAGGTCCCGCTGGTCGTGCTGATGTACGCCAACGCCGAGGAGCCGGTGGCGCCCGCCTCGCTGGAGGACGACACCGTCCTGCTCTTCCACGCGCTCGCCGGCGGCCCGGAGGAGACCCTGGGCCTCAACCCGGAGCGGCTGGCGGAGCTGCCGCCGGAGGAGCGGCTGCTGGCCGTCATGGGCGCGGCGTCGGCGGCCAACCGGCTGGCCCCCGACACCGCCGACGTCGAGCAGGCACGCCGCTACCTGGCGGTCTTCCGGGCCAACGCGCACGCCGTCGGCGGCTTCAGGCACGAGCCGTACGACGGTGACGTGGCGCTCTTCGCGCCGCGGCCCGAGGACGGCCAGTGGCCCTCGGTCGTCAAGGGACGGCTCGCGCACGCGCCGATCCCCGAGGAGCGCGTCCCGATCCTGTACGAACCCCTGGTCGCCGGTGCGGCCGCCGATATCAGAAAGTGGATGGACCATGGCATCCCCCACCAGTGAGCAGTCCACCCTGTGGCGCAACGCCGACTTCCTCCGGTTATGGGCCGGGCAGAGCCTGTCGCAGTTCGGGTCCTTCATCACCTACTTCGCGATCCCCGTCATCGCGGTCACCGTCCTGAACGCCTCCGAAGAGGAGATGGGCGTGGTCGGCTTCCTGCTGAGGGCGCCGATGGTGTTGTTCCTGCTCTTCGGGGTGCTGGCCGACCGGGTGCGCAAGCGGACCGTCCTGATCTGGACCGACGTGGCGCGCTTCGCGCTGCTCATGCTGATCCCGATCGCCTGGTTCGCCGACATGCTCACGCTCGCCTGGCTGTACGTCGTGATCTTCCTGATCGGGCTGCTCGGGACGATGTTCCAGGTCGCCTACCGCAGCTACTTCCCGTTCCTGGTGCCGCCGGAGAACTTCCTCGAAGGCAACTCCAAGCTGCAGCTCACCGAGTCGCTGGCCAACACCGTCGGCCCCGGCATCGCCGCCGCGCTGCTCAAGGTGATCGCCGCGCCCGCGCTGCTGATCATCGACGCGGTGTCCTACCTGGCCTCCGCCATCGCGGTCGCGCTGATCAAGCGGCCCGAGGCGCGTCCCGAGCCCGACGACACCACGGCACGCCAGATCCACAAGGCCATCTGGGAAGGCGTCCTGTGGGTGATGAAGCACCCGCTGATCCGCCCGCTGGCGATCTCCTCGGCGGTGTTCTCGCTGTTCATCCTGGGCGCGATGAACTCCATCTACGCGCTGTACGTGATCCGCGAGCTGGGCGTGCCCGCGGCCTGGTTCGGCGGCATCCTGGCCGGCGGCGGCGTGGGCGCCATCCTCGGGGCGCTGCTGGCCGTACGCGTGATGAAGCGCTACTCCGTCGGCGGCGTGCTGGTCTGGTCCATGGTGTACGGCAACGTGGCCCTCTTCCTCATCCCGCTGGCCACCGGCGAGATCTGGCTGAAGGTCGGCATGCTGGTGGCCGCGCAGGTCATCAGCGGCGTCACCGCGCAGGTCTTCTTCGTCACCAACACCACGCTCGTGCAGACGGTCACCCCGCCGCAGTTGCAGGGCCGCGTGATCGCCTCCATCTACTCGCTCGGCCTGATCCCCGCCCCGCTGGGCGCGCTGGGCGCCGGTCTGCTGGCCGGGGCGGTGGGGATCAGAACCGCGCTGTGGGTGGTCATCGCGATCGGCGCGCTGGTGCCGATCGCCGCGATGGTGTGGTCGCCGCTGGCCAAGCTCAAGCAGATGCCCGAACCCCCCGGCCAGGCCCAGGCTGAGGCCCAGGCTGAGGCCTGAACCAGGCGGGCTCAGGCGACCAGCTGGGCGATGAGCCTTAGCTGACGGCTGCGCAGCCGCCGGGTGGGCGTGACCAGGCCGACGATCAGGCTGGTCGCGCCCGCCTCGCGGTAGGCGGCGACCCGCTCGCGCAGCTTGCCTGCCGGGCCGCACAGGGTCATGGCGTCGATGAGCGCGTCCGGCAGCAGGGCCATGGCCTCGCCCTGCCTGCCGTCCAGGAACGCCTCCTGCAGCAGGGCCGCCTCCTTCTCGAAGCCGAGCGAGGCGGCCAGCCGGTTGTAGAAGTTCGTGCGCCGCGAGCCCATGCCGCCGAGGTAGAGGGCCAGCATCGGCCGCATCATGTCGTAGGCCAGCTCCTGGTCCTCCTCGACCAGCGTGAGCAGCATCGGCGCGACGTCGATGTCCCGCCCGTTGAGGTGCGTGCGCATGGTGGCCAGGTGCTCGGGCGGGAAGTGGATGGCCAGCCAGCCGTCGGCCAGCTCCCCGGCCAGCGCGATCGTCTTGGGGCCCATCGCCGCCAGGTAGACCGGCAGCCGCTCCTGCACCGGCGAGACGGCCAGCGACAGCTCCTTGCCCTCGCTGTGGTCCAGCGGCAGCGTCATCGTCTGGCCCCGGTAGCTCACCGGGGCGCCGCCGAGCGCCAGCCGTACGACCTCCAGGTAGTCGCGGGCGCGGGCCAGCGGCCGGTCGAAGCGCTCGCCGTGCCAGCCCTCCACGACCTGCGGCCCCGACACGCCGACGCCGAGCCTGGCCCTGCCGCCCGACACCTGGTCGATGGTGGCCGCCGTCATCGCCGCGACCACCGGCTTGCGCCCTGACATCTGCAGGACGCCGGTGCCCAGCGCGATCCGCTCGGTCTGTCCGGCGATCCAGGCCATCAGGCTGGCCGGGTCGGTTCCGTACGTCTCGGCCGCCCACACCGACTCGTAGCCGAGCGCCTCCGCCTCCCTGACCAGCGCCAGGTGGTCGGCGGGGCCGAGCCCCGCGCCACCCCAGTAGCTCATGCTGTAACCGAGGCGCATCCCATCTCCTGAGCGATCACGGCGGCCAACGGCCCTGGGGCGTCCTCGGCCAGCCAGTGGGTGGTGTCGATCGGGCGCAGCACCGGCCTGCGCTCGCTGTGCCTGCGCCAGCCCAGCAGGCCGCCCCTGGTCAGCGAGCGGTCTCGCGTGCCGTACAGGACGGTGATGGGGGTGGGCAGCGGCGGCGAGTGCCGGTGCCGGTAGCCCGCCAGCAGCCCGAAGTCGGCGCGCAGCGCCGGCTCCAGCACCGGCCAGAGCGCCTCCCGCTCGGCCAGCTCCGGCGGCACGCCGCCGAGTTCGATCAGCTGCTCCCAGAACAGCCACGACGGCAGCGAGGGCAGCCGCCGCAGCGGCAGTGTCACGTCGGGGGCCACGAACGAGGCCACGACCAGCCGCTCGGGCGCGCCCCCGAGCTCCACGACCCTGCGGCAGACGAGGTAGGCCAGCAGCGCGCCGCTGCAGTACCCGAACAGCGTGTACGGCTCCCGCCGCGCCACCAGGTCGCGGGCCAGGTCGTCGACCAGCCCGTCGAGGTCGGTGCGCGGCGCCTCGGCGAGCCTGGCCTGACGGCCCGGCAGGTTCACCGCCCACAGACCCACCTCGTCCGGCAGGCACGCGGCGACCGCGTTGAGCGAGGAGGGCCCGCCACCGGCGTGCGGGAAGGCGACCAGCGCCCGCTCGCCCTCCTTGACCTGGACGAACCACGGCGTCATCGGATGCCTCCCAGGTGGGCGGCCAGCTCGGCGGCGGTCGGATGGTCGAACACGGCCCTGACCGACAGGGCCCGGCCGGCCAGCTCCTCCAGCGGCGCGATCAGGCGGACGGCCAGCACGGAGTGGCCGCCGTTGAGGAAGAAGTTGTCGTGCGGCCCGAGGTCAGGGCGGTTGAGCGCGTCCCGCCAGAGGGCCACGACCTGGCGGACGAGCCCCTCGCCCGCCTCGGACGGCGCGCCCCGCTCGTCGCTCGGCACGACCAGGTCCAGGTAGGCGATCTTGCCGTTGGCGGTGGTGGGGAGCCGGTCGGCGACGACGTACCCGGTGGGCACCGCGTAGTCGGGCAGCCGGGTCCTGGCGAAGCGCCAGAGCTCCTCCCGCAGATCCTCGCGGGTCGTTTCGTCTCGGGTTGTTTCGAGGAAGGCCACCAGGCGGCCGTCGGTCTGCGGGTCGCCGTCCAGGACGACGGCGGCCACCCTGACCGCCTCGTGCTCGTGCAGGACCGCCTCGACCTCGCCCAGCTCGATGCGGTGGCCGCGCAGCTTGACCTGCCGGTCGTCGCGGCCCAGCAGCTCGAGGACGCCGTCGTGGCGGATCCTGGCCCGGTCGCCGGTGCGGTAGAAGCGGCCGTAACGCTCGTGCCGGCCGAAGCGCTCCCCGGTCAGCTCGGGCCGGTTGAGGTAACCGGCGCTCACCCCGTCGCCCGCGACGCACAGCTCCCCCGGCACGCCGGGCGGCGACTCCCGGCCCTCGCCGTCCAGGACGAAGATCCTGGTGTTGGCCAGCGGCGCACCCGCGGGCACCGGGTCGCCCGGCCGCTCCACCAGCTCGGCGGCGGTGGACCAGATGGTGGTCTCCGTGGGCCCGTAGACGTTGAAGACCCGGCAGCCGAGCGCGAGCAGGTCCCTGGCCAGCGCCGCGGGCATCGGCTCGCCGCCGCACAGCACCGTCCGCCCGGCCAGCTCCCCTCCGGCCTCGGGTACGGCAAGCCGCCAGGCCGTCGGTGTCGCCTGCACGACCTCCACCGTCCCCGCCAGCTCCAGGAACCTGCGCGGCTGCAGCTGGTCCTCGTCGGAGGCCACCACGACCGTGCCGCCGACGGCCAGCGGCAGCAGCAGCTCCAGCCACGAGATGTCGAACGAGGGAGTGGTGGACCACAGCGCCGAGCGGGGCTCGCCCAACCGGGCGGCGAAGTCGAAGACGAGGTTCGTCAGGTTGGCGTGGGTGACCTGGACGCCCTTGGGCTTGCCGGTCGAGCCGGAGGTGTAGATCACGTACGCGATCTCCCCGTGCTCGGGCTCCCCGAGCGGAGCCGTGGCCTCGGGCATGGCCACGACGGGCGTGCTCCCTGCCCACTCCGGCCGTTCCACGCCGGTGATCACCAGGCGGGCGCCCGAGTCGGCCACCTGGTAGGCCAGGCGCAGCTCCGGCTGGCGGACGTCCAGCGGCAGGAACGCCGCCCCGGCCTGCCAGACGCCGAGCACGGCGGCCACCAGGTCGGCCGAGCGGTCCAGGCCCAGCGCCACCAGTTCGCCGCGCCGTACCCCCTGCTCGCGCAAGAGCGCGCGGACGGCCGCGGCGCGGCCGAGCAGCTCGTCGTAGGTGACCTCGCGCGCGCCCTCCCGCACCGCGACCGCCTGCCCTGGGCGGATCCGGGAGACCAGCGTGTCGGGCCACTCGCGGGCGGTGTCGTTGACCCTGTCGAGCAGCGCCCGGTCGGCAGGCGACAGCACGTCGGCCACCGCTCCCCCGGCCGCCTGCCGCAGCACCGCCGCCATCCGGGCCACGAACGCCTCGATCTCGGCCTCGTCGTGCACCTCGGTGCTGTGCCACGCCCTGATCGTCAGCCGGTCAGGCTCCTGCACCGCGACGACCTGCAGGTCGAGACGGCTGCGGTCGAACAGGTCCTCGATGTAGCCCGGCACCTCGCCACGGATGCGCACCTGCTCGTCGCTCCACGGCCGGTAGTTGAACATGTGCCGGAACAGCGGCACCCGCCAGTCGTCGGTGCCGTGCCCGCGGCGGGTCAGCACCGCCTCCACCGACGCGTCCGCGTGCTCGACGCCCTCCTGCCAGGCCTCCTCGACCCGCCTGGCGACCATGCCGAAGTCCTCGTCCAGCTCGGCGCGCACACGCAGCGGCAGCGTGCTGACGCCGTAGCCGACGTGCCCGCGACCCGCCGCGGTCCTGGTGCTGACCGGCATGCCCACCACCAGGTCAGGCCCCGCCCCGTGACCGCGCAACGTCAGCAGGAACGCGGTGGCCAGCACGATGTTGCCGGTGGTCCGCAGCCGCGTCCTGAGCTCTTCGAGAGCCTTGACGGTCTCCTCGTCGAGCTGCCACGAGCAGGTGTGCCCGGCGAACGTCGGGTTGGACGGCGAGTGCCTGCTGCCGGGCAGCACCATTGCCGCCGGGTCTGCGCCGTCGAGCCGCTCCAGCCAGTAGTCGAGCGACTCCTGCGACGGGACGCCGGGCTCCAGCATGGGCGCGACACCCGTCAGCTCGGCGGGCAGCGGCTCCTGGGCCGTCTGGCTGTCGTAGAAGCGGCCCAGCTCCTCCACCAGCAGCTGCATGGAGTGGGCGTCGATCACGATGTGGTGGCCGACCAGGCAGACGACGCTGCCCCCGCCGTCGGGCAGGGTGAAGTGGCCCGCCCTGACCAGCAGGTCGCGGCCCAGGTCGAACGGCTCGTCCAGGAACGCCTGCAGGTCGGCGACCAGCGTCTCCTCCGACGTGGGCCTGGTCACGAGCTTGAGCTGCGCGTCCTGCGGCGCGGTGAGGTGCCTGACCGGCGCGCCGCCCACCACCGGGAACCTGAGGCGGAGCGCGGGATGCCGCTTGACCAGGCGGTTCACCGCGATCTGCAGCGGGAGCCTGCGCAGCGGCTCGCGGGTTCTGAACGCCACGGCCAGGTTGGAGACGCCGCTGGCGGGGGCGAGCTGTTCGAGCACCCAGAAGGAGTACGGCACGGCGGTGAGCGGACGCGTGGGCTCCATCGACGGGGGCAGCTCGTCGCCCGGCCTGGGGATGGGGACGCGCTGCAGCGGATGGTCGGGCTCGACGGCCGCCCACTCCACCGGCGCCCCCGCCACCCAGAGCCGGGCGAGGGCCGCCATGAGCCCCCGCCGATCCCGCCCCCACGGCTCAGTCTTCTCGGGTACGGCCTTTTCGGGTACGGCCAGCCCCGCCCCCGTGTCTTCGGGGGCAGCGGGCTGCTGCCGATCGCCCCAACCGGCGGACCCGGCCTTTCGCGTCAGGTCGGCGATCAGGTCGTCGAGCGAGCGCGTGGCCGTCGGTGCGACGCCCCAGTCGGCGAGCGTGGCGGTCAGGGCGTAGGCGGAGGTGAAGGCCGCCGCGTCACCGGCCCAGTCCGCGGGCAGGCGGCCGGTCCAGCCTGGGGGAAGGTCGTGGCCGTGCCCTTCCAGGGCCTCCACGCAGACGTCCACGGCCTCGGTGAAGACCCGCTCCACGCCGTACAACGCCGCCGCCAGCTCCGCCGACACCTCACCCGGCAAGGCGCCGGTCCAACCGAAGGCTTGGCCGGAGCGGGCCTCGGCCGTCAGCGCCGCGGCGGCCTCGGCCGCGCTCCCGCAGACCACCGCTCCGCGTACCGCGTGCACGGCCCTGCCGCGCAGCAACGTCCCCACGGCGTCGGCGAACAGTTCCTCGCGCAGCCCGGCGAAGAAGCCCGCCAGGCCGCGCCGTACCGCGTCCGCCTCCTGGGGCGTGCGGCCCGACCACACCACCACGCGCGGCCTGACGTCGGCGGGAACGTGCACCGGCGGATAGCCGTCCTCCACCGCCAGGTCGTCCGGCCAGATGACCCGCTGCACGATGTCACCGTCGAGCAACGCCCGATCGAGCAGGCGCAGCACCAGCGTCCCGGTGAGCGCGGCGACCTCGCCGCTGTCGGCGACGGCCAGCTCGCACTCCCCCGCCAGCAGCGCGGCGCACGCCTTGCGCACCCCGTCGAACACCCTGACGACCTGCGCCGCCGGATCGTGCCCGGCCTCCTCCACGGCATCGTCCTGACCGGTGAACCGGCCCTGCGCGATGACCGCGACCGGCCTCTCCTCAAGCCCGGCCCCGAGCGCGGTCTCGGGCGTGGACTCAGGTAAAGCCGAGGGCACTGACTGGGGAGTGGTCACCGGCCGTCCTCCCGGAGGCGGGCGCGGATGTCACGGCGGCTGCCGCCGACCGGCCGTCGCCGCCCCGCGTCGCCTCGCGCCGGTGCGCTGCCCTGCGCGATCAGGCGGCCGAGCGCCTCCAGGTTGGGATGCGTGAAAAGCGCGGTCGCCGGCAGGTCGACCCCGAGCGTCCCGGTGATCTCGTCGTGCAGCTCGACCAGAGCCAGCGAATCCAGTCCCGCCTCGAAGAAGTTCAGGTCGGGGTCGAGCGGGCGGCCCAGCCGCCGTTCAACGAGCTCCGCCACCACCTGCTGGTGGTTCGTCGGCCGACTGGCGTGGGTCATCCGGCGTCCTTTGTCCGAGCCTGAAGCATGGTGCCGGAGGGGATCACCATCCGGCACCATGCATCCTTCCCGAGTCCGACAACCCCCGACAAGCCCGGATTTTTCGGGATTTGTGGGGAGGCTCAGGGGTGCCAGGTCGCGGACACGAGCGTGGGCACCGTGCCTTCCCTCGCGGTGACGAAGACGAGCACCGGAGAGATCATCGGGGCGGCCAGGTCGAGTTCCAGGATGTTGCCGGCCGTCGAGCGGGCGGGCGTGGTCAGGTCGCCGTCCCTGACGCTGATGATCCGATCCACGTACGGCGCCGCCGTACGGAAGACTTCACGCGCGGTGTGCCGCAGCCGCCTCGCCTCGCCGCCCGCGCGCAGGACAGCCCTGCGCACCATCCTGGCCTTGGCGGGCTTGCCGGTCGCGGCGGCGATCTTGCTGCCGAGCCGGATGGTCAGCCGGCCGCCCGCGCCGAACACGCCGGGCGGCACGGGGTTGACCACGAACATGCCGGTGCGCAGCGAGCTGGTGCCGCGCCGGTTCGGGTTGGCCAGGCCGCCGCAGCTGATGAGCGAGTGGGCCTCGCAGCGGGCGCCGTCGAGCGCCTGGCCGCGCAGGTACGTCGCCCCGTCGTGGCTCTCCGCGAACGCCACGCTGTCGATGCGCAGGCCGGCCGTACCGCCGCCCATGACGGTGCCCGCCACCGCCTCGCGCAGCTCGCGGGAGACGCCGCTGCCCTCGGTGATGTCCAGGGCCTCGACGCAGACCAGGCCGTCGTCTGGCACTTCGTCGGGCATCAGGTCGAAGGTGGCCTGGGCGCTCATGATGCTCTTGCCGCCCTTCAGCAGCACGCACTGCCGCAGCCGTCCCTGGGCGCGGACCTGCACCAGGCGCGGCGGCAGGTGCGCGGCCTGGACCTGGCCGGACGGCTCCGGCAGGTGCCAGCCGGGCACGGAGACGGCGTCCACGGCCAGCGACACCTTGACGCGCAGCGGCCTGCCCTTCGCGGCCACCTTGAAGCCCACCAGGCCCGAGCGCTCGAACCGGCCCATGATCTGGACGCCGCGGTGGAACTGGTCGGCCACCTGTAGCGCGGCCGTTCCTCCGCTGAACACGTCGGCAGGTGGCGACATCGGAACGACGGTCTCGTCGAACGCGGTGGCGGGGCCGTTCAGAAGTGAGGTCATGAAGCGCTCCTCGATGCGGTGAGGGCCGTGGCGAGCCCTGCTGGATCCCGGAAGTCGAAGCGGCCGAGCAGCGGCTCGCGCCGTTCCCACATGCGGCGCACCGCGCAGTGGAGCGGGTCGCCGTCGCGCTCCACGTGCCGCATGCCGACGGCCAGCGCGCGCAGGTAGTCCTCGCCGTCGCCGAGCTCCCAGTGCGGCAGCAGCGGCGAGGACACGTCGGCCCCGCTTCGGTACAGCCACAGCCACAGCCGCGCCCGTTCCCGCTGCTCGGGCCCCAGGACGGACTCGCCCTTGACCTGCTGAGCGACGGCCTCGGCGAGCAGCCGCCAGTAGTCGGCCCTGCTCTCGGCCACGTGCGACAGGCCGCAGCCGCTCCACTCCGACCAGCCTGCCTGGATGACAGGGATGCCGTAGGCGGGCAGTTCGTTGGAGACGCTGCCGCGGACCGTGACGCCCACGTCGGTCAGGCTCCACAGCATGTTCTTCGACATCGTCCCGCTCGGCGCGAAGGCCAGGTGCGAGCGCCCGGCATGGTGTCGGGCGACGGACGCGAAGTGGCCGGTGGTGTCGTAGCGGTCCTGGCTGGGGTGGTCGAGGAAGAGCCAGTTCACCGACTCCTCGGTCGCGGCGAAGTCGGCCGTTTCCTCCAACCATTGCGCGAGATCGTCGAATATTTCGAGGTTCGTTCCGACCGCGTCGGACACGGCATGGTTGAACACGGTGAAGAGCGGACGGTCCGGATCGAGGCCGAGCCGATCGCAGCCGTGCCGGCGAAGCTGGCGGCGTTCGGTCTCCGTACGGACCTCGAAAGAACTCGTGTCACCTCTGCCCAGGTTCTCCTTGGCGCGCCAGGCCACGAGCTCGGCGTTCGGCCTGATGAGGTCCCTGTGGGGCCAGACGCGCTCGTCGAAGAAGCGGGCGATCTCGCGGGTGAGCTCCTCGCGGAAGGTGCCCTTGCCCTGCCGCGCCTCGGGAAAGAGCGTGTACGCCTTCAACGACCCGGTGCTCTGGGCGTGCACGACCGGGATCTCCATGCGCATGGCCGTCTCGACCGCCAGCCCCCACTGGTCGTAGTCGACATGGCTGGTGACCAGGGCGACCGGCGACAGCTCGCCGAACAGCCGCTCGTAGACGGCGGAGAAGGCTCTGGTACGGGCACGCCGCGCGCGGTAGCGACCGTTCTCGGCCTCCGGCAGCCTGGGCACCTGGTTGAGCCGGATCAGCGTCGCCTTCTCCATCTCCTGGAGCGCTGCCCGATCGATCCCCTCGGCGGGATCGTCGCCGTGCTCGGCGAGCCGGCGGTCGGTGAGGTCGTGCATGTCGACGACCTCGGCCGCGCCGAACGCCTCCGCCAGCTGCCGTACCCGCTCGACGTTGAACTCCTCCCACAGCGCCTTGCTCCACTCACGGTCGGTACCAGTGAGCACGACGAGCCGGGCGGAGGTCACATCGCAGATCGCGTTGGCGAGCAGCAGGTTGCGGACGATCACGCGGATGTCCTGGTGCATGGCCTCGGCCACCACGCAGGGGCCGGGCCCGGAGGGGCGTCTGCCCCAGTAGACCCTGGCAGCTTCGAGCAGGCGGTCGAACTGCCGCCCTTCCCCGACAAGACGCATCTGCCCCTCCATCACTCATCGCCGTGCAGCCGCGTAGGACCCTGCCAGGAGCGGGCGAGGCACGGCCCGGCCAACACGCAATCCTTTGCCAGGGCGTTGTCGTTGAATGGGCTCGCCACCGATCCGATCCGATGACCGGGCCCGAAAATTCTCCGAATCAGGGATGAAACAACCGGCAAGTTCCGGACACGTACGGAGTGAAGGTGCCTCCTACAAGAGGGAGCAGTGTGGGCCCCCCTGATCTCAAGCAGCGCTTTGAAGAGATCTACACCGCGCACTATCCGGACATCCTCGCTTACGTCCGGCGGCGCACGAACTCTCCCGATGACGCTGCCGACGCCCTCGCCGAAACCTTCACCACCGCCTGGCGACGCGTGGCGGACATCCCCGGCGGGGCCAGGGCCCGCCTGTGGCTGTACGGGGTGGCCCGCCGCGTGCTGGCCAACGGCCGGCGAGCCGAGTCCCGGCGCAGCGAGCTCGTCGAACGGCTCGGCGCGCAGCTCGCCGTGTGGGCGGAGGCGTCCGGCCCGGCGGGCACGGACGATCTCGACGCCGTCCGTGAGGCGTTCCGCCGGCTGAACCCCGACGACCGGGAGATGCTCGCTCTGGTCAGCTGGGAAGGGCTGAGTTCCGAAGAGATCGCGACGGTGTTGGGCTGCTCGCGCGGCGCGGCCCGGCTGCGCCTGCACCGGGCGCGCAAGCGCCTGGCCGGCGAGCTGCGCATCGCCGGGCTCGACCTGGCCAGGTACGGCTTGCGGGCGATCGCCTTGACGAAGGGGAGGACGTGATGGACGACATCCAGCGCACCATCGACCGCCTGGTCGCCGACATCGCGCCCGACCCCGGCCCCGGCATGACTCCGCTGGCCAGGGAGCTGTTCGAGGAGATCACCACGACCTCGGCCGTCGCGCCGGCCCGGCCGCACGAACGCCGTCGCCGCTGGCTCGCCGTGCCGGTCGTCGCCGTGCTGACCGCTGCGGCGGTCGTTCTGGGATGGGCCCTTCCCGGCGCTCTCGGCATCGGCTCGGCTCCGGCCTCGGCGGCGCTGGACATCAAGCAGGAGGGCGGCTACTACGTCATCGCGGTGAAGGACCTGTTCGCCGACCCGGACATGTACCAGTCCGAGCTCAAGGCGCGCGGCCTGGACATCACGCTGGAGCTGGTGCCGACCTCCGCGAGCCACGCAGGGAAAATCTTCGTGATCAACTCTGCCGGCCTGCTGAAGGAGGGAAAGCCCGCTCCTGCCGACGGCCCCGTCAAGACCTTCGACGCCCCCGGCCCCTGCCACCAGTTCGCCGGATGCCCGATCGGCGTGAAGGTTCCAGTCGGCTACAAGGAGCAGGCTGAGATCATTCTCGGCCGCGAGGCCCGTCCCGGCGAGAAGTACACGATGCCACCGGGAATCGGCCTGCCCGGAGAGCCGCTGCACTGCGTGGACTACGTCAACAAGACCGTCGCCGAGCTCGTGCCGATGCTGCGCGAGCGCGGTGTGGAGGCGGAGTTCGTCTCCTACACCCAGGGGGTCCGGCCTGCCGGCAACTGGTACGTCCACGACGGCGTCATGAGCTCGGCGGGTAAGGCACTCATGGTGGCGAGCACCACGCCGAACCCCAACCCGCGACCGCTGGACGCCACCTGTTCCGGCGGCTCCTGACCCTGGAGCAGGGCTGAGGCTGAGGGCTCAGGCCGTCCTGTCACCGCCATGCGCTCTGTTCCGCATGCGCGGATTCCTCCCTGACGACCTCCGTCGATGACGATCGGATTCCGCATGCTCACAGAAAGTCGCCTGGTCGCGCTTTCCCGGCGCAGTCCGGTCAGGTTCGCCGCCCTCGCGGACCACCGGGTCTTCACCGTGGTTCTCGTTCTCGCCGCGGCGTTGCGGGTGATCACGATGCTCGGCTACCGGCCCGCCCAGCTGTACTGGTACGACTCCTTCAGCTATCTCGACACCGCGGTCCACCTCCAACCGTCGGCCGCCTTCCACCCGATCGGGTACCCGCTGTTCCTGCGGGCGCTGTGGCCGTTCCACAGCGTCGAGGTGATCGTGGCCGCCCAGCACGTCATGGGCCTGGTCACCGGCGTGCTGATCTATGCTCTGCTTCGCCGCCGATCACTGCCCGGCTGGGGCGCCGCGCCAGCCGCGGTGCCGATCCTGTTCGACGCTTCCTACCTCCGGCTCGAGCACGCCGTCCTGTCGGACACGCAGTTCATCTTCCTGGTCGTGGCGGGTCTGACCGTCCTGATGTGGTCGCCGAGGCTGTCGGTCCGTGCCGCCATGGGAGCGGGCCTGCTGTTCGCGCTTGCCGCGCTGACCCGGACGATCGCGCTGCCCCTGCTCCTCCTCGTCCTGGTCGTCCTGGCCGTCCAGCGCCTCGGTTGGCGGCGTCTGGCCGCCGTGGCGGTGGCAGGGACGCTGCCCCTGGCCGCCTACGCCGCCTGGTACGGCGCGCATCACGGCAGGTTCACCCTCAGCGGCGCCGACGGAGTGGCACTGTGGGCACGCACGATGACCTTCGCCGACTGCGCGGTGATCAAGCCGCCCGCCGAGGAGGCGAGGCTCTGCCCCAACGGGACCGTCGTGGACGCTGCCTCCGAGTACGTCTGGGCGCCAGGGGCCTCGCTGAACCGGCTCCCCGGTGGCCGGTTCTCGCACAACGACCTGGCCCGCTCCTTCGCGATCAGGGCGATCGCCGCCCAGCCGCTCGACTACCTGCGCGAGGTCGTCCGCGACACCTCGATCGCCTTCTCCTGGACCCCGATAGCGCATCCTCGGCGGACCACTCCGGCATTCGGCTTCAACCGTGGCCACTGGCCGCTGCCCGGCCAGCCGCTGATCGACAAGGTGAAGCGGGAGTACGACCAGGACATCAGGGGGCTCTCCTCTGTCGGGCCATACGCCGACTTCCTGATCGCCTATCAGTATCCCGCCTACCTGCGTGGGCCGCTGTTGGCCGCGATCCTGCTGCTCGGCGCGGCGGGCGCGGTGCTGCGCCGCCGCACGGCACTGCTGCCCTGGACGGTCGCGATGGGCCTCCTCGTCGGCCCGGTCGCCGTCCTGGACTTCGATCACCGATACGTGCTGCCCGTGGTTCCGGTCGCCTGTCTCGCCGCCGCCCTCGCCCTGCACGCCCTGCTCCGGCGGTGCAGCGAGCGAGCGGGCCCGGGACAGGCGGGTGATGGCGAAGGCCCCGGCCGCGCACGCGGCTGAGCCGGGCCTCGACCGGCGCGAGCTGCAGCGCACGCTCGACGAGATCCCCAAGGGCGGCATCGCGGGCGCCTACTCCGCCGTCCAGGACGGCTGGCACCGCTGGCGCGGCGCGGCGGGCCTGGCCGACCTCGAGGCCGGCCGCCCCACGCGGCCGGCCATGTTCCACCGGATCGGCAGCATCACCAAGACCTTCGTCGCCACCGCCGTTCTGCAACAGGTCGAACAGGGCAAGGTACGGCTCGACGCCCCCGTCGAGGACTACCTGCCCGGTCTGCTTCCCGACCGGCGCATCACCGTCAGGATGCTGCTCAACCACACCAGCCACCTCGGCGACTACGACGCCGCGATCATCACCGGCCCTGACAGCCTCGAAGAGATGCGCGCGCGGCAGTACACCGACCACGAGCTCGTCCAGCTCGGCCTCGGCGTCGGCAGCTCGGGCGAGCCGGGAGCCGCGCCCGGCAGCTACTCCAACACCAACTACGTCGTGCTCGGCCTGCTGCTCGACAAGGTCACCGGGATGCCCGCCGAGCGGTACATCACCCGGCACGTGATCTGGCGGGCGGGCCTGTCCCACACGTTCTTCCCCCGCACGCCGCACCTGCCCCGCCCGCACGCCAAGGCGTACACGTCGGCGTTCGGATCCTTCCCGCTGAGAGACTTCACACGTTCAACATGTCGTGGGCCGGTACGGCGGGCGCGATGGTCTCGACGATGGACGACCTCAACCGCTTCTTCCGCGCGCTGCTCAGCGGCCGGTTGATCGGGCAGGCGCAGCTCGCCGAGATGATGAAGACGGGCCCGATCACGCCGGGTCCCGGCATCCCCTTCACCATGGACTACGGGCTCGGCCTCATCGCCTACCCCACGCCGTGCGGAACCCTGTGGGGGCACGACGGCGGCGTCATCGGCATGGCCACGCTGTCGCTCAACACGGTGGACGGCGGCAAGCAGGCATCCGCCGGCATCAACATGACCTGGCACCCGGGCACCGAGGCGGGCCAGCAGGCCTGGGCGGGGCACGTTGTCGGCGCCATGTGCGGGGCCGGCGGGTTCAAGGCCTCCGACGCCACGAAGCTGCCGATGATCGAGGCGGGCGCCTCCGCGAAACGCTGAGGGACCTCCCGCACCCTGCTGCGCGTGCCGTACCCGATGAATCCGGACGAGACGCGCAGTGGGCCGGGTCACTTACGGAAGTAGGCGCGGGCCGACGGGAGCAGGAGAAGGACGATGACCGCCACCGAGGCCAGGATCGTGGCGTACAGGCGGCCGTCGGAAACGGCGAGCAGCCAGGCGGGGTAGACGCGTTCGCTCGCATCGAGGACCGCCTGCGCGTTGCCGCCGGCGCCGAGGAAGGACTGCAGGTACTGCACCTTGGCCGCCTGGCTGGTGAAGATGAAGACGTCGAGGGCGAGGAACAGCGGCTGCACGATCAGGGTCAGGATCCGGCCGGCGCGCTTGCCGGCCAGGTTGAGCCACGCCAGGATCGCCGCGATCACGGCGGTGGTGACGGGCACCACCAGGGCGTAGCCGCCCTCGTCGAAGTGGATGCCGTTCTCGGCCAGGACGGAGGGTGAGAGGCCCTGCCTGGCGAGCTCGGCCTCGGCCGCGGCCTGGACGTCGGCGCCGTAGACGAGGCCGGCGAGGGGTGCGATCAGAAAGGCCAGGGCGAACAGCAGCTGCAGGACGCCGGCGACGGTGACGGTGCGGGGACGGGCCTGGTTCTTGGTGGTTTCCATGGGAAAGACGATCGCGCCACCCGCTGATACGCCGCTCTCACGGCGCTGAGACCGCGCTGACGGATATAGCTCCCAATCGGACGTCAAAGAGGTTCGCGGGCACGTGTCCGCCCGGCAAACAGACCTCACAGACACGCTCGACACAGGTTTCCCACTTGGGCGGCGAATCAATGAATTGTCGGAGAGAGGTGGGAACCATGTGGTTGATACGATTCTTGGCAGTGATGTCGGCCCTGACCATGAGTACCGGCGAGCACACGGTCCCGGCATCGCTCTCGAAACCCGGAGGCGTCGAACCTGTGGGGCCCGGCGGGCGATGGACGCTCAAGTTCCGCGACGAGTTCCATGGATCCGCCGTCGACGAGTCGAAGTGGCGGCATCGCTCGACGGCCGAGTCCGACTGGTCCGGCGAGCCGTACGGCACCGGCAATCCGGGCAGCAAGCAGTTGGAGTTCGACCAGCCCAGCAACTGCTCCGTGGCCGACGGATCGCTGACCATCACGGCCAGGTCCGACGACATCCGGTCCGAGTCCGGGCACCGCTACTGGTGGACCAGCTGCCTGATCACTTCCACCGGGCCGCAGGGTTACGCCTTCCGGCACGCGTACGTCGAGATCAGGGCGAAGCTTCCCGAATCATCAGGGTTCTGGCCGTCCTTCTGGACCTGGCAGGCGGCGGGGAACCACGAGCGGACCGAAACGGACGTCTTCGAGTACTTCTCCGACAACCGCCGCCACCTGTATCTCACCCGGCACTCCGACGACGACCAGGGGTGCATCCACAAGCCCGGCTTCGACCCGAGCGCGGGCATGCACGTCTACGGCGCCGACATCCGCGAGTCGGGGACGGACTTCTACGTCGACGGGACGCGGGTGTGCCATGCGGACGGCGCGCCCCAGGGCCCGGTCAACCTGATGGTGAGCAACTTCGTGTACTCCGGGGTGCCTCCCGCGCCGGAGTCGGTGGGTCGCCTGGTGGTCGACTACGTCCGCGCCTGGCAGAGGTAGGCCCGCCCAGAAACGTGGGGGGGGGGCCCGGCGGGGGCGCCCGCCCGGGCAAGTTAATACGATGTGGGGCCCGGGCCCGGTGGATAGAGGGGTAGTTTTAAAAAAAAACAACACACCAGACACCCAA
>NZ_JBHZBH010000074.1:0-18341 GCF_042754765.1 Nonomuraea sp. NPDC059194 | reverse complement strand
AGCAGCACCGCCTTGTCGCTGCCGTGCCCCTTACCGGTCAGCCCGAGCGAGCCGTACAGGATCGCCTCCACCCGCGCCACCCGCTCCAGCAGCCCATCGGCCTGCAAACCGCGCGCGAACCTGTGGGCGGCCGCCATCGGCCCGCCGGTGTGCGAGCTCGACGGACCGATACCGATCTTGAACAGGTCGAAGACGCCGATGCTCACCGCAGCTGCTCCGTCGCGGCGTCGAGCAGCCATTCGGCGAGGTAGGCGGCGAAGGAGGAGCGGACGAGGACGAGGTAGCCGTCGTCCTGCGGGAGCAGCACGACCTGGGTCCTGGCCAGCGTGGTCTGGGCGCACGCGCCGGGCCCGAAGACGGTCGGGTGCAGGTCGATCGTGCAGCCGTGCGACAGCACGTCGCGCGCCTTGGGTCCGGCCAGCCGCAGGGTGGTGCGCTGGGCCGACACGTCGACCACCGAGCCGCTGCCGCCGTCCACGGCCTTGCGCAGCAGCTCGGACCTGTACCCCTCGGGCGCGATGACCAGCCATTCGTCGGGGCCGAGCCAGGCCACGGTCAGCTCGCCCGCGCGTACGGCGGTGCAGGGCTCGACGGGAAGCGGCACGCCCAGGGCGGCCCCGACCTCCTCGGCGGCCTGGCTCGCCGGGTCGACGCGCACGTTGACATGGGTGAGAAACGGGATCTCGGCCAGTTCGAGCGCCCCGCTCGCGGAGGCGGCCGCGAACCGGTCGGTGAAGGCCGCTGCGGGACTCCTGCGTTCAGCCATCGCGGCGCGTTCCTTCCTGGTCGTACAGGACGTGCGAGGTGACGGTGACGGGCACGATCCGCCCGCCGACGGGTGCGTAGAGCCGTTCGCCGACCCTGCTGTGCCCACCGCGGACCAGCGCCAGCGCGAACGTGCGGCCGAGGGCGGCACTGCGGTAGCTGGAGGTCACGTGGCCGAGCATGGGCACGGGCGGCGCGGGCAGCTCGGCCTCGGCGACCAGGTGCGCGCCCTCGGGCAGCAGGAAGCCAGGGTCGTCGGGCAGCAGGCCGACGAGCTGCTTGCGGTCGGTCCTGGAGGTGTCGGCGCGGGCGAAGGAGCGCTTGCCGACGAAGTCCGGCTTCTTCTTGGACACCACCCATGACATACCCAGGTCCTGCGGAGTGACCGTCCCGTCGGTGTCCTGGCCGACGATCGGGTAGCCCTTCTCCGCGCGCAGCACGTGCATGGTCTCGGTCCCGTACGGTGTGACGCGCCCGGTGTCCATGATCGTGGACCACAGTCGCAGGCCGTCCCACGAGGTCACGTTGATCTCGTAGGCCAGCTCACCGGAGAAGCTGATCCGGCACACCCGGGCGGGAATGCCGGCGACCTCCGCCTCCCGCCACGTCATGAACGGGAAGTCCTCGACGCCCACGGCCAGCTCCGGAGCCAGCTCGGCCAGCACCTCGCGCGATCGCGGCCCGACGAGCGCGACGGTGGCCCACTGCTCGGTGACCGAGGTCAGGTGCACCCGCAGCGAGGGCCACTCGGTCTGCAGCCACTCCTCCATCCAGTCGAGTACGGCGGCGGCGTTGCCGGTCGTCGTGGTGACGAGGAAGTGCTCGTCGGCCAGCCTGATGACGGTGCCGTCGTCGAAGACCATGCCGTCGGGCCTGCACATGACGCCGTAGCGGACGGCGCCGACGGCCAGCGAGCTCATCAGGTTGGTGTAGAGCCGGTCGAGGAACTCGGCCGCGTCGGGGCCGATCACGTCGATCTTGCCGAGGGTGGAGGCGTCCATGGCCGCCACGCCCTCGCGGGCGGCGGCGCATTCGCGCAGGACGGTGGCCTCCATGTCCTCGCCCGCGCGGGGGTAGTACCAGGGGCGCTTCCACTGGCCGACGTTCTCGAACAGCGCGCCGTTGGCGACGTGCCACTTGTGCAGCGGGGTCACCCTGACCGGGTCGTGCAGGTCGCCGCGGTCGCGGCCGGCGAGGGCGGCGAAGCTGACCGGCGCGTACGGCGCGCGGAAGGTGGTGCTGCCGAGCTCGCCCACGGAGGCGCCGAGCGCGTGGGCGATGATCGCCGTGGTGAGCAGCCCCGAGGTCTTGCCCTGGTCGTGGGCGGTGCCCGCGGTCGTGTAGCGCTTGATGTGCTCGACGGAGCGCAGGCCTGCCCCCGTCGCCCTGAGCACGTCGGCCGCGGTCACGTCCCGCTGGAGGTCGACGAAGTGGGAGCCGTAGTCGGCGGCGGGCACCAGCCAGAACGCGTGTCCCGCGGTCGTCGGCGGCTCGGCCGTGGCGCGCGGTGCGGCGGCCCGCTCCACCGCCCTGCCGAGGACGGATTCCAGCGCGCGGTATCCGGCGGCGGCGCCGTCGGCCAGGCAGCCGGTCAGCGTGAAGACGCCCTTGGCCGCGCCCGCCGCCTCGACGGCCTGCCGCGCGTGGTCGGGCACGATGGTGGCGAGCGCGTCGTCGTAGCGGAGCGTCCCGCCCGACTGGCTGAACAGGTGCACGACGGGGTTCCAGCCGCCCGACACCAGCAGCAGGTCGGCGGCGAGCTCGCGCTCTCCCACGGCGGGGTCGGCCTCGGGCCGGTGCCGTCCGACGAGGACGGCGGAGACCTGGCCGTCGCCCTGGGCGGCGGTCACCACGTGGCCGGCCAGCACCTCGATGCCGCGCTCGCGCGCGCCGGCCGTCCACGCCGCTCCTGGCGAGGGCCTGACGTCGACGATGGCGGCGACCTCGACGCCGGCGTCCGCGAGGTCGAAGGCGGCGGCGTAGGCGCTGTCGTTGGCGGTGAAGACGACCGCGCGGCGGCCGGGGAGCACGCCGTACCTGTTGACGTAGGTGCGGGCCGAACCGGCCAGCATCACGCCGGGCAGGTCGTTGCCGGCGAAGGCGATGGACCGCTCGTGGGCGCCGGTGGCCAGCACGACGCGCTTGGCGCGGATCCGCCAGACGCGTTCGCGGGCGACGTCGGCGGGGGCGGCGGCGCCCAGGTGGTTGGTGCGCCGCTCGACGGCGACGAGGTAGTTGTCGTCGTAGTGGCCGATCACCGTGGTCCTGCGCAGGACCCTGACCTCGGGCAGGCCGTCGAGCAGGGCCGCGGTCGCGGCCGCCCAGTCGGCGCCCTGGCTGGTCTGCTGCGGCCCGAGCACGTCGTCCGCCTCCGGCTCGGTCACCGACTCGCGGGTGCCGAGCAGGCTGCCGCCGGGCTCGGGGCGCTCGTCGGCGAGGATCACCCGCGCGCCGGTGATCGCCGCCGCGCGGGCGGCGGCCAGGCCCGCGGGTCCGGCCCCGACGACCAGCACGTCGCAGTGCGCGTGGACGGCGTCGTAGCGGGCGGGGTCGGGCTCGGTGGCCAGCCTGCCCTGGCCGGGAAGGCTGCTCGCGACCAGGCCTTCGTACAGCTCGACGGTGGTGGCGGGCAGCATCGGCTCGGGGAACGGGGCCTCGATCTGCACGACCGCGCTCGGCTCCTCGCCGCCCGCCGAGACGATCCCGCGCGGCCGGCCGAGCTTGACGCTGGTGGCGACCTGGCGCACGCCGTTGGCCAGCAGCGCCGAGGCGAGCGTGTCGCCTGGGTGCCCGGTGTAGTCCTGGCCGTCGAAGGTGAACCGCAGCATGGTGTCGCGGTCGATCCGCCCGCCGTTCTCGCGCCTCATGAGGTCACCGGCCTTGCCTCGCCCACCCGGTAGACGGCGTGGATCTCGTTGGTCGCGGTGTCGCGCACGGCGTTGAACCAGCGGCGGCAGCCCGCCGAGTGGCTCCAGCGCTCGGCGAAGCGACCCTTGGGGTTGTCCCTGAAGAACAGGTAGCGGGCCCACTCCTCGTCGGACAGCGCCGACGGGTTGTCCGGATAGGCGACGTGCGCCTGCCCGCCGTAATGGAACTCGGCCTCGTCGCGTGGGCCGCACCATGGGCATGGGATCAGCAGCATCGTGAGGTCCTCAGTGCGCGACCGCGGCGGCGCCGTGCTCGTCGACGAGCGCCCCGGTGGTGAATCGGTCAAGGGAGAAGGGGGCGTTGAGCGGGTGCGGCTCGTCGTTGGCCACCGTGTGGGCGAAGCACCAGCCCACGCCGGGGGTCGCCTTGAAGCCGCCGGTGCCCCACCCGCAGTTGAGGTACAGGCCGTCGACGGGGGTCAGCCCGACGATCGGGGACGCGTCGGGCGAGACGTCCACCACGCCGCCCCAGGTCCGCAGCACGTGCGCCCTGGCGAAGACGGGGAACAGCTCCAGAGCCGCGGCCATCTGCCGCTCGATGATGTGGAAGGCGCCGCGCTGGCGGTAGGAGTTGGCCGCGTCGATGCCGGCGCCCATGACCAGCTCGCCCTTGTGCGCCTGGCTGACGTAGACGTGGACGGCGTTGGACATGACGACCGTCGGGTGCACCGGCTCCAGCAGCTCCGACACCAGCGCCTGCAGCGGGTGGCTCTGGATCGGCAGGTCGATGCCCGCGGTGGCGGCCACGACCGAGGTGTGGCCGGCCGCGCACAGCGCGACCTTCCCGGCCGCGATCGTCCCCTTGGTCGTCTCCACACCCGTCACCCGGCCGCCGCTCACCTGGAGCCCGGTGACCTCGCAGTGCTCGATGAACTCGACGCCGAGCGCCGCGGCGGCCCTGGCCAGGCCCCACGCGACGTGGTCGTGCTTGGCGATGCCTGCCCTGGGCTGGAAGGTGGCACCCAGCACCGGATAGCGCACGTCGGGCGAGATGTTGACGATCGGGCAGACCTCCTTCACCTGCTGGGGGTCGAGCCACTCGGCGTCGACGCCGTTGAGGTTGTTGGCGTGCACCCGCCGTACGCTGTCGCGCACGTCCTGGAGGCTGTGGGCGAGGTTGAGGACGCCGCGCTGGCTGAACAGCAGCGGGTAGTCGAGCTCCTCCTCCAGCCCCTCCCACAGCTTGAGCGCGTGCTCGTAGATCCCCGCGCTCTCGTCCCACAGGTAGTTGGACCTGATGATGGTGGTGTTGCGGGCCATGTTGCCGCCGGCCAGCCACCCCCGCTCCAGGACCGCGACATTGGTGATGCCGTGGTTCTTGGCCAGGTAGTAGGCGGTGGCCAGGCCGTGCCCGCCGCCGCCGACGATCACCACGTCGTAGGACGGCTTCGGCTCGGCTGCGCTCCAGAGCCGGTCGGGGTGCTCGGGCAGGTCGGCGCCCGGCGTGCGCGGGCTCATCGCGCCTGTCCGTAGAGCGGGTGCTTGCCGGCCAGGGCCTCGACCCTGCCGCGCAGGAACGACAGGTCGGCCTGCGGCGTGAGGGCGGTGGCGATGATGTCGGCGACCTCGGTGAAGTCGGCGGCGGCGAAGCCGCGGGTGGCCAGGGCGGGGGTGCCGATGCGCAGTCCCGAGGTCACCATCGGGGGTCTGGGGTCGAACGGCACGGCGTTGCGGTTGACGGTGATGCCGACCTCGTGCAGCCGGTCCTCGGCCTGCTTGCCGTCCAGCTCCGACGCGCGCAGGTCGACCAGGACGAGGTGCACGTCGGTGCCGCCGGTCAGCACCCGCACGCCCGCCTCGACCGCGTCGGGGGCCAGCAGGCGGTCGGCGAGGATGCGCGCCCCCTCCAGGGTGCGCCGCTGCCGGTCACGGAACGCCTCCTCGGAGGCGATCTTGAAGGCGACGGCCTTGGCCGCGATGACGTGCTCCAGCGGGCCGCCCTGCTGTCCGGGAAAGACCGCTGAGTTGATCTTCTTGCTGAGCTCCTCGGTCGACAGGATCACCCCGCCCCTGGGGCCGCCCAGGGTCTTGTGCGTGGTGGTGGTGACGACGTGGGCGTGTGGCACGGGCGAGGGGTGCAGTCCCGCGGCGACCAGCCCGGCGAAGTGCGCCATGTCGACCATGAGGTGGGCGCCCACCTCGTCGGCGATACGGCGGAAGGCGGCGAAGTCGAGCTGACGGGGGTAGGCCGACCAGCCCGCGACGATGAGCTTGGGCCGGTGCTCACGGGCCAGGCGCTCGACCTCCTCCATGTCCACCAGGTGGTCGCTCTCGCGCACGTGGTAGGCGGCCACCTTGTACAGGCGTCCGGAGAAGTTGATGCGCATGCCGTGCGTGAGGTGGCCGCCGTGGGCCAGGTCGAGCCCGAGGATGGTGTCGCCGGGTTCGAGCAGCGCGGCCATCACGGCGGCGTTGGCCTGGGCGCCCGAGTGCGGCTGCACGTTGGCCGCCTCGGCGCCGAACAGCGCCTTCACCCTGTCGATGGCCAACTGCTCGATGACGTCGACGTGCTCGCAGCCGCCGTAGTAGCGCCTTCCCGGGTAGCCCTCGGCGTACTTGTTGGTGAGGACCGAGCCCTGGGCGGCCATGACGGCGGCGGGCGCGAAGTTCTCCGAGGCGATCATCTCCAGCGTCGAGCGCTGACGCGTGAGCTCGTCGCCGATGGCGGCGTGGATCTCGGGGTCCACCACGTCCAGCGGGGTGTCGATCATCTGGGGTCCTTTCCTAACCGCTTCTAACCGCGCAGGCGCTGCATCGCCGGGTCGAACAGGGGTTCCTCGGCGACCACGGCACCGACCCTCCGGTCGAAGTACCCGATGTCCACCGTCTGTCCTGGGGTCGCCAGCTCGGCCGGCAGCCACGCGTAGGCGATCCCCTTGCCGATCGTGTATCCGTAGGCGGCGCTGGTGACGTAGCCGGCGACGCGCTCGCCGTCGTAGACCGGCTCCTTGCCCATGACCACCTCGTCGGTGAGCAGGCAGGTGAGCCTGCGCCTGACCGACTCCTTGCGGGCGAGCAGGGCCTCGCGGCCGACGAAGTCGCCCTTGTCCAGCTTCACGGCGAAGCCGAGGCCCGCCTCGTAGGGGTCGTGCTCGAAGGTCATGTCGGTGCCGAACGAGCGGTAGCCCTTCTCCAGGCGCAGGCTGGTGAAGGCGCCCCGGCCGCCGGCGACGACGCCGTGCTCCTGGCCTGCCTCCCACAGCGTGTCCCAGAGCTTGAGCCCCATGTCGCTGGTGGTGTATATCTCCCAGCCGAGCTCGCCGACGTACGACAGGCGCAGCATCGTGACGGGCACGTTGCCGATGAAGGCGCGGGTGCCGCGGAAGTAGCGCAGGGCCGTCAGGTCGGTGGTGGTCAGCGGCTGGACGAGGTCGCGGGCGCGCGGTCCCCAGACGCCGACGCAGCAGGTGCCCGCGGTGATGTCGCGGACCTGCACCGAGCCGTCGCGCGGGCGGTGCCGGTCGAACCAGTCGAGGTCGAGGTTGCCGTTGGCGCCGACCTGGAAGTATTCGGCGCCGAGGCGGGCGACGGTGACGTCGCTGCGGATGCCGCCGTCGGTGTCGAGGAGCAGGCAGTACGTCACCGAGCCGACCGACTTGTCCACGTCGCCGGTGGTCAGCTTCTGCAGGTAGGCGACGGCGCCGGGCCCGCTGATCTCCAGGCGCTTGAGCGCCGTCATGTCGTACAGGGCGACGGACTCGCGGGTGGCCTGGGCCTCGGCGCCGACGATCGGCGACCAGTACTGCGCGGCCCAGTCGCCGGGGGTGGGGATGTCCCTTCCGTTGAGCAGGCCGGCGTTGGCGCCGTACCACTGGGGCCGCTCCCAGCCTGAGGCCTCGAGGAAGACCGCGCCGTGCTCCTGCTGGCGCGGGTGGAAGGGGCTGGTGCGCAGCGGGCGCGGCTCCTCCATCGGCTGCAGGGGGTGGGTGATGTCGTAGACCTCGACGTAGTTCTGGCAGCCCCTGGCCCGCACGTAGTCGGGGGCGAGCTGGTGCGGCTCGAACCTGTTGACGTCGCACTCGTGCAGGTCGAAGGAGGAGCAGTGGCCGTCGACCAGCCACTCGGCCATCGCCAGGCCGACGCCCGCGGAGTGGGTGACCCATACGGCCTCGGCCACCCAGAAGCCCTTGACCTCGGGCGACTCGCCCATCAGCGGCAGGTGGTCGCTGGTGAAGGAGAACAGCCCGTTGATGCCCTCCTCCACCTTGGCCGTCTGGGTGGCGGGCAGCAGGTCCTGGGTGGCCGACCAGGCGTCGGCGAAGTCGTCGGGGGTGAAGGTGAGCACCGAGGGCATCACCTCGGCCTCGTCGACGGACAGGATGTCGTCGGCGTTGACCGGCATCGGCCGGTGGCCGTAGTAGCCGATGCCCAGCGTGTCGAAACGCTCGCGGTAGTAGAGGTCGGCGTCCTGGTGCCGCAGGATCGGCCTGGTGGCCTCCTCGGTCTGTCCCACCAGGTCCTGCACCTGCCCGGTCCAGGCGAGCTGGTGGGCCAGCGGCGTCAGCGGCAGGTTCATGCCCACCATCCGCGCGACCTTCGGCCCCCAGATGCCGGCGCAGCAGACCACGATGTCGGCGGGGATCTCGCCCTGGTCGGTCACCACGGCGGCGACCTTGCCGTTCTCGGTTCTGATGTCGAGGACCTCGTGCCTGGGCAGCAGCCGCACGCCGCGCCCGCGTGCCCTTTCGAGCTGGGCGTCGACCGCCTTGACGGCCTTGGCCAGGCCGTCGGTGGGCAGGAAGAGACCGCCGAGGACCTTGGACTCGTCGAGGAGGGAGTGCTTGGCCACGCACTCCTCGGGCGAGAGCAGGTGCGCCTCGATCCCCCACGCGCGCGCCCAGCCGTGCCTGCGGTGCAGTTCGGCCAGCCGTTCGGGGGTGGTGGCCACTTCGAGCCCGCCCACCTGGAGGAAGCTGTCGAGGGCGACGAACTTCTCGACCGTGTAGCGGGCCATCTCGGTCATGGTCTTCGAGCCGTTGGTCTGGAACACCAGGCCGGGGGCGTGTGAGGAGGAACCGCCGGTGGCGGGTACGTCTCCCTGGTCGACCACGGTGACCTCGGTCCAGCCGCGGGCGGACAACTCGTCGGCGAGGGCCGCGCCGACCACGCCCGCCCCGATGATGACGACGCTCGGGCCCGTCATAGCCACCTCCGTTGTTGCGACATATGCAACCAAACGCGTTTACCGCAACAAGCGTCGCTCGCTGCCTTCAGAGTGTCAATAGGGTGTTCTGTCTTATTTGCGGGCCCGTTAGAACGTTCCAATGACGCGCGAAGCACCAGCCCGACCGCGTGGGCGATCGGGCCGGTGCTCGACGTCAGCTCTGCGTCAGCTCTGGGGCACCCAGGCCTTGACCTTGTCGGGGTTGTCGGCCACCCACTTGGCGGCCGCGTCCTCCGGCGTCATCTTGTCCTCGGCGATGTACTTCGCCACGAGGTTCTGGTCGTCGTTCGTCCAGGTGAAGTTCTTGACCAGCGTGTAGGCGGGGCTGGCGGAGTCGGCGAACTTCTTGCTCACGATCTTGTCGAGCTCGTACGGCGGGTAGTCGCAGGCCACCTTGGCCGCGTCGGCGTCACACCCCTCCTTCCACTCCGGCAGGTTGACCTTGACCAGCTTGAGCTCCGACAGGAACCACTGCGGCTCGTAGAAGTAGCCGAGGATGGGCTTCTGCTGCTTTTCCGACTGGCGGAAGGCGGTGATGAGCGCGGTCTCGCTGCCGGCGTAGACGACCTTGTAGTCGAGCTTGAGGTTCTTCACCAGGGCCGCGTCGTTGGTGACGAACGACGGGTCGCCGTCGAGCAGCTGGCCCTTGCCCTCCGACTCGGAGGTCTTGAACAGCGAGGCGTACTTGTTGAGGTTGTTCCAGTCGGTGATGTCGGGATACTTCTTGGCCATCCACGGCGCCACGTACCAGCCGATGACGCCCTTGTTGCCCGTCGGTCCCGCCGACACGGCGACCTTCTGGTCCTCGATGTACTTCTTCTTGAGGTCGTCGTGGGCCCAGTTCTCCACGATCGCGTCGACCTCGCCGGTGGCGAAGCCCTGCCAGGCCACCTCCTCCTTGAGGTCCTTCTTCACCACCTTGCAGCCGAGGCTCTTCTCCGCCACGTGCGCGATGACCGCGGCGTTGGCCTCGTAGCCCACCCACGGGTTGACCGCCAGGTTGAACGTGCCGCAGCTCTTGCCCTCGCCACCGGCCGCGGGCTGCTGTGTCTCGCCGACCTTCGCTCCACCGCACGCGGCGAGCAGGAGGCCGGCGCCGGTCACGAGCACGATCGCCCTGACCTTTCCACTCCTCGTCACAGCCACCTGGTCCTCCTGAGTTCTCATTTATCGGGTTCCGTTACTTGTGGGTGACGCCGCCGTGCGCGGCCACGTCGGCCCGCTGCGTGGCGGCGCGCATGACGCGGTCGAGCACGATGCCGAGCACGACGATCGCGAGCCCGGCGGCCAGGCCCTTGCCGCGGAGCTGGTGCTGGGAGAAGCCGGCGACCACGTCGTACCCGAGGGCTCCGGCTCCTACCAGGCCGCCGACGACGACCATCGACAGCACGTAGATCAGCCCCTGGCTGGCCGCCAGCGTCACGCCGCTGCGCGCCATCGGGAGCTGGACCTTGGAGATGAGCTGCCACGTCCCCGTGCCGGCCGAGATGGCGGCCTCCACGGTGGTGGGCGAGACCCTCCTGATGCCCTCTGCCACCAGCTTGATCGCGATGGGCGCGGCGAAGACGACGGCCGCGATGATCGCGGTGAACCGCGTGGGGCCGAACAGGCCGAGGATCGGCACCAGGTAGACGAAGGCGGGCATGGTCTGGCCCGCGTCGAGCACCGGCCGCAGCACCGTGTCGACCCGGTCGCTGCGGCCCATCCACACACCCAGCGCAACACCGAACACCATGACGATGATCGTCGCCACAAGCGTCGAGGCCAGCGTCACCATGCTGTCCTGCCAGAGGCCGAGCAGCACCAGCACCAGCAGCCCCGCGGCGGTCACGAGCGCCGCCCGCGCGTTGCCCACCAGCAGCGCGACGGCGACGGCGACGGCCACGACGAGCCACCACGGCGAGTCGGTCAGCAGCGCCTCGAAGGGGTTGAGCAGGGTGTTGGTGAGCACGTTCTTGAGCGCGTCGGTGGTGGCGGCCAGGTTGTCCTGCACCCACAGGCTCGCCGTGTCGGCGGCCTGGCGCACGTAGGAGCCGAGGTTGGCCTCGATCGGGAAGTCCGCGGCCCAGACGTAGGTGTAGGCCAGGTAGCCGAGCACGGCCACGACGCCGAACGCGCCCGCCAGCTCCAGCCTGCGCCGTCCGGGGCTGCGCAGCCGGCCGGCGCGTCGCTCCACCTCGACCCTCCTGCTGGCGGCCGAGGTGACCCGGTCGAGAACGACGGCCATGATGACGATGGCCAGACCCGCGTTGAACGCGGTGCCGACGTCGAGCGTCTGCAGCGCCTTCAGGACCGTCTTGCCCAGGCCTGGCGCGTCGATGAGCGCCGCGATCGTCGCCATGGACAGGGCCGCCATGATCGTCTGGTTGACACCCACGATGATCGTCTGCTTGGCCATCGGCAGCCGCACGTGGCGCAGCGACTGCGCTCCCGTGGCGCCCAGCGAGGCGCCCGCCTCCAGCGTGTCCGGCGAGACCTGCCTGATGCCGTGCGAGGTGATGCGGATCGCCGGCGGGATCGCGTAGATCATCGTGGCGACCGTGGCGCTGGCCGGCCCGATGAGGAAGAAGAGCGTCAGCGGCGCCAGGTAGACGAACGTCGGCATCGTCTGCATGAAGTCGAGCACCGGCGTCACCAGCCGGTTGAACCGGTCGCTCAGCCCCGCCCACACTCCCAGCGGGATGCCGACGGCCAGCGAGAGCACGACCGCGGTCAGCGTGAGAGCGAGGGTGTCCATGCTCTCCTGCCACAGGCCCAGCACGCCGAAGGAGAGGAAGCCCGCGGCGGTGAGCAGCGCCACCTTGCCGTTGCCCCACAGCCACGCGATGGCGGTGGCCAGCCCGACGACGCCGAGCCAGCCGAGCAGCGGCACCGGCCTGCCGAAGGAGGGCTGGCTGATCAGCGCCTGGACGAACGTCACCGACTCGTCCAGGAAGAGCCTGATGTAGTTGACGAAGTACAGGAAGAACGGGTTGCTGTTGCGGCTGTCGTCGATGGCGTCCATGCCCTCGTTGAGCGAGGTGTGCAGGGGCGTCAGCTCGGCGCCGCCGAGGTCGAGCGTGTCCCGCCCGTTGAACAGCGCCCAGCCCAGCACCCATACGGCCAGCACCGCCAGGAGCAGGTACCTGCGGGCCGGTAGCCTGGCGGCCACCACCGCCACGGAGGTCATCGTTCCTGCCCTCCCGCGATCACTTCGAGGATCTCGGCGCTGGTGACCACCCCGAGCAGGTCGTCGCCGTCCATGACGCGGACCGGGCGGTCGGCCGAGAGCACCGCGTGTACGGCGTCGCGGATGACGACGTCGGGGGCGAGCACGGGGCCGTCGAGCGACTCGTCCAGGAGGGGCTGGCGCATGATCCAGCGCAGCGTCAGGACGTGCGAGCGCGGCACGTCGCTGACGAAGTCCCTGACGTAGTCGTCGGCGGGGGCGCCCACCACCTGGTCGGGCGTGCCGACCTGGACGAGTTCGCCGTCGCGCATGATGAGGATCCGGTCGCCCAGCTTGAGCGCCTCGCTGAGGTCGTGGGTGATGAAGATCATCGTCTTGCCGACCTCGTGGTGCAGGCGGATGACCTCGTTCTGCATCTCCCGCCTGATCAGCGGGTCGAGCGCGGAGAACGGCTCGTCGAACAGCAGCACCTCGGGGTCGGCGGCCAGCGCGCGGGCCAGCCCGACCCGCTGCTGCATGCCGCCGGACAGCTGGTCGGGGTAGGAGTTCTCGAAGCCGTTGAGGCCGACCAGGCCGACGACCTCGCGGGCGCGGGCGTAGCGGTCCTGCTTGGGCACACCGCGGATCTCCAGGCCGAAGGCCACGTTGTCCAGCACGCACCGGTGCGGCAGCAGGCCGAAGTGCTGGAAGACCATGGCCATGCGGTGCCTACGCAGCTCGCGCAGCCTGCGGTCGTCGGCCTTGCGGATGTCCTCGCCGTCGAGCACGATCTCGCCCGCGGTGGGCTCGATCAGCCGGGTCAGGCAGCGCACGAGGGTGGACTTGCCGGAGCCGGACAGGCCCATGACGACGAACACCTCGCCCCGCCGTACCTCGAAGGAGACATCGCGGACGGCCGCGACGCAGCCGGTCTGCTCCTTGAGCTCCTTACGGCTGAGTGTGGAACCGACGACCGCGTCGGCCTTCGGACCGAACACCTTCCACAGCCCTCTGACGTCGAGGATGGGCGGGGCTTCGGTGTCGAGCTGACTACGTTCGGTCAGTGACGGCACGGTCATGACCACCTCTTGGGAGTCTCGGAGCGTCAGTTCGCTGGGAACCACCGCTGGGGGCGCGGGCGGGTGTTCTGCCACACATGCTTGATCTCGCGGTACTCGTCGAGTCCGGTCGGCCCCAGTTCGCGGCCGATGCCAGACTGCTTGAAGCCACCCCACTCGGCCTGCGGCACGTAGGGGTGGTAGTCGTTGATCCACACCGTGCCGTGGCGCAGGCGTCCCGCGACCCGCTGCGCCTTGCCGGCGTCCTGGGTCCAGACCGCGCCGGCCAGGCCGTACTCGGTGTCGTTGGCGAGGAGGATGGCCTCCTCCTCGGTGGTGAAGCGCTCGACGGTCAGCACGGGGCCGAAGGATTCCTCCCGCACCACGCGCATGCCCTGCTTGCAGTCGTCGAGGATGGTGGGCGGGAAGAAGTAGCCCTCGCCGTCCAGCCTGCGCCCGCCGCACCGGAGAGTGGCGCCCTCGGCCAGGCCCGCGGCCACGTACTCCTCGACCTTGGCCAGGTGGGCCGCCGAGATGAGCGGGCCCGCCTGCGCCTCGGGGTCGAAGGGGCCGCCGAGGCGGATGCGCTCGGCCCTCCTGACCACCTCGTCGACGAACGCGTCGTGCAGGGAGTCCTCGACCAGCAGCCGCGCGCCCGCCGAGCAGACCTGCCCGGAGTGCAGGAACACGGCGGTGAGCGCGAAGTCGACGGCGGTCTCGAAGTCGGCGTCGGCGAAGACGATGTTGGGGTTCTTGCCGCCGAGCTCCAGCGCGACGCGCTTGACCGTGGCCGAGGCGGCGGCCATGATGCGCCGCCCGGTGGCCAGGCCGCCGGTGAAGGAGACCAGGTCCACGTCGGGGTGCTCGGCCAGCGGCGCGCCCACCTCGGGTCCCGCGCCGAGCACGAGGTTGGCCACGCCCTTCGGCAGGCCCGCCTCCTCCAGCGCCCTGACCAGCAGGATCGCCGTGCTCGGGGTGAGCTCGCTGGGCTTGAGCACGAAGGTGTTGCCCGCGGCCAGCGCGGGCGCGACCTTCCAGGTGGTCTGCAGCAGCGGGTAGTTCCACGGCGTGATCAGGCCGCAGACGCCGACGGGCTCGTAGACGACCCTGCTGATCGCGTCGTCGCGGCCGGTGTCGACGACCCGTCCCGCGTCGGTGCCGGCCACGCCCGCGAAGTAGCGCAGGCAGGCGACGGAGTCGTCGACGTCGTACTCGCTCTCGACCAGGCGCTTGCCGGTGTCGCCGGACTCGGCGCGGGCGAAGGCATCGCGGTCGCGTTCGACCAGGTCGGCGACCGCGTACAGCAGCGCGCCCCGCTCCCTGGCGGGGGTGGACGGCCACGGGCCGCTGTCGAAGGCGTGGCGCGCGGCGCTGATGGCGGCCACGGTGTCGGCCGCTGTTGCTTCGGCGACCGTGGTCACGAGGCTGCCGTCGGCGGGCGAAAGGATGTTCCGCTGTCCGCCGGCGACCGGCTTGGTCCACGTGCCTCCGATGTGGAGATCGGTCATCGGCACACCCCTGATCGTTGCGTATGACGCAAGACAATGCTCAGTGGGGAACAGAATTGACCCGTTACCCTCTGTTCGTCAAGGCTTTGAGGGAATCGCTGGGCGAATACATACGTTGTGATTCCGTTTACCGGCCGCCATCCCTCTTGACGGGCGGGCCTGCGCGCGTCCACGCTGTTGCGTATACATCACCATTTTGCGTAATACGCAACACAAGGAGGTGTGATGTCTCCTCGTCCAGGCCCAGGCCGCGAGTTCATCCTCACCGTCTCCTGCTCGGACAAGCCTGGCATCGTGTACGCGGTGAGCAGCTTCCTCGTGCAGCACCGCGGTGACATGTTGCAGAGCAAGCAGTTCAACGACAGACGCGGCGGCGGCTTCTTCATGCGGGTCCACTTCGCCGCCCAGGACGGGCTGGAGGAGCTGCGCGAGGGCTTCGCCTACGTCGCCGAGTCCTACCAGATGACCTGGCAGCTCAACGACGCGGCGACGCCCACGCGGGCGCTCGTCATGGTGTCGAAGTTCGGCCACTGCGTGAACGACCTGCTGTTCCGCAGACAGGTCGGCGGCCTGAACATCGACGTCCCCGCGATCGTCTCCAACCATCCCGACCTGGAGCCGCTCGCGGCCTCCTACGGCGTGCCGTTCCACCACGTCCCCGTCACTGCGGCTGGCAAGGCCGAGGCCGAGGCCAGGGTGCTCGAACTGGTCGCGGAGTACGAGGCGGACCTGGTGGTGCTGGCCCGCTACATGCAGATCCTGTCCGACGACCTGTGCAAGCAACTGGAAGGCAGGGCCATCAACATCCACCACTCGTTCCTGCCGGGCTTCAAGGGCGCCAAGCCGTACCACCAGGCCCACGAGCGGGGGGTGAAGCTCATCGGCGCGACCGCGCACTACGTCACGGCCGACCTCGACGAGGGCCCCATCATCGAGCAGGACGTGGCCAGGGTGGACCACGAACTCGACCCCGAGGACCTGGTGGCCGCGGGCCGGGACGTCGAGGCCCAGGTGCTGGCCAGGGCGGTCAAGTGGCACAGCGAGCACCGCGTGCTGCTCAACGGGGACCGTACGGTCGTCTTCCGCTGAGGCGACGCCCATGAGGAAAGGCGGTGGGGTTCCCCCCACCGCCTTTCCTCATGTCTCAGGCGCGGTGACGGTAGAACTCGGTCGTCTCGGGCGGCAGCGGCGTGTTGCCGAGGATGAGGTCGGCCGCCTTCTCCGCGAGCATCATCACCGGCGCGTAGATGTTGCCGTTGGTGACGTACGGCATGACCGAGGCGTCGACCACCCGCAGCCCGTCGACGCCGTGCACCCGCATGGTCTCCGGGTCGGTGACCGCCATCTCGTCCACGCCCATCCTGGCGGTGCAGGACGGGTGCAGGGCGGTCTCGCCGTCCTTGGCCACCCAGTCGAGGATCTGCTCGTCGGTCTCCACGGAGGGGCCGGGCGAGATCTCGCCCGTGCTGTACTCGCCGAGCGCGGGCTGGCCGAGGATGTCGCGGGCCACCCTGACGGCCTCCACCCACTCGCGCCGGTCCTGTTCGGTGGACAGGTAGTTGAAGCGCAGGGCCGGATGCCGCCGGGGGTCGGTGCTCTTGATCTTGACGGAGCCGCGCGCGTCGGAGTACATGGGCCCCACGTGCACCTGGTAGCCGTGCCCGCCCGAGGGCGCCGAGCCGTCGTAGCGCACGGCGATGGGCAGGAAGTGGAACATCAGGTTGGGGTAGTCGACGTCGTCGTTGCCGCGGACGAAGCCGCCCGCCTCGAAGTGGTTGGTCGCGCCGGGCCCCTTGCGCAGGAACAGCCACTGGGCGCCGATCCACGGGTGGCGCCACTTCTGCAGGTTCGGCTGCATGGAGACGGGCTGGCTGCAGCCGTGCTGGATGTAGACCTCCAGGTGGTCCTGGAGGTTCTCCCCCACGCCCGGCAGGTCGTGCACCACGTCGATGCCGAGGGCGCCGAGTTCGCGCGCGTTGCCGACGCCGGACAGCTGCAGGAGCTGCGGCGAGTTGATCGCCCCTCCGCACAGGATGACCTCGCCCGCGCGGACCCTGCCGCCGTCGAACTCCACGCCGACGGCGCGCTTGCCCTCGAAGATGATCCGGGTGACCAGCACCCGCGTCTTGACCGTGAGGTTCGGCCGCTTCATCACCGGGTGCAGGTAGGCGCGGGCCGCGCTGAGCCGGCGACCGCGCCTGATGTTTCGGTCGAAGCGGGCGAAGCCCTCCTGCCGGTAGCCGTTGACGTCGTCGGTGAGGGGGTAGCCCGCCTGCTGCACGGCCTCGAAGAAGGCGTCGTAGAGCGGCGTGCTCGCCGGCCCCCGCTCCAGCGCCAGCGGCCCGTCGTGGCCGCGGAAGGGCGTGCCAGGATCGGCCAGGCAGTTCTCCATCCGCTTGAAGTACGGCAGGCAGTGGGCGTAGTCCCACGTCTTCATCCCCGGGTCGGCGCCCCACCGCTCGTAGTCGAGCGGGTTGCCGCGCTGGAAGATCATGCCGTTGATGCTGCTGGAGCCGCCGAGCACCTTGCCGCGCGCGTGGTAGATGCGCCTGCCGTGCATGTGCGGCTCGGGCTCCGACTCGTACTTCCAGTCGTAGAAGCGGTTGCCGATCGGGAAGGGCAGCGCGGCCGGCATGTGGATGAAGACGTCCCACGGATAATCCGATCGGCCGGCCTCGAGGACCAGTACCCGCGTGGCGGGGTCCGCGGAGAGCCGGTTGGCCAGGGCGCTGCCCGCCGAGCCGCCTCCGACGATGACGAAGTCGTACTGCTGTGACGTCATGTTGCCTCGTCTCGCTCGCGCGTTTCACGAATCGTATCGCCATACGCATTGTGTTGCACTAGTCGCAACAGGAGATCTTTTGGCCTTGTGTTCGACGCGGTTCCCTTCAGCACTTACAGTTTCGCTATGAGCAACGACTCGAGCAGCGGGGGCGTGCAGTCGGTCGACCGGGCCATCAGCGTGCTGGAGATCCTCTCGCGCCGGGGAGAGGCCGGAGTCAGCGAGGTGGCCGCCGAGATCGACGTCCACAAGTCGACGGCCTTCCGGCTGCTCGGCGCGCTCGAGGCCCGCGGGCTGGTCGAGCAGGCCGAGGACAGGGGCAAGTACCGCCTCGGCTTCGGCATCATCAGGCTGGCCGGCGGCGTCAGCACGCAGATGGACATCACCCAGCGCGGACGGGCGATCTGCCAGCGGCTGGCCCAGGAGATCGGCGAGACGGTCAACATCGCCGTCCTGCGCTCCACCTACGCGGTCAACCTCGACCAGGTCAGGGGGCCCTCGGCGGTGACCGCCTACAACTGGGTCGGCCAGGTCACCCCGCTCCACGCCACCTCCAGCGGCAAGGTGCTGCTGGCCTACCTCGACGAGCGGCAGCGCGCCAGGCTGCTGTCGGACGGCAAGCTGGAGAGCTTCACGCCCCGGACGATCACCGGCGTCCAGGAGCTGGAGCAGCAGCTGACCCAGACGCGCGCCGTCGGCTACGCCTTCTGCCTGGAGGAGCTGGAGGAGGGCCTCAACGCCATGGCCGCGCCCATCCGCTCCTACCACGGAGAGGTGGTCGCGGCCGTCAGCGCGTCGGGGCCCGCCTACCGCTTCAGCGCCGAGCGCATGCACGAGCTGGCTCCCGTCCTGATGAGCGGCGCCGACGAGATCAGCCGTCGCCTCGGCTACGCGGGCTAGTACTACATAGCTAGATCGGGATGAGTTGAAGGCGCAGGCGCTGCCTAAAGTGGTGCCTGCGCGCTGCGGCCTGGTGGCTCCTGCGATGG